>NZ_JBIWAP010000020.1:0-177948 GCF_044760075.1 Kitasatospora sp. NPDC098663 | reverse complement strand
GATCGCCATCGTCATCATCGGCGCCGCCGCGATGATGGGCTTCACCGCCGCGGCCTTCGCCGGCACCGACGGCTTCGGCCAGTTCTCCGACGCGGGCGCCGTCGCCAAGGGCCTTGAGGACAAGGCCGGACACGTGGTGGGCGTGCTGTTCGCCATCGCCCTGCTGGACGCCTCGATCATCGGCGCCTTCGCCGTCTCCCTCTCCACCGCCTACGCCATCGGCGACGTGTTCGGCATCAAGCACTCGCTGCACCGGGGCGTCAAGGGCGCCAAGGGCTTCTACGCGATCTACGCCGGCCTGGTGGTCGCGGCCGCCGCGATCACGCTGCTGTCCACCGACTACACCCAGGGCCTGATGACGCAGTTCGTCCAGGTGCTGGCCGGTGTGCTGCTGCCCTCGGCGACGGTGTTCCTGCTGCTGCTCTGCAACGACAAGGCCGTGCTGGGGCCCTGGGTCAACGGGCCCAAGACCAACGCCTTCACCTCCGCCGTGGTCGGCGTCCTGGTGATGCTGTCACTGATCCTGACCGCCGCCGTGGTCTGGCCCGACATCAGCTCGCAGGCCATCCTGTGGATCATGGCCGGCTGCGGCGTGGCGGGTGTCCTGGTCGCCGGGTACTTCTTCACCTTCGGCCGCACCGCCACCAAGGAGGACCCCATCGACCGCACCGGCCGCGAGGAGTGGCGGATGCCCCCGCTGGACACCCTCGGCAAGCCGGTCATGTCCACCGCCCGCAAGGTCGGCATGGGCGCCCTGCGCGCCTACCTCCTGGTCGCGATGGTGATGGTCATCATCAAGATCGTCCAGACCGCGCTCAACCACTGAGCCGCCGCCGGGGCGGCGCCCGACAGTACCGCCGCCCCGGCCCCGACCCGGAAACCTCGACCGCCCCGCACCCGGGGAAGGAAGGAAGTACGGCCATGCGCACCGCCCTTCACCACCACTGCCCGCGCGTCCGCCTCGCCCTGCACGACGGCGTCGAGAGGAACTACCGCCTCGACGACCCCGGCGCCTGCCCGCACTCCGGCACGCCCAACACCCGGGCCTGCGCGTACGAGCCGCGCGTGCACCTGGCCTACCTGCTGGCCCGTCAGGGCCACCGCCCGGACTGGCTCGCCGACTTCGCGGACCTCCCGCCGGCCGCCGCGCGCCGCCTCAGCCGCGCCGCCGCCCGCCACCGGCCGCACGGCTGACGCCCCGCCGACCGCACCACCCGCGCCCTCGCGCACCCCCTCCACCCGCTGTCCTGTCACGGAGGTGACCTGCCATGTCCATCGTCGCCGCGTTCCACCCCTCCCTCCCGTCCGCCGGCCGCGGCCGCCTGCGCGCCGCGCTCGCCGCCGTGGGCCGACGCCTGGCGGAGAGCCCGCTGGACAGCCCCGTCCTGCACGCCGTCACGGCCCAGGCCCCGGCACCGGCCGCCGCCTCCGCCGAGCGCCCCGTCCGGCTGCGGGCCAGCTGGCGGACCGTCGCGGCCCCGGACGGCACCGCCCGGCTGGAAGCCTCCTGGCACCCCTGGCACCCCGCCCGCTGACCGGCCCGTACCGGCCCGTACCGACTCGCAACCATTCGCACCGACTCCGCACCGACCCGCCGAAGGAGCATCCGCCATGGCCGTGCGCTACCCCAGGCTCGAAGCCATCTTCTCGGACCACACCGCCGCCGCCCCGCCCCGGCGGCCGCGCCCCGCCCCGGCCGCCCGGCCCGCCGTCGACCCGGACACCGGCCTGGTGGTGGACCCCGAACAGCGCACCGTCACCGTCGACGGGCAGCAACTGACGCTCCCCTACCTGGAGTTCGAGCTGCTCGCGCACCTGGTCGACAACCCGCTGCGGGTCCACTCCCGCCGCCAGCTGATGGAGACGGTCTGGGGCCGCCCGGACACCGGCGACACCCGCACCATCGCCACCCACATAGCCCGGATCCGCCGCAAGCTCGGCCCCGGCCACCGGGAGGCGATCGCCACCGTCCGCCAGATCGGCTACAAGTACGACCCCCGCCTGACCCGCGTCGCCTGACCGCCGACCGATCGCCCCGACCGAGGCCCGATCACCCGCCGGCCACCACCCCACCGAAGGAGGACACCGCCGTGACCAGAACCGCCCTGTTCCCCTGGACCAGCAGAGGGGCGGCGCTGTGCGGCGTCCTGCTCCTCCTCACCCTCCAGGGGATCGCCGTCGGCGTCGCCCAGGGGCGGCTGAGGCTCTTCCTCTGCGGCGTGCTCATCGGCGCCTCGGCGGCCGGGCTGCTCCTCGCCCTGCTGCTCGCCCGCAGCGGGCGCGGCACCGCCCGACCCGCCGCCCCCGACGAGGACGACGCCCAGTGGTTCAGCGCCCGCTCGCTGGACGGGTTCCCGATGGAGCAGGTCCGACCGCTGCTGCTGTCGCCCGGCGCCCCGGGCCTGAACCGGCTCTACACCGCCTGGGTGTTCGCCACCCACGGGCACGACCCCCAGTGGATCGCCCACCACCTCGACCTGTCCACCCCGACCGCCCGGCTGCTGGTCACCGCGGCCCGGCACCACACCGCTCCCGACAGGAGGCCGCAGTGATCACGGCCCTCGACCACGTCCAGCTCTCCGCACCCCCCGGCAGCGAGGCCTTGCTGCGGGCCTTCTACGGCGACGTCCTGCAGATGGCGGAGATCCCCAAGCCCCGACCGCTGACCGAGGGCGGCGGCTGCTGGTTCGCCGCCGACGGCGGCCGGGTCCGGCTCTACCTCGGCATCGAGGAGCGCTTCCGCCCCAGCACCAAGGCCCACCCCGGGATCGCCGTCTCCGAGATCGACGACTTCGCCTCGCGGCTGTCCGAACTCGGCGCACTGGTGGTCTGGGACGACAGCCTGCCGCCCGGGCGCCGCTTCTACACCACCGACCCCGTCGGCAACCTGCTGGAGTTCGTCGAAACGGCCTGAGCCGGCGCGCGGAGGAACCCCGGATCCATTTGCCTACGGACGTACCGAAGGAGCAGACTGCCCGGGGCCCGCAGGACGGGCCGGGACAACGCCGGACGACACCGGACGACACCACCGGAGGAGGCGGCCATGGGCGAAGACCCTCCCAGTACGCGCTGCCGTACCGACCGCCTCCCCCACGCCCGCCCGCGCGCCTGACGCGACGGCCCGGGGGGACGCGGCGTTCGTCCCGATCCCGCTGACGTCGCACGCACCTCACCCGACCCCGGGGCCCCGGGTGCGCGCCGGAGGTGCACCCCATGACCCTGCCGAAGCCGGCCCCGGGCGCCGCCCGGGGCTCACTGCCGTCCCGGACGGCCACCCGCCTGGCCCGGATGACCTGGGTGGACGTGCTCGTCGCGGCCTCCGTCCTGGTGCTGCTCTACCTCGCGCTGCGGGTCGGGCAGGGCACCACCGTCCGGTTCTCCACCGGCCGGAACGCGGCGGTCGACACCGATCCGGCCCGGCTGCCGTACGACGCGGCCCGCTCGCTGCTGCGGATGTTCGCCGCGCTCGCCGTGTCGGTGGTCTTCACCTTCGGCTACGCCTACGCCGCGGCCCGCAGCCGCCGGCTGGAACGGGTCCTGATCCCGGCCCTGGACATCCTCCAGTCGGTGCCGGTGCTCGCCTTCCTGACCGTCGCGGTGACCGGCTTCCTCGCCCTGTTCCCCGGCTCCGTACTGGGCCTGGAGTGCGCGGCGGTGTTCGCCATCTTCACCTCCCAGGCCTGGAACATGACCTTCGGCTTCTACTGCTCGCTGGTCTCGCTGCCACCCGAACTCGACGAGCTGTCGCGCTCGTTCCGCTTCACCCGGTGGATGCGGTTCTGGAAGGTCGAACTGCCCTCGGGCATGATCGGCCTGGTCTGGAACGGCATGCTGAGCTTCGGCGGCGGCTGGTTCTTCCTGGTCGCCTCCGAGGCGATCAGCGTCGACAACCAGCGCTACGCGCTGCCCGGGGTCGGCTCCTACGCGGGCGCGGCCATCGCCGCCGGCGACCTCGGCCGGGTCGGCTGGGCGATCGCCACCATGGCCGTCCTGGTGATCGGCGTCAACCTGCTGTTCTGGCGCCCGCTCACCGCCTGGGCCGAACGCTTCAAGAACGAGCAGTCCGAGGCCACCGAGGTGCAGCGCTCCGTCGTGCTGGACCTGCTGCGCCGCTCCCACTGGCCCGGACTGCTCGGCCGGCTGCTGCGCCCGGGGTGGCGGGCGCTCTCCCGGGCCGGGCGCCTGCTGGGCACCGACGACCGCCCGCTGGCCGTCGGCCCCGGGCGGCGGCGCGCCGGGGACGCCGCCTTCGCCGCCGTCGCCGGCGGCCTGGTGCTCTGGGGCCTGGTCGACCTCGGCCGCTATCTGCACGGCGCGACCGGCCTCGGCGTGTTCGGCGAACCGCTGCTGCTCGGCCTCGCCACGCTCGCCCGGGTCGTCGTCCTGGTGACCGTCGCCACCCTGGTCTGGGTACCGGTCGGCGTGCGGATCGGCTTCTCCCCCAGGCTGACCCGGATCGCCCAGCCGCTGGTGCAGGTGCTCGCCAGCTTCCCGGCCAACTTCCTCTTCCCCCTGGTCGTCTGGCTGCTGCTGCGGACCGGGCTGTCGATCGACCTCGGCGGCGTCCTGCTGATGGCCCTCGGCGCCCAGTGGTACATCCTGTTCAACACCATCGCCGGCGCCATGGCCATCCCCACCGACCTGCGCGAGGCCATGGACGACCTGGGCGTGCGCGGCTGGCAGCGCTGGCGGCGGCTGATCATCCCCGGGATCTTCCCGGCCTACGTCACCGGCGGCCTCACCGCCTCCGGCGGCGCCTGGAACGCCTCCATCGTCTCCGAGGTCGTCACCTTCGGCGGCACCACGCTCACCGCCACCGGCCTCGGCGCGTACATCGCGCGGGCCACCGAGCGCGGCGACTACCCGCACCTGCTCGCCGGGGTGGCGGTGATGAGCCTGTACGTCGTCGCCCTCAACCGGTTGCTCTGGCGCCGCCTCTACCGGCTGGCCGAGCGCCGCTACTCGCTCTGACCCGCGCCCGCTCCCCGCCCCGGAGGTCCCCGCATGCGCTTCCCGTTCCCGCGCGCCGCCCGCACCGCGCCGCCCGCCGCCGCCGTGTTCCCGCCCGCCGGCTCCCCCGACCTCCCCGGCTCACCCGGCTCCCCCGCCGACGGCGAGATCCTGCTGGAGACCGTCGGCCTCACCAAGGCCTACGCCGGCGCCGACGGCGCGCTGCCCGTGCTGTCCGGCATCGACCTCACCGTCCGGGCCGGCGAGATCGTCGCCCTGCTCGGCCGCTCCGGCTCCGGCAAGTCCACCCTGCTGCGCTGCCTGTCCGGGCTGATCCCGCCCAGCTCCGGCACCGTCGCCTACCGCGGCACCCCGCTCACCGGCGCCAACCCGGGCACCGCCCTGGTGTTCCAGACGTTCGCGCTGCTGCCCTGGCTGACCGTCCGGCAGAACGTCGAACTCGGGCTGGAGGCCCGCGGCGTGCCGCCCCGGGAACGCGCCGAGGCCGCCGTCCAGGCCATCGACCTGATCGGCCTGGCCGGCTTCGAGTCCGCCTACCCCAAGGAGCTCTCCGGCGGCATGCGCCAGCGCGTCGGCTTCGCCCGCGCCCTGGTCGTCGAACCGGACGTGCTGATGATGGACGAGCCCTTCTCCGCGCTGGACGTCCTCACCGCCGAGAACCTGCGCGGCGAACTGCTGGAGCTGTGGGAGTCCGGCCAGTTCCCCACCCGCGCCGTCGTCCTGGTCACCCACAACATCGAGGAGGCGGTCCTGATGGCCGACCGCATCGTCGTCCTCGGCTCCCGCCCGTACGGCACCATCCGGGAGACCGTCGAGGTCGACCTCGACCGGCCCCGCGACCGCGACGCCGACGCCTTCGACGAACTCGTCGACCGGGTCTACCGGATCATGACCGGACGCCCCAAGGAGACCCGGCTGCCCGGCCGCGCCGACGGCGCCCGGCCCGACCGGCGCACCGTCGCCAACACCCCGCTGCCCACCGCCAGCGTGGACGGCCTCGCCGGCCTCGCCGCGATGATCGCCCACCGCGGCGGCTGCTGCGACCTCGCCGACCTCGCCGACGAACTCGGCCTCGACATCGACGACATGCTCCCCCAGCTCGACGCCCTCGACCTGCTCGGCTTCGCCGAGATCCACGGCGACGACCTGCTGCTCACCGACGCCGGCACCGCCTTCACCGGAGCCGACGTCCAGGAGTCCCGGAGCATCTTCGCCGAAGCCGCGGTGGACGTCCCGCTGGTCCGGCTGATCACCAACGGCCTGCACGGCCGCCCCGGCGCCGCCGTGCGCGCCGGCTTCTTCCGTGACCTGCTCGCCCACCACTACACCAGCGAACAGGTCGACCGGCAGCTGGAGACCGCCACCGACTGGGGCCGCTACGCCGGGCTGTTCGGCTACGACGCCGCCCTGCGGGAGTACCGGCTCGACGAGGAGACCGCCTGAAGCGCCGGAATCAGGCCTGACCGGTGGCCGGGCGGCGGCGGGCGGAGCGGACGGCGCGGGCGAACGGCTGCTCGGCCGTCGCGGCGGCCGGGCCGGTACCGCCGCCGTCACCGCCGTCACCGCGCCCGGGCAGGTCGTTGGCGATCAGCGCCGCCTCCGTCAGCAGGCCGCGCACCTCGGCGGCCCGGTAGAAGATCCGGGTGCCCTCCCGGCGCGAGACGACCAGCCCGGCCGCCCGCAGCCTGGCCAGGTGCTGCGAGGTCGCCGCCACGTGCGCGCCCAGCAGCTCCGCCAGTTCGCTGACCGGCAGCTCCCGCCGGGTCAGCGCCCAGAGCAGCCGGTACCGGGACGGGTCGGCGACCGCCTTCAGCACCGCGACCGCCCGCTCCGCCGCGTCCGTGTCCCACGCCTCATCCTGCGCACCCATGCCAGGATCCTACCGAGCCGGCCCCGCCGCCCGGCCGGGCGGCGGGCGTCGCCGGCGGGCGTACCCGGCGGACGTCGATAGCGGGCCGATGGCCGGGGCTGCCAGGCTTCAGCCAACCTTTCCACCGCTGCCGACCGGCCGCACCGTCCAGGAGTTGGAGTCCGTACGAGATGATCGAGCACACCACGTTCCGTACCGCGGTCAGCGAATCGCACGAGCACAATCCCTGGGGCTGAGCGGCCTGGGTCCGCCTCCGGACGCCCGCCCGCCGGGCGGTGTCGGGGAGAACGGACCCGGCCGCCGTGGTCGGTGGGGCGACCACGGCGGCGGTTGGGGGGGTGGGGGACGGGTCATGCCGTCAGGCCGCGGCGAGGGCCGCCCTGACCGCGGCACCGACCTGCTCGGTGGTGAGGGAGCCGCCGAGGTCCGGCGTGCAGGCGCCCTCCGCCACGGCCGTGCCGACGGCCAGCTGGATCGCCTTCGCTTCGGCGGCCCAGCCCAGGCGCTCCAGCATCAGCGCGGAGCTGAGGATGGCGCCGAAGGGGTTTCCGATGCCCTGGCCGGCGATGTCGGGCGCGCTGCCGTGCACCGGCTCGTAGAGGCCGAACCCGGTGTCCGGGTTGATGTTGGCCGAGGCCGCGTTGCCCAGGCCGCCGGCCAGCATGGCCGCCAGGTCGCTGAGGATGTCGCCGTACGAGTTGTTGGTGACGATCACGTCGAACTGCGACGGGTCGGAGATCAGCTTCATCGCGGCGGCGTCGACGTAGAGGTGGGTGGAGTCGATGGCGGGGTGCCTCGCGGCGGCCTCGCGGAACACCCGCTGCCACACCTGGCCGCCGTGCCGGACGGCGTTGGACTTGTCGACCATGCAGACGCCGCGCTCGGCGATCGAGTACGCGTACTCCATCACCCGCGAGACGCCCATGTAGGTGCTGACGTCCGCGTCGACGGCCATCTCGTGCACGGTGTTCCCGCGCAGCACGCCGCCGATGTCGGTGTAGAGGCCCTCGGTGTTCTCCCGGACGATCACGGCGTCGATGGCGCGGGTCCGGGCGTCGCGCAGCGGGCTCAGCCGCTCCTGGAGCAGGGTGGCCGGGCGGTGGTTGACGTACAGGTCGAGGTCGAAGCGCAGGCGCAGCAGGACGCCGCGGCCGTAGTCCGAGGTCTTCACGCGGGGGTCGCCGATGGCGCCGAAGAGCACCGAGTCGCTCGCCTTGATCCGCTCGAAGTCCTCGTCGGACAGGGAGACCCCGGTCCGCAGGTAGGTGTCGGCGTTGACGTGGTCGAGCACGTCGATCGCGAGGTCCAGGCCCAGCGACTCGATGGTCTCCAGGGCCTCCTTGGTCACCTCGGGGCCGATGCCGTCACCGGGGATGACGGTCACTGTCTTGGTCATGGGTCTCTCACCGTTTCTGGGGTGGGGCCGGCCGGTTGTGGGTCGGGTCGGCCGGGCCGGGGGCGTGGGGCAGGGTCACCGCCGCGCGGCCCTGGGAGCTGCGCCGGGGGGCGCGGTCGTCAGGAGGCCCGGCGCTGCTTCGCGGTGTCCGGAGAGGAGAAGGCGCCGCGGGTGATGCTGGTCATCCAGGCCGGGCGGCCCTGCTCGAAGGCGGCGATCGCGTCGGCCTTGCGCAGGGTGACGTCGATGTCGTCGAGACCGTTGAGCAGCAGCCAGCGGGCGCGGTGGTCGGCCTCGAACTCCCAGGTCCCGAGGTCGGTGCCGACGGTCAGCTGCTCCAGGTCGACGGTGATCTCGAACTTCGGGTCGGCCTGGGCGCGTTCGGCGAGGTCGGCGACGACGGACACCGGCAGGGCGACGGCCAGCAGGCCGTTCTTCAGCGCGTTGCGCAGGAAGATGTCGCCGAAGCTGGTGGCGATGACGGCCCGGAAGCCCCAGTCGCGCAGGGCCCACACGGCGTGCTCGCGGGAGCTGCCGGTGCCGAAGTTGTGGCCCGCCACCAGGACGCTCGCGTCCTGGTGTTCCGGCTGGTTCAGGACGAACCCGGACTCCTTGCGCCAGTGCCCGAACAGGGTGTCGGCGTAGCCGGTCTTGGTCAGCCGCTTGCAGAACTCGGCCGGGATGATCTGGTCGGTGTCGACGTCGTCCCGGGACAGGGCCACGGCCTGTCCGGTGTGCGCCGTGAGCGGCTCCTTCATGCCTCTGCCCCCTGCTGGTCGGTCTGGCTGCGGTCGGTCGGGCGGGTCTGGCGGGTCTGGCGGGTCTGGCGGGTCTGGCGGGTCTGGCGGGTCTGGCGGGTGGAACGGGTCGGGCGGGTGTGCCCGGCGGGCGCGGTCACAGCTCGGTCGGCGCGGCCAGGCGGCCGACCACGGCGGTGGCGGCGGCGACGACGGGCGAGACCAGGTGGGTGCGGGCGTGGGTGCCCTGCCGGCCCTCGTAGTTGCGGTTGGAGGTGGACGCGACCCGCTGGATGCCCTGGAGGCGGTCGGCGTTGATGCCCATGCACATCGAGCAGCCGGAGAGCCGCCACTGCGCGCCCGCGTCGATGAAGACCTGGTCCAGGCCCTCCTCCTCGGCCTGGGCCCGGACGGCCATCGAGCCGGGGACGACGAGCATGGTGATCCGGTCGGAGACCTTGCGGCCGCGCAGCACGTCGGCCGCGGCCCGCAGGTCCTCGATCCGGCCGTTGGTGCAGGAGCCGAGGAAGACCGTGTTGATCTCGACGTCCCGCAGGGCGACGTCCGGTTCGAGGCCCATGTACTCCAGGGCGCGGCGCGCGGCCTGCTGCTCGGCGGGGGTCGCGAAGGTCTCGGGCGCCGGCACCGCGGCGTCCAGCGGGACGGCCTGGCCGGGGTTGGTGCCCCAGGTGACGAAGGGCTTGAGCCCGGTGACGTCCAGTTCGACCACGCGGTCGAAGGCGGCGCCCTCGTCGGTGCGCAGGGACTGCCAGTAGCGGACGGCCTCGTCCCAGTCGGCCTCGGCGGCCGGGTCCCAGCGCTCGCGCAGGTAGGCGAGCGTGGTGTCGTCGGGGGCGATCAGGCCGGCGCGGGCGCCCGCCTCGATGCTCATGTTGCAGACCGTCATCCGCCCCTCCATGGAGAGGTTCTCGACGGCCTTGCCGCGGTACTCGATCGCGTAGCCGTTGGCGCCGTTGGCGCCGATGTGCGCGATCAGCGCGAGGATCAGGTCCTTCGGCGTGACGTCGGCCGGCGGCTCGCCGACGAACTCGACGGACATCGTCCGGGGGCGCTGGAGCGCCAGCGTCTGGGTGGCGAGCACGTGCTCGACGTCGCTGGTGCCGACGCCGAAGGCGAGCGCCCCGAAGGCGCCGTGCGTGGAGGTGTGGCTGTCACCGCACACCACGGTCATGCCGGGGCGCACGAAGCCCAGTTCGGGCGCCACCACGTGCACGATGCCCTGCCGGTCGTCGCCGAGCGAGAACAGCTCGATCCCCTGCTCCTCGCAGTTCTCACGCAGGCGCTCCAGTTGGGCGCTGCCCATCGCGTCCTTGACCAGCAGCGTGTTGGTGGGCACGTTGTGGTCCTCGAGGGCGAGCGCGAGGTCGGGCCGGCGGACCCGGCGGCCGGCCAGCTGGAGGCCGTCGAAGGCCTGCGGGGAACTCGCCTCGTGGAGCAGGTGCAGGTCGATGTAGAGCAGGTCGGGCTCGCCCGGTGCCTGGTCGACGACGTGGCTCTGCCAGACCTTCTCGATCAGGTTGCGCTCGGTGCCGCCCATCAGCTGGCCACCGCCATCTCGCTGGTGCGCTCCAGGCGCTCGGCGATG
Organism: Kitasatospora sp. NPDC098663; assembly: GCF_044760075.1. Taxonomy (NCBI): domain Bacteria; kingdom Bacillati; phylum Actinomycetota; class Actinomycetes; order Kitasatosporales; family Streptomycetaceae; genus Kitasatospora; species Kitasatospora sp. NPDC098663. The sequence goes on along the minus strand of NZ_JBIWAP010000020.1, from coordinate 167,368 downwards.
ATCCCGCGCAGCTCGCCCAGTTCGATGCAGGTGCCGTCGGCGCGGCCCGCGATGTAGGTCTCGTAGATCTCGTCGAGCAGGTCGCGCTCGGCGCCGATTCCCATCTGGTCGAACAGGTTGCGGACCACATTGCGCCCGGAGTGCCGGCCGATGAGAATTCCGCGCTCCCGGCCGAAGCTGTGCGGCTCGACGTATTCGTAGGTCACCGGATTGCGCAGCATTCCGGCCTGGTGGATTCCGGCCTGGGTGGCGAAGGCGTTCTCCCCGAATATCGCCTTGTTGCGCGGCGTCGACATTCCGATGATCCGGGCCAGCAGCTGGTAGGCCTCGTAGAACTTCTCGGTGCGCAGCCGGCTGGTCAGGCCGAGCTGCTCGCCCTTGTAGAGCAGCACCGCGGCCAGCTCCTCCAGCGGGGTGTTGCCCGCGCGCTCGCCGATGCCGGCGATGGTGGCCTGCACCTCGTCCGCGCCCGCCTCGACGCCGGCCAGGGCGTTGGCGAGGGAGAGCCCGAGGTCCTGGTGGCAGTGGGTGGACAGGATGATGTGGTCCGGGATCCAGGAGCGGACCCGCGCCACCTGGGCGCCGAACTCGGCCGGGAGCAGGCAGCCGGTGGTGTCGGCGAGCGCCACCGTGACGGCGCCCTCCTCGATGCCGGCCTCGATCATCGGGCGCAGCAGGTCGTCGCTACCCCGGCTGGCGTCCTCGATGCCGAGCGTGATGTCGGTGAAGCCCAGCTCGCGGGCGAACCGGATGCTGTCGATGATCTCGTGCAGGCCCTCGGCCCGGGTGAGGCCGCGCTTGTGCTCCAGGTGGACGTCGCTGCCGGTGGCCATGATCTGGACCTGGTGGCGGTCGACGCCGCCGGCCTCGGCGGCCAGCTCGATGTCCGCGCGGACGGCCCGGTTGAGAGTCGCCACCTTGGCGGTGGTGAGCGCGCCCGCGATCAGTCTGGTCGCCTCGAAGTCACGCGGTGAGGAGCTGGGGAAGCCCGCCTCGATGGTGTCGACGCCGGTGGCCTCGATGGCGAGGGCCAGCTCCAGTTTCTGGTCGGGGTTCATCGCGTTGCCCGGGGCCTGTTCGCCGTCGCGCAGTGTCGAGTCGAATACCCGGAGCCGCCGTGCGGTGGGGACGGATTTCGAAGACATGGATTTTCCGCCTCTTTCGGGAACGCCGCCGGACGGGCGACCGGACGGGAGGTCGCGGTGTGCGGCGGCGGAGGATTGTGGCTGGCAGCGGTGACTTTACTGGTCCGGAATCACTGCCCGTCAAGACTCTTCGAACAAATAATCATTCGATGGCGGGCCGATAGCGGGACCCCTGACAATAGGCTTGACGCGCCATTTTCCCGATGCATCGTGTACTGAGGCAAGGAGTGGTTTTCATGCGAGATATCCCGTCCGAGGAACGTCCGCCGGCCCGGTTACCGAGCCCGGGGCGGGTGGGCTGATGGCGCGGGTCATCGTCGAAGCGCTGGACAGCGTCCACGGGCGCACCGCCGCCGGCCTCGACGCGAGACTGGAGTCGCTGGTCGACAACGAGTGGGTGCCGGTGGTCGAGCGCAGAACGGACGCGAGCGGCCGGATCGAGGAGTGGGGCGGGACGGACGGCGGGCGCGGCCTCTACCGGCTGGTGTTCGACGTCGACCGGTACTTCAGCGGGCTCGGCCTGTTCACCGTGCACCCCGAGGTGGCGGCCACCTTCCGGGTCTCCGACGGCGAGTCGGGGCACCGGGTGAGCCTCACCCTCTCACTGAACCACTACGCGGTGGCCTTCATCGCCGACTAGGACGGTGGACCCGGGCCCGCGGGGGGCTCCGGGTCGCCGGCGGCCAGCCGGGCGGAGCGCAGCAGGTCGAGCGTGCGGGCCTCCTCGGCGGGGGTCCGCATCAGGCGGAACACCAGCCGGGCCCGCCGAAGGTGCTGGACCGCCAGGTCGGCCTCCCCGGTGCCGAGCGCCAACTCGCCGAGGGTGACGAGGATCCGGCCCATGATCAGCCGCTCGTTGGAGCCCTCGGCGAGGAGCAGGGCGCGGTGCAGGGCGTGGGCGGCCTCGCCGCTCTCGCCGAGCCGGTGGCGGGCCGCCCCGATGCCGTGCAGGGCGTAGATCTCGCCGGTGTGGTCGCCGATCAGCCGGACGACGTCGAGGGCGCGGGAGAAGGCCTCCAGGGCCCGGTCGTAGCCGCCGCGTTCCAGGTGGCTCTGGCCCATCCGGTGCAGCACCTGGGCCTCGACCCGCCGCCCGCGGCCCTCCCGGCTCAGCCGCAGCGCCTCGTCGAGGAGCTCCCCGGCGCCCTCCTCGTCGCCCGCGCCGAGTCTGAGCTGGGCCAGGTTGTGCAGCACGTAGGCGACGGCGACGGAGCCGCCGCTCGCCCGCAGGACGGTGAGGGCGGCCTGGTAGTGGGCGGTCGCCTCGTCGATCCGGCCGTCCACCCGGGCGAGGTAGCCGAGGCCGCGGGCGGTGAGGGCGGAGCCGAGGTCGTCGCCGAGGTCGGCGAAGATCCCGGCGGCCTGGCGGAAGCGCTCCTCGGCGGCGGCGAAGTTCTGCCGGGTCAGCGCGAGCGAGCCGAGGGAGTGCAGTGCGGCGGCCTGGCCGAGCCGGTCGCCGCCCTTGCGGGCGGCCGCGAGGGCGAGTTCGTGGGTGTCGCGCCAGTCGTCGAGGCGGCCGTGGGTCTCCAGGAACGTCACGGCGGTGACGGCGAGTTCCCAGCAGTGCGCGGTGAGGCCCATCATGGCCGCCTGTCTGACCCGGGGCACGAGCATGGGCCGCTCCCGGGCGAACCACCGCAGCGGCTCGGCCAGCAGCCGGTCCACCGTCCGGGCGGGCAGCGGGTGCAGGGCGGTGCCGCGGCCGCGGATCAGCACGTCGCGGCCGTACTCGCGCTGCCTCGCCTCGATCAGCAGGTAGAGGAAGCAGCCGATCACCCGGGCCAGCGCGGACTCCCGCTCCTCGACGCTCTCCTCGTCGACGAGGCGTTCGCGCGCGAAGACCCGGACCAGGTTGTGCAGCCGGTACTGGGTGTGGCGTCCGGGCGCGGTGCCGACGGCGTCCAGCAGCTGGGCGTCGGAGAGTTCGTCGATCAGGTCCTGGACCTGGTACTCGGGCAGGTCGAGCAGCGCCATGCCGACCCAGGTGGAGAACGGCCCCTCGTCGATCAGGGCGATCCGCCGCAGCAGCCGGCGGGCGTCCTCGCTGACGCTCTCGTAGGTGAGCGAGAGGCCTGCCCTGATGCCGACGTCGGCGTACTTGAGCTCGTCGAGCCGGCGGGTCCCGTCCTCCAGCCGCTCCACCAGTTCGGTGATCTCCCAGTGCGGCCGGGCGGCGAGCCGGGCGCCGGCGATGCGCAGCGCCAGCGGCAGGTGGTCGCAGAGTTCGGCGAGCGCCTTCGCCGCCTCCGGTTCGGCCGCCACCCGGGCGGGACCGGCGATCCGGCCGAGCAGTTCCGCGGACTGCTCGGGGTCGAAGGTGGCGACATCCACCCGGACGGCTCCGGCGAGGCTGCCGATGTGCCGCCGGCTGGTGACGATCACGGCCGAGGTGGGCTTGCCCGGCAGCAGCGGGGTGATCTGGCTCTCGGTGGCGACGTTGTCGAGGACGATCAGCACCCGGCGCTCGGCGAGCAGGGCCCGGTACATCTCGGCCCGCTCCTCCAGCCCGTCGGGGATGGCGGTGCCGTTGACGCCGAGGGCGCGCAGGAAGCGCTCCAGCACCTGGGCCGGGCCGACGCTGTCGGGGGCCCCGGCGTGCAGATCGGCGAAGAGCTGCCCGCCGGGGAACTCGGCGGCGATCTGGTGGGCCGCGTGGACGGCCACGGCGGTCTTGCCGACCCCGGCCTTGCCGACGACGGAGACGATCGGGACGGCGAGCCGGGACTGGTCGTGCGAGGAGAGCAGCAGCCGTTCGCGCAGGCCGGCGAGCAGGTGCTCGCGGCCGGTGAAGTCGGCGAGGTCGGCGGGGAGCATCTCCGGGACGGTGACGGTGACGGGGGCGGCGGGGGCCACGGGCGGCGCGGCGGCGGGTTCGGCGGCCGGGGCGCCGTGGGCGGCGGTCGGGCGGCCGTCGGGCAGGTCGAGCCGGGGGTCGCCGGCGAGGATGGAGAGTTCGAGCCGCTGCAGCCGGGGGTCGGGTTCGACGCCGAGTTCGTCGATCATCCACTGGCGGGTGTCGCGGTAGACCTGGAGCGCCTCGGTCTGGCGCCCGGAGCGGTAGAGCGCCAGCATCAGCTGGCCGCGCAGCCGCTCCCGTAACGGGAACTCGTCGACCAGGCCGATGAGTTCGCCGACGGCCGCACCGTGCCGGCCGAGCGCTAGTTCGAGCTGGATGCACTCCTCGGTGGCGCCGACCCACTGCTCGGTGAGCTGGCCGGCGGCGGACCGGATCGACTCGCTGGGCAGGCCGCCGAGGGGGTCGCCGCGCCACAGGCCGAGCGCCTGCCGGAAGAGGGAGGCGGCCTCCGCCGTGCGGTCGCGGTCCGCTGCCGTCCGGTCGCGGTCCGCCGCCGTCCGGTCGTGGGCCTCCGCCTTCCGGTCGCGCAGCGCCCGCGCCTTCCCGACCGAGTCGCGGGCCTGGAGCAGGTCGAGCTGGGCGTCCGCCGCCTTCACCATGTAGCCCTGCGGGTGGGTGGTGATGACGTCGGAGAGGCCGTGCACGGCGAACAGCCGGCGCAGGGCGGAGACGCTGATCTGCAACTGCGCGCGGGCGGTGGCCGGCGGGGCCTCCTCGTAGAGGGCGCGGACCAGGCGGTCCACGCTGACCACCCGGTTGACGTCGAGGAGCAGCGCGGCGAGCACCGTCTGCTGCCGGATCCCGCCGAGGTTCAGCGGCCTGGCGTCGACGAGCGCTTCGAGCGGGCCGAGAATGCGGTACTCGACCCGGGGCACGGGTGAGGAACTGCCGTCGTGGCGTATGCCGGAACCAGGTCGGTACCCCACCGTTTCCACTCCCCCCAGAGGAATAGGCGCAGGATCGCAAGGCACTCTAAGGACGGCCCGGTCAATGGGTCAACGATATTCAGTTCTCCCCAAAAGACGCCGCCTGAAGGACTGCGATCGGCGTTCGCGGCCCCGGGTGACCGGCGAAGAATCGGCGCGGAAATGCCGGTTGGCCGGATCGGCGCGCACCGATCCGGCCAACCGTCGCCCCGGGCGGTTCTCAGGCCTTCATCAGCTCCGCGACCCGGAAGGCGAGGTCGAGGGACTGGCGGTGGTTCAGCCGCGGGTCGCAGGCCGTCTCGTAGCGCTGGTGCAGGTCCTCGGCGCGGACCTGGTCGCCGCCGCCGAGGCACTCCGTGACGTCGTCGCCGGTGAGCTCGACGTGGATGCCGCCGGCGTGCGTGCCCAGCTCCCGGTGCACCTCGAAGAAGCCGGCGACCTCGCCCAGGATGTCGTCGAAGCGGCGGGTCTTGCGGCCGTCGTCGGTCTGGACGGTGTTGCCGTGCATCGGGTCGCAGATCCAGGCGACCCGGGCGCCCTCCGCCGTGACCTTCTCCACCAGCGGCGGCAGCAGTTCGCGCACCCGGCCCGCGCCCATCCGCACCACGAAGGTCAGCCGGCCGGGCCGGCGGTCGGGGTCGAGGCGGTCGACGTAGCCGAGGACCTCGTCCGCGGTGGTCGTGGGGCCGAGCTTGACGGCGATCGGGTTGTGGATCCCGGCGAAGTACGCGATGTGCGCGTCGTCCAGGCCCCTCGTCCGCTCGCCGACCCAGAGCAGGTGCCCGCTGGTGGCGTAGTGCGCGCCGGTGCGCGGGTCGGTGCGGGTGAGGGGCTGCTCGTAGTCCAGCAGCAGTCCCTCGTGGCTGGCGAAGAACTCGGCCTCCAGCAGCCCGGCCGGGTCGCAGCCGCAGGCTTGCAGGAAGCGCAGCGCGCGGTCCACGCCGTCGGCCAGTTCCTCGTAGCGGCGGGCCTCGGCGGAGTCCTCCAGGAAGCCGCGGTTCCACTGGTGGGCCTGGTAGAGGGAGGCGCTGCCGCCGGCCGCGAAGCCGCGGACCAGGTTGAGGGTGACCGCGGACGCCTCGTACATCCGCCGCAGCCGCGCCGGGTCCGGGCGGCGGGCCGCCTCGGTGAACTCCGGGCCGTTGACCGCGTCGCCCCGGTAGGAGGGCAGGCTGAGGCCGTCACGGGTCTCGTCCGGCTGGGAGCGGGGCTTGGCGTACTGCCCGGCCAGCCGGCCGATCTTCACGACCGGGACGCCGCTCGCGTAGGTCAGCACCACCGCCATCTGCAACAGGGTGCGCAGCTTGGCGGTGACCGCGTCCGCGCTGAGCCCGCCGAAGGTCTCGGCGCAGTCGCCGCCCTGGAGGACGAAGGCCTCGCCGGCGGCGACGGCGGCCATCCGGTCGGTCAGCCGGTCGCACTCCTCGGCGAGGACCAGGGGCGGGGCGGCCGACAGGTCGGCGACCACCTCGCGCAGCGCCGCCTGGTCCGGCCACTGCGGTTGCTGGGCCGCCGGCAGGGAACGCCAGGCGGCAGGTGCTCCGGTCTGCGGAATTCGATTCATCACGGCCCTCGGATGGGAACGGAAATCGCTGGCCCGCTCATTGCAGCCCGGCTGCGGAAAGAAGGTCAAGCGTCCGCGAATTGGCCTGCTCCCGCACCGCAGAACTGGTCTGACCGCCTTCCGGGACGAACGGATTGACTGGAGGCCATTGGTTCACCGGCCGTACCCAGCCGGCCATTCACGATGAGGATTCCGATGCCAGACGCGCCATCGCACCCTCCGTTCGCCGTCCGGCTCGGCACCGAGCCGCTGCCGCCGCACGACCCGCTGGAGCTGTACACGCGGCTGGGCGACCGGCTCGGCGCGGAGCAGGTGTACCTGCTGGAGAGCCTGACCGAGTCCGGCCGGCAGGGCGGGCCCGCGGTGCTCGGCTGCGGACCGCTCGCCGAGATCCGGCTGTACGGCTCGTACCTGGAGATCGACGGGATCGCGGAGCTCGCCCCGGTGCTGCGGGCGACCGCCGAGGCGGCGGGCCTCACCCCCGCCGCGGACGCCCCCGGGCGGCTGGAGGCCCCCGAGCCGGCCCGCGTCTGGGAGTTCCTGCGGCGCGCGCAGGGCCTGTTCGACCTGGAGCCGGGTCTGCCCGGCGACCGCTTCCACTTCGGCTTCCTGGCCCGGTTCGGCTACGACGCGGCCTGGCACATGGAGGACCTGCCGGCCCGGGCGCTGCCGCCGGCCCGCCCGGACGCCGTGCTGACGCTGTTCCGCGACAGCGTGCACTACGGCACCGACGGCGCGCCGGTCCTGCGGACCGCCGACAGCCCGGCCTTCGGCCAGCACGGCCGCCACGACCTGGCGGGCGCGGCCCGGGAGGCGGCCGGGCAGGAGCCGCAGGCCGCGTGCCCGCCGGCCGTCCGCCCGCGGTCCGTGCACGACAGCGTGGACCGCGACACCTTCCACGGCTGGGTCCGGCGCTGCCTGGAGCACATCGGGGTCGGCGACATCTACCAGATCCAGGTCGGCCACCGGATCGACGTCCGCACCGCGCTGACGCCGGTCGAGGTCTACCGGCGGCTGCGCTCGCGCAACCCCTCCCCGCACATGTACCTGCTCCCGAACGGCGAGGGCACGCTGATCGGCGCCAGCCCCGAGCTGCTGTTCCGGATCGAGGACGGCCGGATCGTGATGCGCCCGATCGCCGGCACCACCCGTCGCGACCAGGACGAGGAGGAGAACGAGCGGCGGATCAAGGCCCTGCTGGCGAGCACCAAGGAGCAGGCCGAGCACGTCATGCTGGTCGACCTCTCCCGCAACGACATCAGCCGGGTCTGCAAGCCGCACACCCTGACGGCCGACGACCTGATGGTGGTGGAGACCTTCTCGCACGTCTTCCACCTGGTGTCCACGGTCAGCGCCGAGTTGGAGGAGGACGCCGACGTGTGGCGGTCGCTGTGCGCGACCTTCCCGGCCGGCACCATGACCGGCGCGCCGAAGCTGCGCGCCATGGAGATCATCCACGAGATCGAGCGGGAGCCGCGCGGAGCCTACGCCGGTGCCGTCGGCCTGATCGACGTCGGCGGCTGGAGCGAACTGGCCCTGTGCATCCGCACGATCGCGCACGACGGCGCGGTGTACTCCGTGCAGAGTTCCGCGGGGATCGTCGCCGACTCGACCCCCGAGGGCGAGTGGAACGAGACGTTGGCGAAGCTGGGCGCCGCCTACTGGGCCCTGACGGGTGAGGAGTTGACGGCGTGAAGGTTCTGCTGGTGGACGCGCGGGACAGCTTCGTCCACATCATCGACCAGTACCTGCGGGCGCTCGGCGCGGACACCGAGGTGGTCCGCTCGCACACCCGCACCCCCGAGCAGCTGGCCGCGACCGCGCCCGACGCGGTCGTGCTCGGCCCCGGCCCCGGGCACCCGGCGGCCTCCGGCCACGTCGAGCTCGTCCACCACTTCGCCGGGAAGGTCCCGCTGCTCGGCGTGTGCCTGGGCCACCAGGCGATCGGCCTGGCGTTCGGCGGGCGGGTCCAGGTCGCCGACCGGCTGATGCACGGGCGCACCAGCACCGTGACGCACGACGGGCGCGGCCTGTTCGCCGGCCTCGGCAACAGCCTCACCGCGACCAGGTACCACTCCCTGATCGTCACCCGGCCGCTGCCCGAGGACCTGGAACTCACCGCGACCGCCGACGACGACGGCTACGTCATGGGCATGCGGCACCGCAGCCTGCCCGTCGAGTCGGTGCAGTTCCACCCCGAGAGCATCACCACCACCGGCGGCATGCAGCTGCTGGAGAACTTCCTCGCTGTCGGCGCCGGGCGCTGACCGCACGCACATCGGAATCGACGAGCGGAAATGGGTGACCAGTGACAGGGAATGGTGAACCGCGCAGCTGGCCGCAGCTGCTCGCGGCGCTGATCGGCGGGACGGACCTGAGCACCGCCGACACCGCCTGGGCGATGGACCGGGTGATGCGCGGCGAGGCGGCGCCCGCGCAGCTGGCCGGGTTCCTGGTGGCGCTGCGGGCCAAGGGCGAGACCGCCGAGGAGGTCGACGGGCTGGTCCGGGCCGCGCGCGAGCACACGGTGCGGGTCGACGTGCCGGGGCCGACGCTGGACATCGTCGGCACCGGCGGGGACGGCGCCAAGACCGTGAACGTGTCCACCATGGCCGCGATCGTGGCGGCCGCCGCCGGGGCCCGGGTGGTCAAGCACGGCAACCGCTCGGCCTCCTCCGCCTCCGGCTCGGCGGACGTGCTGGAGCGGCTCGGCATCGCGCTGGAGCTCTCGGCCGAGGAGGTGGCCCGCTCGGTGCGCGAGGTCGGCATCGGCTTCTGCTTCGCCCCGGCCTTCCACCCGGCGTTCCGCCACGCGGCCGTCGCCCGCAGGGAGTTGGGCGTGCCGACGGCCTTCAACGCGCTGGGCCCGCTGACCAACCCGGCCTCGCCCACGGCCATGGCGGTCGGCGTCGCCGACCCCCGGCTGGGCCCGCTGATCGCCGCCGTGTTCGCCCGCCAGGGCGTGGACGCGCTGGTCTTCCGGGGCGACGACGGCCTCGACGAACTGTCCGTCTCCACCACCTCCACGGTCTGGACGGCGACCACCGGCCGGTTCGTGCAGGAGCGGCTCGACCCGCGCGAGCTCGGGATCGCGACGGCGGCCCCGGACGCGCTGCGCGGCGGCGACGCCGCCCACAACGCGGGCGTGGTCCACGCCGTCCTGGACGGCGAGCAGGGCCCCGTCCGCGACGCCGTCCTGCTGTCCGCGGCGGCCGGACTGGCGGCGCTGACGCCCTCCGAGCGGCCGGTGGTCGAGCGGCTGGCGGCCGCGCTGCCCCGGGCCGCCGAGGCGGTCGACTCGGGCGCGGCGGCCGCCCTGCTGAAGCGCTGGGCCGAGAGCGGGCCGCCGCGCGCGGGGCGGCGGGACTGAGCCGCCACCGGGCCGCCGCCGACGGGCGGCGGCACCGGGGCGCGACGCCGACGGGCCGCGCGGACCTCCTCGGGGGGAGGCCCGCGCGGCCCGTCGGCGTTGGTGCGGGGTGGTGCTACGGCCCGAGTCCGCCCCGTTCGCCCGCCCCGTTCGTCCGCCCCCGGCGTCACGGAGGCGGGCGAAGGGGCGGACGGGCGGGCAGGCAGCGGTCAGGCGCGGTGGCGCAGCTCCAGCGTGCAGCACTTGACGCTGCCGCCGCCCTTGAGCAGCTCGGACAGGTCGACGCCGATCGGCTCGAAGCCGCGCTCCCGCAGCTTGTCGGCGAGGCCGGTGGCCGCCTCCGGCAGGAACACGTGCAGACCGTCGCTGACCGCGTTGAGGCCGAACACGGCGGCGTCGCCGGCGTCGGCCAGCACCGCGTCCGGGAACAGCCGGCGCAGCACCTCGCGGCTGCCCGCGGAGAAGGCCTCCGGGTTGTACATGATCTCGTCGCCGTCCAGCACGGCCAGCGCGGTGTCCAGGTGGTAGTAGCGCGGGTCGATCAGCTCCAGGCCGATCACCGGGCGCCCGAAGAACTCCTGGGCCTCGGCGTGACCGGCCGGCGTGCTGCGGAAACCCCGCCCGGCGAGCACGTACTCGGCGGTGACCAGGAAGTCGCCCTCGCCCTCGTTGACGTGCTCCGGGTCGTGCAGCTCGGGGTAGCCGTTGGCGCGGAACCACTCCAGGTAGGCGGGGCCCTCGGCGGCCCGTTCGGCGTTGCGGAAGCGGGCGCCGAGCACCTTGCCGTCGACCACGGTGGCGCCGTTGGCGGCGTAGACCATGTCGGGCAGGCCCTGGATCGGGTCGATCAGGTCGACCCGGTGGCCGAGCTCCTGGTAGAGCGCGTACAGCCGCTCCCACTGCGCCACGGCGAGCCCGGTGTCGACCGGCTTCGCCGGGTCCATCCACGGGTTGATCGCGTAGGTGACCTCGAAGTGGCTGGGGCGGCACATCAGGTAGTGCCGGGGCCGGGCCGTGCGCTCGGCGGGGCGCGGGGTGACAGCGTTCATCGGTGACTCCTCGTGAGGGCTTCGGACAACGGGCGGTGCCGCTGCGGTCCGGACGGGCGGCAATCGGGTGCCTGCGGGGCTCCGGGGCCGGCTCGCCGGCGGCGCGGCCGGGCGTGGGGGAAACCCAGGCGCGCCGCACTCGTTCCTGCGGGCCGGCCCCGCGCCCGTCCCTGACATGCTGTCAGTTCACTTGCGGGGGACGGGAGATCCTTAAGCCAGGGCGGAACATCCCTGATGGACCGGCCGATCGCGCTCAGTCGACGCGGGCGTCCATCGCCTCGGCGAGGCTGCGCGGGCGCAGGTCGGTCCAGTTCTTCTCGACGTAGTCCAGGCAGGCCTGCCTGGATTCCTCGCCGAACACGCTGCGCCAACCGGCGGGCACGTCGACGAAGGCGGGCCAGAGCGCGTGCTGGTTCTCCTCGTTCGCCAGGACCAGGAACGCGCCCTGCTCGTCGTCGAAGGGGTTGGTGCTGCTCATCGGACCCTCACTTCATGGTTGTGGTCGTGCTCTTGGGCAAGGTCGTCCAACTCGTCGGCCGGCTCGTCGTTGAGCTCGCCGTCGACCTCGTCGTTCAACTCGTCGTTCAGCTCGTCACAGAACTCGGTGACCCGCCGTCGGAAGGCGGCCACCACCCGCCGGGCGGTCGGCTCGTCGCAGCCGTCCAGCGCGTGTACCAGGGCGCACTCCAGCCCGCCGGGTGCGCCGGCCGCGGTCCGCCGCTCCACCAGTTGGAGCAGCAGGTCGACGGCGGTGCGGGCCATCGGGACGGGCCGCTCGGCGGCCGTCACGGCGTCGTCCCACCGCCCGCCGTCGGCCGGTTCGGCCCGCACCAGATGGGAGAGCGCCACCCCGAACAGCGGCTGGCGGCCCGCCTGCCGGGCCGGGTTGACCAACTCCACCACCCGGTCGAACGGCAGGTCCTGATGGGCGTGGGCGGCCAGCAGCCGCTCCCGGACCCGCCCGACCAGGGTGCGGGCCGTCGGGGCGCCGGTAGGAGCGTCCCCGGCGCCGCGAGGGGAAGTGTCGACCCGCAGCACCACGGTGTTGACCAGGCAGCCGACCACGCCGTCCAGCGCCTCGTCGTCCCGGCCGGCCAGCGGCACCCCGATCGGGAGGTCGTGCCCCGCGCCGAGGTCGCCCAGCGCGGCGGCGAACGCCGCCTGCACCACCATCCCGGTGCCGGCCGAGCAGGCCCGGGCGGCGGCCGCCAGCCGGCGGTGCTCCCCCGGGTCCAGGGCGAAGCGGACGGTGCCGGCCATGCCCGGCCCGGCGCCCGGGGCGCCGGTGGCGTCCGGCAGGCCCCGCCACGGCGGCAGGGCGGTCAACGCGCCCTGCCAGTAGGCGGCCTGCCGGGCGGCCGGGCTCTCCGGGCGGTCCTCGTCGCCGAGCCGCCGCCGCAGCCACAGGGCGTGGTCGGCGTACTGGACGGCGGGCGCCGGCCAGCGCGGCGGCCCGCCGGCCGCCCGGGCCCGGTAGGCGGACCGCAGGTCTGCCAGCAGCGGTTCGAGCGCGTGCCCGTCCACCGTCGCGTGGTGCAGCACCAGCAGCAGGGTGTGCCGGTCGGGGCCGCTGCGCAGCAGGGCGGTGCGCAGCGGCGGTTCGGTCAACAGGTCGAAGCCGCGGTCGAGTTCGGCGGCGATCCAGGCGTCCAGCCGCTCCGGCGCTACGTCGAGGAGGCGGGGCGCGGCGGACGGGACGGCGGCGAGGAAGGCCTCGGCGAGGTCGGCGTCGGCGGGCGGGGCGTCGGGTGAGGCGTCGGCGGGCCCGAGGATGCGCTGCTCGGGGCCGTCCGGGCCGTACGGCAGGACGGTCCGCAGGGCCTCGTGCCGGGCCACCAGGTCGCCGAGGGCGGCCCGCAGCGCGGCCGGGTCGAGCCCGCCGGTGAGGTCGAGGGCCAGGGTGGTGAGGTAGTCCGGGCGGTGCTCGCCCAGGTAGTTGGCCGTCCACAGGCGCAGTTGGGCGGGGGCGAGCGGCAGCCGGTCGGGCCGGGTCGTCCGGTCGCCGAGCGCCGGGGCGCCGCCGTCGGTGCCGCCGGTACGGGCGGCGCGGTCGAGCCGGTGGTCCAGCCCGGCCACCGTGGGCGCGTCGAACAGCTCGACGAGCGGCACGTCGACCCCCAGGGTGGACCGGATCCGCCCGGCCAGCCGCATCGCGGCGATCGAGTTGCCGCCGAGCGCGAAGAAGTCGTCCTCCGGCGCGACCGCCGGCACCCGCAGCACCTCCGCGAACAGCGCCGCCAGGACCTCCCGGCGGGGCGAACGGGCCGGCCCCGGGGCCGCCCGCCGCGGCGGGCCCAGGGCGGTCGTGTCGACCTTGCCGTTGGCGTCCAGCGGCAGCGTGTCGACCGGGACGAGCACGGCGGGCACCAGGTGGCGCGGCAGCCGCCCGGCGAGCCGGCGGCGCAGTTCGCCGGCGGCCACCGGCCGGTCGGCGACCACGTACCCGACCAGCGAGCGGCCCGCCGGGCCCGCCCCGTGCGGCACCACCCGGGCGGCGGTGACCTCCGGTTCGGCGCACAGCGCGGCCTCGATCTCGCCCGGCTCGATCCGGAACCCGTTGATCTTCACCTGCCGGTCCGCGCGCCCCAGGAAGTGCAGCCGGCCCTCGGTGTCCCACCGGCCCAGGTCGCCGGTGCGGTACAGCCGGCCGCCCGGCGGGCCGTACGGGTCGGCGACGAAGCGCTCGGCCGTCCGGGCCGGGGCGCCGTGGTAGCCCGCGGCCAGGCCTTCGCCGCCCAGGTGGATCTCACCGGGGACGCCCGGCGGCACCGGGCGCAGCGCGGCGTCCAGCAGCAGCACCCTGGTCCCCGCGAGCGGGCGGCCGATCGGGACGGCCTCGCCCTCGCGGACCGGGCCCGCCGGGACTTCGTGGCCCAGGGCGAAGGTCGTGCTCTCCACCGGCCCGTACAGGTCCAGCAGCCGCTGGCCGGGCGCGGCCCGCCGGGCCCGGGCGAGCGCCGCCGGGGGGACGACGTCGCCGCCGGTGCAGATCAGGCGCAACCGGGCCAGGGCCGCCGGGATCTGCTCGGTCAGCAGGTCGAACAGGCCCGCCGTCAGCCAGGCCGCGGTGGCGCCGCCGCGCTCGACGGCCCGGGCGTAGTCCGCCGGGGTCAGCTCCCCCGGCGGGGCCACCACCACCTGACGGCCGGTCAGCAGCGGCATGAGCAGCTCGTACACCATGGCGTCCCAGGCGTGCGGCGAGTGGAACAGCACCCGGTCGTGATCGGGTCCGTGCCACAGCGGGTCGTCGGCCAGCGCGAGGATGTTGCGGTGGGTGACCGCCACGCCCTTGGGGCGGCCGGTCGAGCCCGAGGTGTACAGCAACTGGGCGACCTGCCCGGGCGGCACCTCCACGCCGGGATCGTCCGCACTCCCGCCCGCTTGCCGGGCCGCCGCCAACACCTCGGCGTCCAGCAGCAGCTCGGTGCCCGCCTCGGCGGCGAGCGCGCGCAGCCGCTCGGCCGGGAACCCCGGGTGCAGCGGGACGCAGACGGCGCCGAGCTTGGCCAGCGCCAGCATCGCCACCGGCACCTCCGGGCAGCGCGGCAGCCGTACGGCGACCCGGGTGCCGGGGCGTACCCCGAGGGCCGTCAGGTGGTGGGCCAGCCGGTTGGCGTCGGCGTTCAGCGCGCCGTACGTGGTGGTGGCGTCCGTGGTGGCGGCGTCCGTCGCGGTGCCGTTCGTGCCGGCGCCGCCGACGTGGCGCAGGGCGATCCGGTCCGGGTGGTCGGCCGCCAGCCGCTCGAACCGCGCGCCCACCGACACCGGTGCGGCGTCGGCCGCCGGGCCGGTGCCCCAGGCCCGCAGCCCCGCCCGCTGGACGGGCGGCAGCAGGTCGACCCGGCCGGTGGTCAGCGCGTCCGCGCCCGGACCGGCCAGGGTGGCGCAGGCGGCCGTCAGCACGGTGCGCAGCCGGTCCGCGTCGAGGTACCGGTCCAGTTCGGCGGGGCGCAGCTGGAGCCGCACGTCCAGGCCGCCCTGGCGCGGCAGCACCACCAGCGAGAGCGGGTAGTGGGTGCCGTCGAACGGTTCGACGGCGCCGATCCGCAGGCCCGGCGCGGGCTCGACGAACCCGGCCTCGTCCAGCGGGTAGTTCTCGAACACCAGTGAGCTGTCGAAGAGCCGCCCGGCGCCGGCGGCCTCCTCCACCGCGGTGAGCCCCAGGTGCTCGTGGTCCAGCAGCGCGGTGCGCTCCCGCTGGAGCCGGGCGGCGAGCTCGCGCAGCGGCTCGCCCGGATGCAGCCGGGCCCGGACCGGCACGGTGTTGATCAGCAGGCCCACGAGCCGCTCTGCTTCCGGCAGTTCGGCCGGGCGCTGGGCGACGGTGGTGCCGAACAGGACGTCGTCGCGGCCGGTGAGGTGGGCGAGCACCAGCGCCCACGCCGTCGTCACCAGGGAGCCGAGCGTCACCTCCCACTGCGCGGCGCGCGCCCGCAGCCCGGCGGTGAGCCCGGCGGGCAGGGTGAAGACGCTCGTCGACGGGCCGTCGTCGGAGCCCTCGCCGCCGGCCGGCGCGGGCCGGCCGACCCGGGTGGGCTCGGCCCCGGCGAGGGCGGCGCGCCAGGCGCCGCGCGCGGCCGCGTCGTCGCGCCCGGCCAGCCAGTCGAGGTAGCGGCGGTAGGACGGCGCCGGGGGCAGGTCGACGCCCTGGTGCAGCGCGAGCAGTTCGCGCAGCACGATCGGCACCGACCAGCCGTCCAGCAGCAGGTGGTGGTGGGTGAAGACGAGCCGCCACCGGTCGGCGGCCAGCCGCAGCAGGGTGAAGCGGATCAGCGGCGGGGTGTCGACCGCGAACGGCCGGCGGTCCTCCGCCACGAGCCGCCGGGCGTCGGCGGACTGCTCCCGCTCCGCCCGTCCGGCGAGGTCCACGGTGCGCCAGGGCAGCGTCACCTCGGCCGGCACGACCTGCCGCGGCGGGCCGGACTCGCCGCTGGTGAAGGCCCCGGCGAGCTGCGGATGGCGCGCGAGCAGCCGCCGGGCGGCGTCCTGGAGCCGCTCCGGGTCGATCGCGCCGGTGAGGTCCAGGACGAGCTGCACAAGGTACGGGTCGCGGCGGCCGTCGTGGGCGGCGTAGCGGGAGTGGAACAGCAGGCCGGCCTGGAGCGGCGTGGCGGGCAGCAGGACGGCGGCCTCGGCGGGCGCTTCGGCACAGGCTTCGGCGGGCTCCTCGGACCGGGCGTCGGCTGCGGGACCCTCGGCCCGGGGCGGGCCGGCGGACGACAGGGTGGTGAGGGCCTGCTCCCAGCGGGCGGCGAGTTCGGCCACCGCGTCGGCGGCCAGCACCCCGGCCGGCCAGGCCCATTCGACCCGCAGCCGCGGGCCGTCCGGGCCGGTCTCCACGAAGGCGTCGACCGAGAGGGTGTGGGCGAGCGGCAGGGTGGGGTCGGCCTCGCCCCGCAGGGTGCCGGGGACGGGCTGCCAGGGGCCGCGTCGGGTGGTGTCGAAGCGGCCCAGGTAGTTGAAGGCGATCGGGGCCGGGCGGTCGGGCAGCGTGCCGGACCGCTGGAGCAGCCCGTACGTCAGGCCCCGGTGGGGGGTGGCGCGCAGGCGCTGCCGGGCGGCCGCGACGGCGCGGGCCAGGTCGTCGGCGCGGGCCGGTTCGTCGGCGGGGGCCGCTCCCCCGGTGTCGGGTCCGGCCGGGCCGGTGTCCAGCAGGACGGGGTGGATGACCGTGAACCAGCCCAGCGTCCGGGAGAGGTCGAGGCCGTCGAGGGCGGCGAGTTCCGGGTCGCGGCCGTGGCCCTCCACGTCCACCAGGAGCGGGCCGTCCGCGCTGCGGGCGCGCCAGCCGTGCAGGGCGGCGGCGAGGGCGCCGAGGAGGATCTCCGGTACGGCGGCGCCGAGCCGGTCGGGCAGGTCGGTCAGCAGGGCGGCGGTCGGGCCGCCGCCCAGGGTGGTGCGCAGGGTCGCGGCCCCGGCCACGGTGTCCCGGGTGCGGTCCAGCGGGCGGGTGCCGATGGTCCCGGTGCCGGCGGTCAGCAGGCCGTGCCAGTGGTCGCGGTCGGCGGCGACCGCCGGGTCGGCCTCGGCGGCCCGCAGCGCGCGGGCCCAGTCGGCGGCGGTGACGGGGACGGCGGCGAGGTCGGCCGGGTGGCCGTCGGCGGCGGCCCGGTGGGCCCGGGCGAGGTCGTCGAGCAGGATCCGCCAGGAGACGCCGTCGACGGCGAGGTGGTGGATCACCATCAGCAGCAGGCCGCCCTGGTCGCCGTCGAACCAGACCGCCCGCAGCAGTTCGCCCCGGTAGGGGTCGAGGCGGCGGCGGGCGTCGTGCCGCTGTTCCGCGACGAGTTCCAGCAGGGCGGGCGCCGGGTCGCGGCCGGGGGTGGTGGCGAGGCCCTCGCGGGCGAGGTCGATCCGGTGCAGCAGCGGGGCCGCCGGGACGGTCCCGGCGGGCCGGATCTCGAAGGCGAGCGGCTCGCCCGGGGCCCCGGTCAGCCGGGTCCGCAGCGCGTCGTGGTGGTCGACGAGCTGCTGGAGGGCGGCGCTCAGGGTGTGTTCGGTGGCGCCGGGCGGCACGTCGCACAGCAGGGACTGGGCGTAGCCGTGGATCGGTCCGCCGCGGGCCGCCAGCCAGTCCGCGATCGGGGTGGGCGGCAGCTCCCCGCCGGGCGGCGCGGGCGCCGCCGGGCGGGCGGCCGGGGCGCGGCCCCCGTCCGGGACGACGGCCGCGGCGGCCGCGAGGGCGCGCGGGGTCTGGTGGGTGAACACGTCCTTCGGCGTGATCAGCACTCCCGCCGACCGGGCCCGGGTGGCCAGTTGGATCGCCAGGATGCTGTCCCCGCCCAGCCGGAAGAATCCCTCCGACGGCCCCGGCCGCGCCCGGCCGAGGACGCTGCCGAACAGGGTCCGCAGCTGCTCCTCGGCGGGCGAGCCGCCCTCCGGGGCCGTGACGGGCTGCGGGCGGGCGGCGGCGGGCGCCGGGAGCGGGCGGGCGGCCGGGCCGGAGGTGTCGGGCAGGTCGAGGGCGCCAAGGACGTCGAGGGTGCCGAGGGTGTCGACGGGTGCCGCCGGGTCGGCCAGGGCGGCCGCCAGCAGGCGGCCGAGGCCCTGCGCCAGGCGCTCGGCGGTCTCGGGGCGGAAGTGGCCGGTGCTGTACTCCAGGACGCCGCGCACCGTGCCGTCCGGCTGTTCGGTGAACTCGAAGAGCAGTGGGAACTTGGCCATCACCCGCTCGAACCGGTGCGGAGCGCCGGACAGGCCGGGCAGGGTGAGCGCGGGTCGGCGTCCGCCATGCAGGGTGATCATCACCTGGAACAGCGGGTGGCGGCCGAGTCTCCGGTCGGGTGCGAGGGCGTCCACGACCCGGTCGAAGGGTGCCTGGTCGTGGGCGAAGGCGGTGAGGTCGGCGTGCCGGACGCGGTCGACGAGCTCCGCGAAGCCCGGGCGGCCCGAGAGGTCGGTGCGCAGGGCGAGCGGCTGGGCGAAGTAGCCGACCAGGTCGTCCAGGGCGGGGTCGGCGCGGCCGGCGGTGACCGTGCCGAGGACGAAGTCGGTGCCCGCTCCGGAACGGGCCAGCAGGCAGGCGACGGCCGCGTGCAGCACCATGAACAGGGTGGCTCCCCGACCGGCCGCCAACTCGGCTGCCGCGGCCACCAGTTCGGCACCCCACCGGAACTCGGCGGTGGCCCCGCGCAGGGCCGTGCCGGGCGGCGGCTCGTGGTCCACCGGCAGCGCGGTGCGCCCCGGCGCGGCGTGCAGGGTCTCGCGCCAGTGCGCCAGTTCGGTGGCCAGCGGGCTGCCGGGCTCGCCGCCCGGGCCGAGCTCCTGGCGCTGCCAGAGCGTGAAGTCGGCGTACTGGAGCGGCAGTCGGGGCCATTCGGGGGCCCGGCCGCGGGCCCGGGCGGCGTAGCCGGCGGCGAGGTCGCGGGTCAGCGGGCCCAGCGACTGCTCGTCGGCGGTGATGTGGTGCAGGACGATCAGCAGCAGGTGGGTGCCGGGCCCGGCGGTGAACACCACCAGCCGCCAGGGCAGGCCGTGTTCGAGGTCGAAGGGCCGGTGGACCTCCTCGTGCACGGCCGCGTCCAGGTCGGCGGGGTCGGGGTGCCGGACGGTCAGCGGGAGGGGCGGGTCGTCGAGGATCCGCTGGTACGGCTGCCCGTCGGTGGCCGGGAACACGGTGCGCAGGCTCTCGTGCCGCTGCTGGACGTCGCCTGCGGCGGCCCGTAGCGCGGCCAGGTCGAGCGGCCCGGTCAGCCGGGCGGCGAGCGGGACGTGGTAGGTCGACGCCTGCTCGCCGAGCCGGTGCAGGAACCACAGGCCGCGCTGGGCGTAGGAGAGCGGGATGCGCTCCGGGCGGGGGCCGGCCTGCGGGCGCTGCGGACGTGCCCGGCCGGCCGCCGCCGCACCCTGGCGGGCGGCGGCACGGGCACCGGTCCGGGCGGCCAGACCGGCCACGGTGGGGGCCGCGAAGACGTCCCGGATGGTCAGTCCGGCGGTCAGCTCGGCGGGCAGCTCGGCCCGGGCGCGGACCACCAGCCGGTTCGCCGAGAGGGAGTCTCCGCCGAGGGCGAAGAAGCTCTCGTCCGCGCCGAAGCCCTCGGCCCCGAGGAGTTCGGCGAACAGCCGGTGCAGCCGGGTCTCGTGCTCGCCGCTGGGCGCCCGGCCCCGGCCGTCCGCCGTCCTGGCCGCCAGGGCCCGCAGCCGGTGCTCGTCGAGCTTGCCGTTGGCGGTCAGCGGGAAGGCCTCGACGGCGACGAAGGCCGCGGGCACCAGGTGGGCCGGGAGCGACGCGTGGGCGTGGTCGGCGGCCGCGCGGACGGCCTCCCCGGTGCCGAGCAGGTAGGCGGTCAGCGCCTTGTGCCCGGACTCCCGTTCGGTGGCGAGGACGGCCGCGCCGGAGATGCCGGGCAGCGCGGCGAGCACGGCCTCGATCTCCCCCGGCTCGATGCGGTAGCCGCGGATCTTCACCTGCCGGTCGGTGCGGCCGAGGTGTTCGAGTTCGCCGTCGGGGCGGCGGCGGGCGCGGTCCCCGCTGCGGTACATCCGGCTGCCGGGCGGGCCGTACGGGTCGGCGGTGAAGCGGCCGGCGGTCAGCGCGGGGCGTCCGAGGTAGCCGCGGGCGAGGCCGGGGCCGGCCACGTACAGCTCGCCGGGCAGGCCGTCGGGCACCGGCCGCAGGGCGGCGTCCAGCAGGTACGCCCGCAGGTCGGGCAGCGGGCGGCCGATGGTGGCGGTGCCCGAGGCCACGGCGGCGGCGTCGAGGTCGCCGGCCGTGACGTGCACGGTGGTCTCGGTGATGCCGTACATGTTGACGAGCCGGGGCGCGTCCTGCGGGTGCCGCAGGTACCAGTCCGCGAGCCGCCAGGGTTCGAGCTGCTCGCCGCCGAAGATCACGTACCGCAGGGCGAGCCGGGTGCTCGGGCCGGGGTGGGCGGCGTCGGCGGCGGCCAGCTGGGTGAAGGCCGAGGGGGTCTGGTTGAGCACCGTGACGCGCTCGTCGGCGAGCAGGCGCAGGAACTCCTCGGGCGAGCGGGCGGTGTCCCGGGGGACGACGACCAGCCGGCCGCCGTGCAGCAGGGCTCCCCACAGCTCCCAGACCGAGAAGTCGAAGGCGTAGGAGTGGAACAGGGTCCAGGTGTCGTCCGGTCCGAAGCCGAACCGGTCGGCGGTGGTGGCGAGCAGCCGGGTGACGTTGCGGTGGGTGACCAGGACGCCCTTGGGGCGGCCGGTGGAGCCGGAGGTGTGGATGACGTAGGCGACGCCGTCCGGGGCGGGGCGCTGCGGCTGCGGCCGGTCGGCGGGCTCGTCCGCGCCGTCGACGGGCAGGGTCCCGACGCCGTCGGGCAGCGCCGCCCGGGCGGAGTCGTCCGTCACCACGAGCCGGGGCGCGGCGTCCTCGATGGTCGCGCGCAGCCGCTCGACCGGGTAGTCCGGATCCAGCGGCAGGTAGCCGGCGCCGGCCTTCTGGACACCGAGCAGCGCGACCACCAGGTCCGGCGAGCGGGGCAGGGCGACGCCCACCAGGTCGCCGCGGCGCACGCCCCGGGCGGCGAGCCGGCGGGCCAACCGGTCGGCGCGCAGGTCGAGTTCGCGGTAGCTGAGGACGGTCTCCCCCAGCACCACGGCGGGTGCCTGCGGGCGGGCGGCGGCCTGCCGTTCGAACAGCGAGACCAGGGTGTCGCCGTCCTGGCCGGTCCATGCCGACCCGGACCCGGACGCGGGCGCGGGCAGGGCGACGGCGCCGCCGGTGCGCAGCCGGCCGACCGGGAGCCCCTCGGGCGCCTCGGCCAGCGCCGTCACGAGGTCGAGCACCCGGTCCAGGTGGGCCCGGACGGTGTCCTCGGGGTAGTCGCCGACCGCGTCGGCGAACACCGGCAGGGTGGCGCGGCCGTTGTCGTAGACGCCGAGCGCGAAGTCCTCGGGCACGCCCGGCGAGACCTCGTGCACGGTGGCCGGGATCCCGCCGAACCGCAGGTCCGGGTCGAGCGGCAGCAGGTTCAGGGTGGGGCCGATCAGCGGCCGGTCGCCCCGGGCGGCGGCGGTGTCGCGGAGCAGGTCCTCGAAGCGGTACCGCTGGCGGCGCAGCGCGGCCCGGACCCGGTCCGCCGTGGCCGTCACCAGGTCGCCGACGGTGGCGGCCGGGTCGACGGCGAGCCGCAGCGGGACGACGTTCGCCGTCATGCCGAGGGCCCGCCGGGCCAGCGCGGCGTCCCGGCCGCGGACGCCGAGGCCGATCACCGCCGTGCCCTCGCCGGTGTCGGCGTGCAGCGCGACGGCGAGCGCGGCCGGGAACAGCGCCGTCCAGCCCGCGCCGGCGCGCTCGCGGACGGCGGCCCAGCGTTCGGCGGACAGCTCCGTCCGGACGGCGACCGGCGGGCGCGGGCCCGAGCCGGTCGGGGCGCCGCGCCCGCCCGCGAGGCGGGGCGGGTCGCCGAGGCCGGCCGACTCCTCGGCCCAGAAGGCGGCGTCGGTGCGGAACCGGGCGGAGGCGCGGTAGGCGGCGTCGTCGTCCAGCAGGGCCTGGAGCGGGTCGTGCACGCCGGTGGAGGCCGGCTCGCCCGCGCGCAGCGCCGTGTACTCGGCCGCCACCCGGCGGATCAGCCCGGCCCCGCCCACCCCGTCGCACAGGATGTGGTGGATCCGGAGGTACCAGAGGTACTCCGCCTCGCCGGTCCGCAGCAGGAAGTGGTCGAAGGACGGGCCGGCGGTCAGGTCGTAGGGGTGGGCGAGTTCGACGGCGAGGAACGCGCGGGCGGCGGCGGCCGGGTCCTCGTGGTGGCGCAGGTCCTGCCGGTGCAGCGGCCAGTCGGCGGCGTCCTCGATGATCTGGACGGCGCTGTCGGCGGTCGGCTCGAAGCGCACCCTCAGGCTCTCGCTGCCGGCCACCACGCCCCGCAGCGCGCGTTCGAACAGCTCCTCGTCGATCGCGCCGTGGAACTGGACGTACTGGCCGGCGGTGAACCGCCGCCGGGTGGGGTCGGCCTCGTGGCCGAACCAGATTCCCGCCTGCGGGGCCGTGAGCGGCCATCGTCGGGCGGGCGTGGCGGGCGTGGCGGACATCCGGTCAGCTCCTCTCCGGCTCGTGCGGCTGGTGCGGGCCCTGTGACGCGTGCGGCCCGGACGGGTCGGACGGGTCGCCGAGCCGGTCGAGCAGCGCCGGGGCGAGGTCGACGAGGGCGGCCGGGCCGCCGAGGTCCTGGTGGCCGTGGTCGGTCCGGTGCCGCAGCAGCCGGCCGCCGTCCAGGTGGGGCAGCCAGCTCTCCGGGTCCTGGACGGGCCCGCTGGTCTCCGGGACGGCCTCGATGAGGAGCAGGTCGCCGCGGTACCCGCCGGGGCGGAAGGCCCGGCCGAGCCGGACGTTGTTGTCGTAGACCTCGGCGAGCGCGGTCAGGTGGTGTTCGGAGAAGACGGAGAGCGGCGAGTCGGAGTCCTTGGCGAGGGCGAGGAACTCCTCGGCGGTCGGCGCGGGCGCGTCGGCGGGCCGGTCGACCCCGGTCAGCCGCAGCAGGGCGTTGCGGACGTGGCCCTGCTCGGCGAGCACCTCGGCCTCCGAGCGGGCGGGCAGGTCGGCGAGCACGTAGCTGTCGAGCATCGCGAGCAGGCCCACCTCCGCGCCCTGCTGCTGGAGCCGGGCGGCCACGGCGTAGGCGACCAGGCCGCCGAACGACCAGCCGAGCAGGTGGTAGGGACCGTCGGGCTGGACGGCGCGGATCTCCCGCACACAGTCCTCGGCCACCTCCTCCAGGCCGGCCGGCAGCGGCCCCCGGCCGTCGAGGCCGCGGGACTGCAGGACGTAGAGCGGCCGGTCGCCGAGCGGCCCCAGCAGCGCCGCGTACGTCCAGCCGATCCCGGCGGCCGGGTGCACGCAGAACAGCGGCGCGCCGGTGCCGGTCGAACGCAGCGGCAGCAGGGTGGCCAGCATGGGCTCCAGGCCGTCGGCGGGCGGCGCGGGTACGGCGGCGTCCGCGGTGGCGGTGGCGTCCGTGGGGGCGTCGGCGGCGGGGAGCGGGATGCGGGCGGGCCCGGCGGTCGCGGGCCAGGAGGCGAGCAGGCCGAGGGCCCCGACGGTGGTGTCCGGCTCGGCGACGAGGGTGTCGAGCAGCCCCAGCAGCCGGGCCAGCAGGGCGTCGGCGGCCTCGGCGTCGACGGCGTCCTCCCGGTGCAGGATGTCGAGTTCCAGCCCGCCGTCCCTGGGGATGGCCATCAGCGACAGCGGGTAGTGCGCGGCCGTCTCGCTGCCCGAGCCGGTGATCCGCACCCCCGGAAGCGCGTCGCCCTGGTCGCCGGACTGCGGGAAGTTCTCGTACACCATGACGGTGTCGAAGAGTTCGCCGAGGCCGGTCGCCCGCTGGATCGCGGGGATTCCCAGGTGCTGGTGGGCGATCATCCGGACCTGCTCGCGCTGGACCCGGGTCAGCAGCCCGGCCAGCGACTCCTCCGGCCGCAGGGTGATCCGCAGCGGCAGGGTGTTGATCAGGAAGCCCATGACGGACTCGGAGCCCGGCAGCTCCGGCGAGCGGCCGTTGACGATGATCCCGAACACGGTGTCGGGGCGGCCGGTCCGCTCCGCCAGCAGCAGCGCCCAGGTCGCCTGGAGCACGGTGTTGAGCGTGATGCCCAGCCCGGCGGCGAGGGCGCCGAGCCGTTCGGTGCGCTCCTCGCCCAGGGGCCGGTAGCGGCGGCCCGGCCACCCGGCGGCGGGCGGCAGCCCGGGCGGCGTCATCAGGGTGGGTTCGATCGGCGCGGCCAGGGCCTCGCGCCACGCCCGGCGGGCGGCCTCGTGGTCCCGGCCGGCCAGCCAGGCCAGGTGGGCGCGCAGCGGCACCGGCGCGGGCAGCCCGGCCGGGTCCCGGTACAGGGCGAACAGCTCCGGCAGGAGGAGCTGGTTGGACCAGCCGTCGATCAGGGTGTGGTGGGCGACCACCTCCAGCCGGTACCGCTGCGCTCCCGTGCCCTCCCCGGGGCCCAGCCGCAGCAGGGTGAAGCGGATCAGCGGCGGGTCGGCCGGGTCGAACCGGGTGGTCCTGGCCTCGGCGGCCAACCGCTCGGTCTCCGCCTCCTGTTCGGCCGCCGTGAGGCCGCTGAGGTCCAGTTCCGTGAACGGCGGCAGGCGGTCCGGGACGACCTGGACGGGCCGGCCGTCGGGGAGGCGGACGAACCCGGCCGCCAGGTTCGGGTGGCGGCGGCAGAGCGCCTCGACGGCGCGGCGCAGCGCCACCGGGTCGAGCCGCCCGTCGAAGAGCATCCACAGCCGCATCACGTAGGCCCCGCCGCCGCCCTGGCCGTGCCGGGTGGGGAAGAGCAGCCGCTCCTGGAGCGGTGTCAGCGGCAGCACGTCCCGGTGGCCCGGGAACCGGTCCCGCAACCAGGCGCGGGCGGCGGCGTCCAGCGGGAGCAGTTCGCCGTCGGCGGGCCGGCCGGCGCCCTGGTCGGCGGGGTCGAGCGCGGTGGCGACGGCCGCGAGTCCGGCCGGGGTCGGGTGCGCGAACACGTCCTCCGGGGCGAGCGCCAGCCCGGCCCGGCGGGCCCGGCGGAGCAGCTTGATGGAGCGGATGCTGTCGCCACCGAGGGCGAAGAAGCTGTCGTCCGGGCCGACTCCGGGCAGGCCGAGGACGCCGGCGAAGAGCTCGCGCAGCACCTCGACGGGGCCGGCGGCCGGGGCGGCGGGCGGCTCGGGCGTCGTCCCCGGCGCGGCTCCGGCGGCCAGGGCGGCGAGCGCGCCGCGGTCGGTCTTGCCGTTGGCGTTGGTCGGGAGGTCGTCGAGGAAGACCAGGGCGGCCGGGACGAGCGGCGCGGGCAGCACCTCGCGCAGCGCCGCCCGGACGGCCTCCGGATCGGCCGGGCGGCCCTCGGCGGCGACCAGGAAGGCCGTCGTGCGGCGGTCGCCCTCGCCGTCGTCGGTGGCGACCACCACGGCTCGCCGGACACCGTCCAGCTCCGTCAACCGGGCCTCGATCTCGCCGAGTTCGATCCGGTGTCCGCGGATCTTCACCTGGTGGTCGGTGCGGCCGGCGTACTCCAGCTCCCCGGCGGCGGTCCAGCGGGCGAGGTCGCCGGTGCGGTACATCCGGGCGCCGGGCGGGCCGAACGGGTCGGGCAGGAAGCGCTCGGCGGTGGCCCCGGGCCGGTGGGCGTAGCCCCGGGCCAGGTAGTCCCCGGCCAGGTAGAGCTCGCCGGTGACGCCGACCGGCGCGGGCCGCAGGGCCGGGTCGAGGACGTGGGCGCGCACGTTGCCGATCGGCACGCCGATCGACGGCTCACCGTCCGCGCCGGGCGGGCAGGCCCCGGCCGTGGCGTACACGATGGCCTCGGTGGGGCCGTAGAGGTTGAGCACCCGGGCGTCCGGGTTGCGGGCGTGCACCCGGCGGACCAGCGCGGCGGGCAGCGGCTCGCCGCAGAACACGTAGGTCGTCGCCCGCTCGCGCACCCACTCGGCCCGGGCGACCTGCTGGTACACCGACGGGACGGTGTTGACCAGGCTGCCGGACCAGTCGGGGCGTTCCAGCAGCGTGAGCAGGTTGTCCACCAGGTCGACGCTGCCGCCGACGAACAGCGGCACCAGGAGCTCGAAGACCGACAGGTCGAAGGAGAGCGAGGTGGAGCCGAGCACCCGGGAGAGGGCCTCGGGGCCGAGCTCGGCCGCCGCCCAGGCAGCGAGGTTGGCCACGGCCCGGTGGGTGACCACCACGCCCTTCGGCGTCCCGGTGGAGCCGGAGGTGTGGATGACGTACGCCGCGTTGCCGGGCAGCGGGCCGGTGGGCTCCACCCCGGCGGGCGCGGAGGCGACGTTCTCGACCGGAGCGGGCTCGGCGGCGGGCTCGTCCAGCAGGACGACGGACGGGCCGTCGGCGGCCGGCTCCGGCAGCACGGCGGCGGCCAGCTGCGCCGTGGTCAGGACCACCCGGGGTCGGGCGTCCGCGAGCACGAACTCCACCCGGCCGCGTGGGTGGCCCGGGTCGACCGGCAGGTAGGCGGCGCCGGCCTTCAGCACGCCCAGCACGGCCGCGACCAGGGCGGGGGTGCGGGGTAGCAGCACCGCGACGACGTCCTCGCGGCCGACGCCGAGGCCGGCGAGCAGCCGGGCGATCCGCTCGGAGCGCCCGTCCAGCTCGGCGTAGTCCAGCACCTCGCCCCCGCCGCGCACCGCGACGGCGGACGGGGTCCGCGCCAGCTGGGCGGCGAACGCGGCGGGCACGGTGGTCTCGGGCACCGCGTGTCCGGTGGCGTTGGCCTTCCGCAGCAGGGCCAACTCGTCCTCGCCGGCGAGGTCGAAGGAGTGGATCGGCTCGTCGGGCCGGGCCGCCAGCCGAGCCAGCAGCCGGACCAGCCGGCGGTGGGCCGCCGGATCGGCGCCGTGGCCGCCCGCGGCGACCCGCCACGCCCCGTCCCGGTCCGCCGGGCCGGGGGTGGGGTCGGCGCGCAGGAACAGGCCGGGCAGCGGCTCGCCCCAGGCGCGGGCCAGGACGGCGACCGTCCCGGGGCCGTACGCCACCCGCTCGGCGCTGTCGGCGATCCCGGTGACCAGGCCGTACCCGGAGGACGGGCCCCAGGGCAGGTCGAGGTCCGGCCGGTGGTCGTGGCGGCGGGCCGCGCGCAGGGCGCGGCCCGCCTGCCGCAGGACGGCGGTGAAGCTGAGCCCGGGGGCCGGGGCGAGGCGCACCGGGACGACCAGGCCGCGGCCGCCCGGGCCGGGCGCCGGGCGCCAGTGTCCGAGCAGCAGCTCCCGGGCGCCGGTCAGCCGGTGCGCGTGGACGGCGGCGGCGGCGAGCAGCACCGCGGCGGGGCCCGCGCCGCCGGCCCGGGCGACCCGGGCCAGTGCGGCCGGGTCGGCCACCGGCAGCCAGGGCAGTTCGGCCGGGGGCGCGGTGGCCCCGGCCGGGCGGGCGGCGGCGGGCTCGGGGCCGGCGGCCCCCAGGACCTCCCGCCAGTACGCCCGGTCGGCTGGCCGGTCGGCGTCCGGGTCCGGGGCGGGCGCAGGGGTGCCGAGGGAGGCCGGGGTGCCGAGGGAGGCCGGGGTGGCGAGGGAGGCCGGGGCCGTCCCGCCGTCCTCGGCGTACAGCTCACCGGCCCGGCGGACGAGCGCGGCCAGCCCGGCGTCGTCGTCGACCAGCCGGTGGTGGCGCAGGAACCAGCTGAGCCCGCCGTCGGACCGGCGGATCAGCACGTGGCGCAGCAGCGGCCCGCCGAGCAGGTCGAGCGGGCGGACGAGCTCGGCGGCGAGCCAGCCGTCCAGTTCCTCCGGGTCGAGGTCGATCACCGCGACGGCGGGCGGCTGGGCCGGGTCGGCCGGGCGGAGCAGGCCGGGGCCGCCCCCGGCGGCGGCGCGGTAGCCGGTGTGCAGGTGCGGGCGCTCGGCCAGGGCCCGGGCCA
Organism: Kitasatospora sp. NPDC098663; assembly: GCF_044760075.1. Taxonomy (NCBI): domain Bacteria; kingdom Bacillati; phylum Actinomycetota; class Actinomycetes; order Kitasatosporales; family Streptomycetaceae; genus Kitasatospora; species Kitasatospora sp. NPDC098663. Next base: position 139,648 of record NZ_JBIWAP010000020.1, on the reverse strand, counting down.
CGGCGCGGCGCAGCCGGTCCGGCCCGACCGGGCCCTCGAAGCGGACCAGGCGCGCCACGCAGTCGGCGGGCAGGGACGGGGTGTCCCGCAGGACGGCACGCCGGGCGGCGTCGAGCGGGGTGGCGGTGAAGCTGCTCACAGGGCCCTCACGGTGTCGTCGTCGGAGTGCGGGGTCACGGTCTCGGGCGCGTCGCCGTGGTCCGCGCAGTCCGCGTAGTCGGCCTGGTCCGCGTAGTCGGCGTAGTCGGCCGCCACGTCGTGGACCGGGCGGTCGGGTTCGGCGAGCAGGCCGCGCAGCAGCTCGCGCAGGCCGGTGGCGAAGCCGGTCGCGGTCGGCGGGTCGAAGAGTTCGGGGGCGTAGTGCACGGTCAGCGCCGTGGGGGCGGCGCCGCTCTCCGCCCGCCAGCCCAGGTCGAGTTCGGCCCCGCGCAGGCCGACGCCGCTGCCGCTGCCGCTGTCACCGCCGCCGCCGTCCCCGTCGCCCCGGGAGCGGACCGGGGGCTCGGCTCCGGGGCCGGCCGTCCCGTCGGGGGTGGTTCGTCCCAGCAGGTCGGTGAAGGCGGGCTCGTCGGCGAGGTCGGCCCGCAGCAGAGCTCCGCCGGGGAGGCCGACCGCCACCTCGTCCTGGCCGGAGATCCACGAGAGCAGCACCAGCCAGCCGGCCCGCAGCACCCGGTCGGGGTGCGGGCCGGACCGGGCGATGGCGCCGCGCAGCGACTCGTCGACCGGGACGGTGACGCTGCGCTCGGTGTAGTCGGGGCGGCCCGGGCGGGGGCGGTCCGTGGGGATGTCGAGCCGCACGGCCCCGGGCGGGCCGGCCGCCGGGGCCGCGTCGGCGGAGGCGGGAACCGGCGCCCCGGCCCACAGCCTGGAGATAGGCAACTCTCCGTCAGTGGAAGCGAGTTCACGGAGCAGCTCGGTGTACTCCGCGACGAAAGCGGCCGCCGTCTCACTCGTGAACAACCGGGTGCTGAACTCCAGGCAGGCGGTCATGGCGTCGTCGCCGACCCGGTCGGAGGTGATCAGGGTGAGGTCGAACTTGGCGGTGCCCGCCGGCAGGCCGCCGAACAGGTTGCCGGCGCTGTGGCCGATGTCGAAGTACCCGGTCGAGGTGCCCTCGATCTGCTGGATCGGCGGCAGCTCCTGGTGCACGTAGAACACGTCGAACAGCGGGCTCCGGCCCGGATCGCGCTCGTCCGTCAGCGCCTGGACGACCCGGTCGAAGGGGATCTCCTGGTGCTCCAGGGCCTCCAGCACCACGGCGCGCACCCGGTGCAGGAAGGCGGTCACCGACGGGGCGCCGGACAGGTCGGCGCGCAGCGCCACGGTGCTGTTGAAGAAGCCGATCAGGCCTTCGAGTTCGGGCCGGTTGCGCCCGGTGGTCGGGATGCCGACGACCAGGTCGTCCTGCTCGCTGCGGCGGGCCAGCAGCAGGTAGAGGCCGGCGAGCAGGACCACGAAGAGGGTGACGGAGCGGTCGGCCGCGAGCCGCCGCAGCTCCCGCATCAGGGCGGCGTCCACGGTGAACACCGCGAGGTCGCCGGCGTGGTCCTTGCGGGCCGGGCGCGGGTAGTCGGTGGGCAGCCGCAGCACCGGCGCGTCCCGCAGGGTCTCGCACCAGTAGGCGAGTTCGCCGTCCAGGGCCGAGCCGGCCACCAGTTCGCGCTGCCAGGCCGCGTAGTCGGCGAACTGGACCGGCAGCGGCGCGAGCCGGTGCGGGCGGCCCTCGCGGCGGGCGGCGTACAGCTCGGGCAGCTCGCTTTCGAAGATCCGCGGTGAGGCGCCGTCGTTGACGGCGTGGTGCATGGTCACCTGGAGCACGTGCTGCTCGGGGGCCGTCCGGGCCACGAGCACCCGCACCAGGGGGTCGTGGGCGAGGTCGAAGCGGTGCTCGGCGGCCTGCCGGACGAGTTCGCGGGCGGCGGCGAGCGGGTCCGGATCCGCGGAGACGTCATGGAAGGTGAAGAAGTCGCCGGGCTCCGGGCGGACGCGCAGCACCGGCTCGTCGTCCTCCTCGGCGAAGTTGGAGCGCAGCACCTCGTGGCGCAGCATCAGGTCGTGCCACATGCCGCGGACGGCGTCGACGTCGAGCGGGCCGCTGATCAGGCTGACCATGGGGAGGTTGTAGAGCGTGGTGTCGGGGTCGAGCTGGTGGTGGAACCAGATCCGGTCCTGGCCGAAGGAGGTGACCGGGGGGGTGTCGCGCGGGGTGATCGGCGGCAGGGCGGGGGCGGCGGGGGCGCCGGCCCGGCGGCGGATGAGGTCGGCGAACGCGCCGACGGCGGGGTGTTCGTAGACGTCGAGCAGCCGGGGGCGGAAGCCGAAGCGGGTCTGGATCCGGTCGGCGAGCTGGAGGGCGATGATCGAGTTGCCGCCGAGTTCGAAGTAGTCGGCCTCCGGGCCGGGCGGCTGCTCGCTGTGCAGGAGTTCTCCGAGGACTTCGGCGAGCCAGCGTTCGGGGTCCTCGGCGGGGCCGGTCCCGGTGCGCTCGACGGCGGGCGCCGCGGACGCGACGGGCGCGGTGGGCACGACGGACGCCACGGGCAGGGCGGGGGCCGCCGGTGCGGGCCGGATCCAGCAGGGGGTGGCGGCCAGCGGGTGTCCGGGCAGGCGCAGCCGGCGGGCGGTGCCGGGCTCGGGGCCGAGCGCCGGCCAGTCCAGGTCCAGGCCGCATTCGTACAGCCGGCCGAGCAGCGCGGCGAAGCCTCCGTCGCCGCCGCCGGCGGCCGTGACCAGCCGGGCGCCGTCCTGCCCCTCCGGGCCGAACCGCTCGGCGAGCAGCCGGCCGAGGACGCCGCCGGGGCCGGGGTCGAGGAACACCACCGGTCCGGCGGCGGCGAGCCGTTCGGCCGCCGCGACGAGCCGGTCCCGGTCGGGCGGCGCGGCCTCGGCGCCGGTGGCGGTGGCGGTGGCGAGTTCGCGGGTGTCCTCGGCGGTGAGGGTGCCGAGCAGGTACCGGGCGGCGTACCGGGAGACGCCGCTGCTCAGCACGGTCTCGACGGGCACGCCGCAGCGCGACAGCTCGCGGTGCAGGGCGAGTTGGCCGGCGAGCAGCCGGGCCGCCGGGCCGGTGGCGGGCAGCGCCTCGGGCGGCTCCGCCGGGCCGGGGGCGTCGGGCGCGGCGTCCGGGGAGAGCAGCAGGCAGACGGCGGGCGGCCTGGTCCGGCCGCCGCGCGGGGCGCCGCCGGCCGGGGCCGAGGCGTCGAGCCGGGCCGCCCGTTCGAGCAGGGCCCGGCCGAGTCCGGCGGTGTCGCGGGCCCACACCGCCGCCCGGTGTCCGTAGTGGGTGCGCCCGGAGTTGAGGGTGAGGGCGACGTCGTCGAGGTCGGTGTCGCGGGCGGCCGGGCCGGTCAGCGCGGTGCCGAGGTCGGCACAGAGCCGGGCGAGCGCGGTGCGGCTGCGCGCGGAGACGCCGACGAGCCGGGGGGTGCCCGGGCGGTCGGCGCGCGGGGGCACGGGCGGCCGCTGGACCACGCAGTGGGCGTTGATGCCGCCGAGGCTGTACGAGCTGACGCCGGCGATCCGCTCCTCGCCCTCCCAGGGGCGCAGCGCGGTGACCACCTCGACGGGTTCGAGGGCGGCCTCGTCGACGGGCCGGCGGAAGTGCAGGGACGGGTACAGCTCGCCGTGGCCGACCGCGAGGACGGCCTTGACCAGGCCGGCGATCCCGGCCGCGTGGTCGAGGTGGCCGACGTTGGTCTTCACCGAGCCGATCGGCAGCCGCCGGCCCCGCGCCCCGAACCCGCGCGGCCCGAACACCTGGGCCAGGCCCTCCAGTTCGACGGCGTCGCCGAGCCGGGTGCCGGAGCCGTGCGCCTCCAGGTAGCCGGCCAGGGCGGGGTCGAGCCCGGCGGCGCGCCAGGCCGCGCCGATCACCGCCGCGTGCGCGGGCGCGCTCGGGGTGCTGATGGTGGCGGCCGCGCGGCCGTTGTGCCGGACGGCGCTGCCGCGGATCACGGCGTGGACGGGCGTGCCGTCGGCGCGGGCCCGGCCGAGGGTGGTGAGCAGCAGGACGGCGCCGCCCTCGCCGCTGGCGGTGCCGTCGGCGTCGGCGTCGAAGGCCCGGCAGCGGCCGCTCGGGGAGACGAGTTCGGTCATGCCTTCGGTCTGCCGGGCGGGCAGGCCGCCGGGGCGCAGACTGAAGCCGCCGGCGAGCGCGTACTCGGCCTCGCCGTCGCGCAGTTCGCGGCAGGCCTGGTGGACGGCGACGAGCGAGCCGTTGCAGCCGGTGTCGACGGCGTAGCAGGGGCCTTCGAAGCCGAGCACGTGGGCGATCCGGGCGGGCAGCGCGAAGGGCACGTTGCCGAGGGCACTGAGCGGGCCGGGCTCGGTGGCGGCGCCGAGGTAGCCGGAGGCGGCGGCGCTGAGCACCACGGCGACCTGGCGTCCGCGCAGGGCGCTCGCGGCGTGGCCGGCGTCCTCGACGGCCTGGTGGGCGAGGACCAGCGCGATCCGCTGCTGGGGGTCCATCAGGGCGGCCTCGCGCCGGGAGAGGCCGAAGAAGGCGTGGTCGAAGGTGTGGACGTCGGCGAGGTGGCCCATCGGCAGGTAGCCCGCGTCCGGGTCGAGTCCGGTGGCGGCGGCCCGGGCGGCGGGCATGTCCCCGACGGAGTCCCGGCCGGCGGCGAGGTTGGCCCGGAAGGCCGCCAGGTCGTCGGCGTCGGGGAAGCGGGCGCCGATGCCGACGACGGCGATGTCGGTGTCGGCGGGGGCCGTCGCTGGGGTCCTGGTCACTGCTGCTCTCTCCCGTTCGTCAGACTTCGTACGCGGCGTCGGGCCGGGCGCCACCCGTGGGCGCTCCGGCCGCCGGGGCGACGGGCTCCCGGGTGGCGGCCTCCCGGGTGGCGGCCTCCGGGGCGACGGCCTCCGGGGCGACGGCCGCGGCCTGCTCGGCGACGGTGCGCAGGTCGAAGAGCCGGCCGACGCGGACGGCGCCGGGCCAGCGGCCTTCGAGGCGCAGGTGGAGTTCGACGATCCGGTGCGAGTTGCCGCCGACGGCGAAGAAGTCGTCGTCCGGTCCGAAGTCGCCGTGCCCGAGGACCTCGGTCCAGTAGCGCGTCACGAGTCGCGGGGCCCCGTCCGCCTCGGCGGTCTCGACGAGGTCTTCGAGACCTTCGAGGTCTTCGGGGTCTTCGGGGTCTGAGGCGAGCAGGGCGTGCAGCGCCTGGAGGTCGGTCTTGCCGGACGGCGCGAGCGGGAAGCCGGCCACCCGGACGAAACGCTCCGGCCGGGCCTGGCCGCCGAGCAGGGCGGTGCAGTGCGCCAGCAGTTCGGCGGTGTCCGGCGCGGGGGCGGCGGGGTCGGCGGGGAGCCAGCACGCGGCCAGCGCGGTCGCGCCGTCGGGGCCGGTCACGGCGAGAACGGCGGCCTGCCGGACGGCCGGGTGGCGCTCCAGCGCCGCTTCGACGGCCTCGCGTTCGACCCGGACGCCGCGCACCTTGAGCTGCCCGTCGGCCCGGCCGCGGAACACCAGTGCCCCGGTGGGGTCGGCGGAGGCGAGGTCCCCGGTGCGGTACATCCGGGCGCCGGGGGTGGTCGCGAAGGGGTCGGGGAGGAAGCGCAGCGCGGTCTCGGCGGGGCGCCCGGCGTAGCCCTCGGCGACCTGCGGCCCGGCCACGTACAGCTCGCCGGTCCGCCCGGGCCCGACCGGGGCGAGCCGCTCGTCCAGGAGGTGGACCCGGTTGCCCGGGGTGGACCGCCCGATCGGGACGGGGTCGAGCGGCGCGGACGCGATCGGCTGGGCGAGCACGGTGACGGTGGTCTCGGTGGCGCCGTACTCGTTGACCAGCCGGGTGCCGGGCAGGACGGCCCGGTGCCGCTCGGCCTGCGCGGCCGACACCGCCTCCCCGCCGAGGATCCACTGCCGCAGGTGGGCGTCGGCGCCGGTCAGGTGGGGCAGCACCAGCAGGTGGAACGAGGGCGGGCCGACCGCCACCTCGACCCGGTGGCGGCGGATCAGCGCGGCGGTGGCCTCCGGGTCGGGCAGGGCCCGTTCGTCGGGCAGCACCGCCGTGCCGCCGCCGCAGAGCGTGTGGAACAGCATCAGCAGCGGTGCGTCCCAGGAGAGCCGGGAGGCGGTGAAGGTGGTCGCGGCGGGGTCCTCGGCACGGGAGGCGACCAGGTGGGCGAGCGCGCCCCGGGAGACCAGGACGGCCTTGGGCTCCCCGGTGGTCCCGGAGGTGGTGACGGCGTAGGCCGGTGCGGTCGGGGGCACCACGGCGTCCGACCGGCCGGCGGCCACGGCGGGAGCGGGGGCCGGTCCGCTCTCGGCCACCGCCGTGACGGGCTGCCCGCAGCCGGCCGTCAGCTCCCGCACGGCGGCGGGCGGGGTGGCCGGGTCGCCGTCGTCGTACACCAGGACGGCGCAACCGCTGTCGCGCAGCAGGGCGCGCACCATCGCGGCGGGGCGATCGGGTTCCAGGACGCACCAGGCGGCACCCAGCCGCAGCGCGGCCAGCATGCCGACGACGGTGCGCACGCCCTGGCGGCGGTGGATCAGGACGAGCCGGCCGGGGGCGACCCCGGCGGCGGCCAGCCGGTCGGCCAGCGCACTCGTCTCGACGTCGAGTTGACGATACGTCAGACTCTGCCCGCCGACCGCCACGGCGGTCCGGTCGGGCAGCGTGCGGAACCGTTCCCGGATCAGGTCGAGCACGTCGGGGGCCGGACGGCCGGCGGTCACGGGCGGGTCCCGTAGGCGTAGAAGCCCAGCCCGGTCTTGCGGCCGAGGTGTCCGCGCCGCACCAGGTCGAGCAGCAGGTCGCAGGTCCGGAACCGCTCGTCGCCGGTGGTCTCCAGCAGGACGTCGAGGGTGTCGACGATGGTGTCGAGACCGATCAGGTCCGCCGTGCGCAGCGGGCCCATGGCGTGGCCGAAGCACTCCTGGAAGATCAGGTCGACGGTCTCCGCGTCGGCCACGCCCTCCTGCACCCGGGCGGCCGCGTCGTTGACCATCGGCATCAGCACCCGGTTGGAGACGAAACCCGGCGAGTCGCGGACGACGTGGGCGCGGCGGCCGACCCCGGCGAGCAGGGCGAGGGTGGTCTCCAGCGTCCGGGCGGTGGTGGCCGGGCCGCGCACCACCTCGACGGCCTCCTTGAGGTACGCGGGGTTCATGAAGTGCGTGGCGAGCACCCGGTCGGCCCGGTCGGTGTAGGAGGCGAGCCGCTCGACCGGGATCGCCGAGGTGCAGGAGGCGAACACCGCGGCGGGGGCGCAGACCCGGTCGAGCTCCCGGAGCACCTGCTCCTTGACGGCCAGCCGCTCGGAGGCGCACTCCACCACGAAGCCGGCTGCCGCGAGCCGCCCGAACTCGTCCGTCCAGTCGACCAGTTCGACGGTCTCCGCGGCCGAGGGGCGGGCCTCGCCGGGGGTTCCGGCACCGGCCCCACCGGGGGCCGGGCGGCGGCCGAGCAGCCGCGCGGCGCGCAGGCCGTCCCGCAGCCGGCCGGGGCCGGCGTCGAGGGCGGCCCGCTGCCGGTCGACCACCACCACGGGGTGCCCGGCCGCGGCGAAGACCTGGGCGACGGCGGTGCCCATCGTGCCGGCGCCGACGATCCCGACCGGGATCCGGTCGGTGCGGGCCGCCCGGGCCTCGCCTGCCTCGCGGTTCTGGGTGTCTTGCGGGTGCACGGTGTCCTTCCTGGTCACGACGGATTCCGGCCCGGTCACGGCCGGTTCCGGGCGTCGGAGGCCTCACGGGTGGCAGCGGCCTCGGGAGCGGCGGGGGCCTCGGGGGTGATCAGCCGCAGGTGGCCCGGCGGCGGGGGCGGCGAAGCGGCGGGCGGGTAGCCGAGCAGCAGCCGTCCCTCCCCCTCCTGGCCCACCACGGTGAACCCGGCGAACCGGAGGTTCACCAGCATCACCCGGTTGACGTCGGTGGGCACGAACTCGGCCAGCGGGCGGCGCCCTTCGGCGAGCGTCGCGCGCACGACGTGCCCGATCAGCGCCGGCCCGATGCCCCGGGACATCACCCGGCAGGACAGCAGGAGCAGCCGCAGCACCTCGGCCGGCCCGGCCGGGCCGTCGCCCTCCCGGTGCCCGGTCCGCTCGCTCAGCGCGAGGCCGATGGTGCCGTAGTCGCCGAACCGGTCGGTCAGTTCGGCGACCAGCACCCGGTGGTCGGGCGAGTCGCACAGTGCGCGCAGCTCCGGCAGGCCGTAGGTCCGGCCGGTGGTGTTGAGCTGGTGGGTGCGGACGGTGAGTTCGTGGGCGCGGGCGAGGTCGTCCGGACCTGCCTGACGAACCGTCAACTCCAGGCCCAGTGACGCGAGGAACTCCTCGGGGCTGCCCTGGTGATCCTCCCGGGCCCGGGTGCGGAGCGCCTCGCCGCGGTAGCGCAGCCGGCGTTCGCGGGCGTCGGCGGTGACGAACTCGGGCCGGAACTCCGGCAGTTCGGCCAGTGCGGCGACCTGCTCGGCCGGGTAGCAGCGCACCACGGGGTGGGCGGCGGCCACCTCGGCGCGCTCGACCGGGTCGTTGTCGACGAAGGCCACGGTGTCCAGCCCGATGCCGATGGCCTCGGCGATCCGGCGCACCGCGCCCGACTTGGGCCCCCAGCCGATCTCCAGCACGGTGAACAGCTCGTGCAGTCCGAGCCGTTCCAGGTGCGCGGTGGCGACGGCCCGGTCGCTCCGGCTGGCGACGGCGTGCAGGACGCCGCGCTCGTCCAGCGCCCGCAGGGCGGCGGTCGCGGCGGGGAACGGCACCGGGTCGTCGCCCTCCAGGACGGTGCCGTCCCAGAGGGTGTCGTCGAGGTCCCAGACCAGGATCTTGACGGTCGGCTCAGCCCCGCTCTGCCGCGGCCCGGTCATCGGCGCATCCCCTGACGCAACAGGCGGTCGGCGATGTGCAGTTCGGCGACCTGCGGGCTGCCCTCGATGATCTCCATCACCTTGGCGTCCCGGTAGAACCGGCCGGCCCGGACTCCGGGCTCGCAGCCCGCCGAGCCGAGGATCTGGACGGCCCGGTCGGCGACCGCCTTCGCCGCCCCGGCCGCCGCGTACTTGGCGACCACGGTCTCGGTGACGGCGCCCAGCGGCGAGCCGGCCCGGGCCTCCGCGGCCCGCGCGGCCAGCGCCCGGGCGGCCGCCGTGTCGACGGCGGAGCGGGCGAGCAGCGAGCGCACCAGCTGGTGCCCGGCCAGCGGCTCGCCGCCCTGGACCCGGCGCGCGGCGTGCTCGGCGGCGTCGGCCAGGCAGGCCTCCGCCATGCCGACGCAGCCCCAGGCCACCGTGAACCGGCCGTGGTCCAGCGCCACGGCGGAGGTGTGGGTCAGGCCCAGCCCGGGCGGCGCCACCAGGTTCTCCCTGGGCACCCGCACCCGGTCGAAGGTCAGGTGGGCGATCCGCGCGGCGCGCAGGCCGAGTTGGCCGCTGACGGGCTCGCGGACGATCCCGGGCCGGTCGGCCTCCACCAGGACGGCCGTCGGTCCGGCGTCGGTGCGCCCCAGCACCAGGAACACGTCGGCACTCTGTCCGAAGGTCACCCAGCGCTTGGCGCCGGTGACGACCAGCCGTTCGCCGTCGTCCTCGATCCGTGTGCCGACCTCGGCGAGCGCGCTGCCGGCCTCCCGTTCGGTGGCGGCGAAGCCGGCGAGGCGTTCGCCGGAGGCCAGTGCGGGCAGCCACCGCGCGCGCTGCTCCTCGCCGCCCCAGCGCAGCAGCGCCGCTGCCGTCATGCCCTGGACGGTGAGCAGCGCGCGCAGGGCGCCGCAGACGCCGCCCAGGTGCGCGACGGCCTCGCCCAGCTGGGCCGGGGTGGCGCCGGCTCCGCCGTGGCGCGCGGGCAGGTCGAGGCCGAGCAGCCCGGCGGCGGCCACCGCGCGGACGGCCTCGTCGGGCAGCGCGCCCTGCTCGTCCCAGCGGGCGGCCTCGGCGCGGACGGCGGCGGCCAGTTCGGCCGCGGCGTCGACCACCGAAGCCCCCCCGGTGGACGGCCTGGTCTCGCTAGCCGTGGGCGGCACAGCCGGCCCCCGTCTCCTCGCCCGGGGCCAGGCCGGCCCGCTTCCGCTCGACCAGAGCGGCGATCCGCTCGGCGGTGCGGAAGGAGTCCAGGTCGAGGTCGTCCACCTCGATCCGGATGTCGAACCGCTCCTCGACGAAGACCACCAGCTCCAGCGCGAACAGCGAGTCCGCGAGCCCCAGTGCGAAGTAGTCCTCGTCCGGCGCCACCGGCCGGCGCAGTGCGACGGTCAGGAACTCCCGTATCTCGATCGCCGTGTCGGTCACGCGGTGCTCTCCCAGGGTCCGATTTCCACCAACAGCAGGTTCCAGGCCGCCACCGGGCTGACGTTGACCAGGACGACCCGGTCGCCCTCGGCCAGCCGCCCGTTCGCCAGCGCCGTCCAGAGGTTGAGGAAGACGTCGTTCGGCCCCAGGTGGCCGTACCGGGCCAGGTTCTCCCGGCACTCGGGCAGGAGGTCGACGCCCAGCGACTCCGCCAGGAAGCGCAGTCCGCCCGCCGAGAGGTTCTGGCTGGCGTAGCCGGCGACGTCGGCGCGGTCGAGGCCGTGCCGCTTGAGCAGCCGCTCCAGGAGCGCGGTGAGCCGGTTCCTGGTCTCCACCGCGAGCCGGAAGGAGTAGCCGGGCAGGTCCCGGCACTCCTCCTGCCAGCTCTCCCAGGGGCGGTCCCGGTAGTCCACCCGGAAGAGGTCCCAGTACGCGCCGTTGGTCTCCTGGACCAGGTCGAGCACCCGCACCGGGCCGGTGCGGGCGAGCAGCAGGGCCTGCCCGGCGTCCCCGTTGACGGTGACGGGGTGCCGGTAGCGGCCGGGAGTGGCCGGGGTGGAGGCGTGGGCGACCAGGACGTGCCGGACGTCCGGGTCGGCGGCGAGCAGTCCGCGGGCGGCGAGCAGGGCCGGGCCCAGCGAGACGCAGCCGAGGCCGCCGACGCCGAAGGTGACGGCCCGGTCGGCACCGAGCCGGGCCTGGAGCCTGGTCGCCTCGGAGCTGAGCAGGGTCTCGGGGGCCCGGGAGTCGACGACGATCAGGGCGTCCAGGTCCTGGGCGGCGAGCCCGGCGCCGGCCAGCGCGCTGCGGGCCGCCCGCTCGGCCAGCCCGGTCGGGCCGAGCTCGCGGTCGACGGCCACGGTGTCGATCCCCAGGCCGGCCAGCGTGGTCGCGCGTTCGCCGTCCAGGCCCGCCAGTTCGGGCAGTTCGCCGACCGGCACCCGCTGCTCCGGCAGGTGCCAGGCCGCCTCGCGCACCGCGAGCGGCGCGGGGGCGCCGCCCGTCCTCGTCGTCACCATGCCGTGTCCTCGACTCTCCGCTGTCTGTCCGGGCGTCTCCCGGTCTCGTACGGCCGCGTGCCGGGGCGCGGCTCAGGCACTGCGCAGGCAGCCGTCCGCCGCCGACTCGGCGTAGGCCTCGCCCAGTTCCCGCACCGCCTCGGCGACGCCGCTGCGGGGCACCCCGGCGTACCCCACCACCAGGGCCGGCCCGGACTGCCAGGACCGGTGGTGGTACGAGCGGCCACCGCGCACCAGCACCGAGCGGCGCAGCGCCCGGGCGACCAGCGCGGCCTCGTCCACCCGGTGCGGCAGCTGGACGTAGGCGTGCAGCCCGGCGAAGGCGCCCACGATCCGGGCCCCGGGCAGCCGGCGCCGCACGGCCTCGTGGAAGACCTCGCGGCGGGCCCGCAGCCGTTCGCGCTGGCGCCGCAGGTGGCGGTCGAGTTCGCCGCCGTCCAGCAGTTCGGCGAACGCGTGCTGGGTGAACACGTCGCAGCCGAGGTCCCGTTGGGAGCGGACCTCCTCCAGGCGGCGGCGCAGCCTGGGCGGGGCGACCAGCCAGCCCAGCCGCATCCCGGAGGCCAGCGACTTGCTCGCGGTGCCCGCGTAGAGCACCCGGGAGGGGGACAGCCGTTGCAGCGCGGTGGGCCGGCGGCCGTGGTCCAGCCAGAGGTCGCCGTCGTAGTCGTCCTCGATGATCCAGCCGTCCACGTCCTCCGCCCAGCGGACCAGGGCGGCCCGCCGCTCGGCGCTGAGCACGGCGCCGGTGGGGAACTGGTGGGCGGGGGTGACCAGCACCGCGCGGGCGCCGGTGCGGGCCAGCGCGGCCACGTCGATGCCGTGCTCGTCGACCGGGACGGACGGGCAGTCCAGGCCCGACTCGACGATGAACTGGCGCTGCTGCGGGTGGCACGGGTCCTCGACGGCGAGCGCGCCGAGGCCGGTGCGGGGCAGGGTGGCGCAGACCAGGCCGAGCGTCTGGGCGAATCCGGAGACCACCATGACGTGCTCGGGGGTGGTGTGCACGCCGCGCGCCCGCCCGAGGTAGCGGGCGAGTTCGGCGCGCAGCGCCGGGACGCCGGACACCGGCGGGTACCCGAGGTCGCGCGGGCCGAGCCGGCGCGCGGCCCGCTGGTAGGCGGCCAGCCACTCGCGCTGGGGGAAGGCGGAGGCGTCGGCGCCGCCGGCCCGCAGGTCCCAGCGGATCACCGGGGCGGGGCGGGCGTCGCCGAGCAGGGTCGGCATCCGGGTGCCCCGGTCCAGGTGGGTGGCGACCCGGGTGCCCGATCCCCGGGTCGCCTCCAGGTAGCCGCCGGCGACGAGTTGCCCGTAGGCCTCGACGACGACGCTGCGGGACACCCGCAGGTCCTCGGCGAGCTGACGGCTCGACGGCAGCCGGGTGCCGGGGTGCAGCGCCCCCTCGGCGATCTCCCGCTTGATGCCGTCCCGGATCTGGGCGGTCAGCGGGAGCACGTCCTCCCGCGCCACGTCGATCAAGGTGTTCCAGGGCATGCTTGGCTCCTCCCTCCCCCGCCCACCGGCGGCCCTGTCAAAGCCCTGCGGACCTGTTCGGCCTGCCGGCCCGGCCCGTCGGCCCTGTGAAGCCCGCCGGCCCTAGGCCGGACAGGGCCTAGCGGGCCTCGGACAGGCCTGACCGCTCGGTGTCCAGCAGCGCCCGCAGGGACGCGACCCGGACGGCCCGGCCGACGGCCTCGCCCTCCTCCTCGGCGATGCCGACCCCCCAGTAGGAGTGGGAGTCCACGACGATCTCGAAGGCGGCGGTGACCGCGTTCAGCGGTGCGCCGGCCCGCTCCACGACGAGGCCCTGGACGACGGCGTCGAGCCCGTAGCCGGCCACCGCCTCGGCGGTCGCCACGCTCCAGCGGGTGTCGCCGGGCTCCGCCGTCAGCGGCTCCGGCTGCGGCAGGCCGGGCACGGTCTCGGTGCCCAGCGCCACGTACCGCTCGACGAAGTGCTCCCACAGCTGGTCGCCGGTGATCTCGCCGCCGATCTCCTCGCAGACCGCCTGCATCTCGGCGGCGAAGTCGATCTGGAGGCGGCGCGGCAGCTCGATGCCGTACTCGGTGCGCAGCAGGTGGGCGATGCCGCCCTTGCCGGACTGGGTGTTGATCCGGATCAGCGCCTGGTAGTCGCGGCCGATGTCGCGCGGGTCGATCGGCAGGTACGGCACGTCCCAGACCTCCTGCCCGGACTCCTCGCGGGCGCGCAGGCCCTTGGCGATGGCGTCCTGGTGGGAGCCGGCGAAGGAGGTGTAGACGAAGTCGCCGGCCCACGGGTGGCGGGCGGGGACGGGCATCTGGTTGCAGCTCTCGACGATGCGGCGGATGCCGTCGATGTCGCCCAGGTCCAGCATCGGGTCGACGCCCTGGGAGAACAGGTTCATGGCCAGGGTGACCAGGCAGACGTTGCCGGAGCGCTCGCCGTTGCCGAACAGGGTGCCCTCGACCCGGTCGGCCCCGGCGAGGACGGCGAGTTCGGCGGCGGCGACGCCGCTGCCGCGGTCGTTGTGCGGGTGCACGCCGAGGATGGTGCGCTCGCGGTGGAGCAGGTTGCGGTGGGTGTACTCGATCCGGTCGGCGAACTCCTGCGGCGGGAACACCTCGACGGTGGAGGGCAGGTTGATCCGCAGCGTGTGCGCGGCCCGCGGGGCCCAGAAGTCGAGGACGGCGTTGCAGAGTTCGAGCGCGTAGTCCGGCTCGGTCTGGGTGTAGGACTCCGGCGCGTACTGGAGGTAGATCTCCGTGCCGGGGATCGAGTCCTGGAGCTTGAGGGCCTGTTCGGCCCCGTCGAGCGCCATGGCGGTGGTCTGCCGGCGGTCCTTGCGGAAGACCAGGCGGCGCTGGACCTCCGAGGTCGGGTTGAAGATCTGGAGGACGGCGCGCGGCACGCCCTCCAGGGCCTTGACGGTGCGTTCGATGAAGTCGCCGCGGATCGGCGTCATGACCTGGACGACGACGTCGTCCGGGATCGCGCCGGAGTCGACGAGGTGGCGGAGGAACGCGTGGTCGTCCTGCGAGGAGGTGGGGAAGCCGACCTCGATCTCCTTGAACCCCATGGCGACCAGCAGGTCGAACATCCGCCGCTTGCGGGTGATGTCCATGGGGTCGGTCAGGGCCTGGTTGCCGTCCCTCAGGTCGACGCTGCACCACAGCGGGGCCTGTTCCGCGCGGCGGCCCGGCCAGCCGCGGTCGGGCAGCCCGACCGCCTGGTACGGCTGGTACTTCCGGACCGGCATCGCGCTGTGGCGCTGGATGCCCTGGTCGCGGGCGGGTGTGCCCTGCGGCGTGTCCGCGTCGGTGGGTTGAGCGGTCATCTCTCCTCCACAACGGTGGTCTGGGCGTCTGTGGGGACGCTCTGCTAGCTCTGCTAGGCGGGCCAGGTGCTGAACTGTCTCCTCCCGTAGAGCAGCGGCGACGCGTCGCTGAGCTCGGTGATCCGGATGACCTCGCCGAAGACCATCCGCTGGCCGCCGACGGGGACCAGCTGACTGACCCGGCAGTCGGCCACCGCGTGGGCGTCCTGGACGAGGTGGGGTCCGCCGGCGCCGGGGGGCAGCCGCCAGGTGGTGGCGTCGAACCGGTCCGGGTCGCCGGAGGCGAACAGTTCGGCCGTGCCGCGGCCCTCGGCGTGCAGCAGGTTCACCGCGAACTGGCCGCTGCGCAGCACGGCCTTCAGCGTCGGGCTCTCCGCCCGCATGCCGACCAGCAGGGTGGGCGGTTCGACGGTGACGCTGCACAGGGCGGAGCAGGTCATGCCCCAGGGCCGGGCCACGTCGTCCAGCGAGGTGACGACGGCGACGCCGCTCGGGAAGCCGGACATGAAGGTCCGGAAGTCGGAGGGGGTTGAGGTGACGAGTTCCACGTGATTCACCGCTCGACTGGGTAGGGGACCGGCTCCGCGGTCCGGGGCGCGTCCGCGCTCGCCGTGCGCCGGTCGATGGCCCACAGCAGCGGACCGCTGAGCACCGTCGTGAACAGGGCCATCACGACGAGGGCGAGGAAGAGCGCCGGGGTGAGGATCCCGGCCTGGTAACCCGTCTGGAGGACGGCGAGCTCGGTCAGGCCGCGGGCGTTGAGGAACACCGCGATCCGCATGCACTCCACCGGGGGCCGGCCGGCCGCCCGGGCGCCGTAGTAGCTGCCGACCAGCTTGCCGAAGATCGCGAGCACCACCGACAGGACGACGGCCTGCCAGGAGAACACGCTGAGCGGCGCCGAGGCGAGGCCCATGCCCGTCACCGTGAACAGCAGCGGCAGCACGATCCGGCCCCAGCCGCCGACGGTGTGGGCGGCCCTGGTCCAGGGGCCGACGCCGTCGTCGCCCGGCAGCGCCAGGGCCACCAGGACGGCGCCGAGCACGTCGGTGAGGCCCAGCCGCGAGGTGGTCAGCGCGGCGGCCACGGCCGCGGCGGCCGTCAGCCCGATCGGCACCGCCACCGGAATCCGCTCGGCCCAGGCCCGGGGCCCGGGCAGGGCTCCGGCCCGGCGGATCAGCCAGGCGCCCAGCAGGCCGACGACGAACACCAGGTACGGGGTGATCTTCCCGCCGCCGTGCGCCAGGCCGACCGCGATCGCCAGCAGCGACCAGGTGACGGCGTCGATGGAGACCGCGACCGCCATGCAGAGCCGGCCGATCGCGGTGTTGAGCATGCCGCGGTCGTCCAGGATGCCGGCCAGCACCGGGACGGCGGTGACCGCCAGCGCGATCGCCAGCATCAGGACCAGCACCCCGGCCGGGGCGCCGCCGCGCAGCGCCGGGGAGCCGTCGGCCAGCACCCACGCGGCGAACGCGACGCCGCAGCCGAGCGGCAGCAGCAACGAGCCCACGGCGGTCATCGCGATGGTGCGCCCGCCCAGCCGGCTGCCGCCGGCCCGGATCTCGTGGACGGCGCCCACCAGGAAGAGCGCGAGGCCGAGGTGGCCCGCCTTCTCCAGGACGGCCCCGCCGTCCATGGTGGCCGGCTTCCAGTGCCACTGGCTCGCCAGCAGCGCCCCGAGCAGGAGGCAGGCCATGATCTCGCCGACGATCTCCGGCTGCCGCAGCAGCTTCGCCAGCCGGCGTCCGAGCAGTGCCACGGGGACGAGCAGAGCGAGCGTCACCGCGGCCGGTACGTACGGAAGACTGTCCATGGTGCCTCCTTTCTCGGGGCGCCGAAGGGTCAGTGCATCTGGGCGAGGTACTCGTACTGGCTGGGCAGGCGCTTCAGGAGCTCGGCGGACTGGTCGCTCAGCAGCTGGAACTCCTTCTCCGCGCGGCTGCCGTCCTGAAGGGCGAGCGCGGGCGGGGCCTTGAGCTCGATGCCGCCGAGGCCGAGCAGCATGGCCAGGTAGGAGTAGGACTCGAACCCGTGGAAGTGCGGGAAGATGGTGGCCTCCGTCGGAGGCTTGGCCTTCCACAGCTCGATCCGCTCGGCGAGGCCGTCGGGCATCACCCGGGTCTTGGCGTCCCGCCAGTAGGCGTTGTCCTCGCGGGCCGCGGCCTTGTAGTGCAGGACGAGGAACTCCCGTACGCCGTCGATGGTGTTGCCGACGATGCGGTTGTAGGAGCGGCGCAGCCCCGGGTCCCAGTTGGCGTCCGGGAAGTGCTTGACCAGTTCCTCGATGCCCTGCTGGATGAAGAAGATGCCGGTCGACTCCAGGGGCTCGACGAAGCCGCTGGACAGGCCGATGGCGACGCAGTTGTTGACCCAGGCGTTGCGGGTGCGGCCGATCCGCATCCTGATGTGGTTGGCCTCCAGGCCCTCCGCCTCCGGGCCGACCTTGGCCCGCAGCGTGGCCTCGGCCTCCTCGGGCGTCGCGTACTCGTCGGAGTAGACGTAGCCGGTGCCGATGCGGCCGAACAGCGGGATGGTCCAGATCCAGCCGGCGTCCGAGGCGGTGGCGGTGGTGCAGGGGCGCAGGCCGCGCTTCTCCATGTCGACCGGGACGCGCAGCGCCACCGCGCGGTTGTTGGGCAGGGTGTCCTGGAAGGAGTTGAACGGCTCCTCCAGGGTCTGGTTGATCAGCAGGCCGCGGAAGCCGGTGCAGTCGATGAAGAGGTCGCCCTCGATCAGACCGTGCTCCTTGGTGCGCACGCCGCTGATCCAGCCGCGCTCGTCCTGGACGACCTCGACGACGTCGTCCTCGATGTGCTTGGCGCCGCGCTCGGTGGCGTACCCGGAGAGGAAGTCGGCCAGCAGCGAGGCGTCGAACTGGTAGGCGTACGGGAACTGGGTGTCCTGCTCCGTGAGGGTGTCGCGCTCGGCCGTGTTGCCGCCCTCCTTGAAGTCCTGCTCGAAGAGGGTGCCGTCGAGGTAGCGCGGGGACTTCTCGGCGTCGCAGATCGCGGCCATCAGGAACACGTCCTGGTCGAAGCGGTCGCCGGAGCGGCTGTTCAGCCACCAGTCGGTGAGCGGCAGGCCGTCGACGACCCGGAGGCGCTCGAAGGGGTGGTAGAAGTAGTGGCCCTTGCGCCGCCAGTTCTCGAATCGGATGCCGAGCTTGTAGGTGGCATTGCACTTGGGCATCCAGACGTGCTCCGGCAGGCCCAGGTAGTTGAAGAAATGCCGGACGGTGCTGAAGGTCGCCTCGCCGACCCCGATGGACTTGATTCGCTTGGATTCCACCAGCGTGACGGAAATGCGATCGCCGAATGCGGCGCGCAGGTACGAGGCGGTCATCCAACCGGATGTCCCACCACCGACGATGACGACGTTGCCCAGCATTCCTGACCCTCTCAGCCGGTCGTTCAACCCGGAGCCCCGGGCTGTCCCATGGCTCGAAATCCTGCGGCAGCGGAGCCTCCGGAAAACAGGCTTTTAAGCCTCAGCGGAAACACGCACTCCAGCGCGTCCCGGCGTTCGCCGGGGGTTTTCCGACATGCCGAACAGATGGCACCCGATGGTTGGGGGTGCCATCTGTTCGGCGGAACTCGCCGGAACTCGCCGGAATTCGGCGGGGGTTCGACGGGCGTTCGGCGGGGGTTCGCGGTCCGGCCGGGCCGGCTCAGCCCCCGTCCAGCAGGTAGTCGTGCAGCAAGGAGATGACCCGGGCCCGCTGCGCGGTCAGGTAGAAGTGCCCGCCGGGCAGCACGTGGAACGCGAACTCCTTGCCGGCCAGCGCCTCCCAGCCGCGGGCCCGCTCGACGCTCACCGTGACGTCGGAGTCCCCGGTGAGCACCACGACCCCGCAGTCCACCGGGCGCAGCGCGGTGGGCCGGTAGGAGTCGATCAGCAGGTAGTCGTTGCGCAGGATCGGCAGCACCATCTCCCGGATGTCCGGGTCGTCGAAGATCGACATCTGGGTCCCGCCGTGGCCCGCGACCGTCGCGAGGAGCTCGTCGTCGCCGCGGGGCAGGGCCGGCGCCCGCCCGGCCGGTCCGTCGCCGGAGCCGGCCGGCGCCTGCGGCGGCGGGTAGCCGGAGAGCACCAGCCGGGCCACCGGCAGGCCCTGCGCGTGCAGCGACTGCACGGTCTCGTACGCGAGCAGCGCGCCCATGCTGTGGCCGAAGACGACCGTCTCGACACCGGGGCGGTCGGTCTCCAGCAGCGCCCGCGTCAGCTGGGCCACCAGGGTCGCGGCGTCCTGGACGAAGGGGTCCTCGATCCGCTCCTCCCGCCCCGGGTACTGGACGAGCTGGAGTTCGACGGCCGCCGAGAGGTGGTTGGCCCAGGGCCGGTAGAAACCCGCGCTGCCGCCGGCGTGCGGCAGGCAGACCAGCCGACGGGTCGCCTCCGGGCGCGGCCGGGGGATCACCAGCCAGGGTTGGTCGTCGTTCAAACGGTCACTTCCTTCCGTCGGCCCCGCGGGGCCGTGTCCGTACCGGCCCGGCCGGTCATCCGCAGGCCCGGACGATCTCACGCAGGGCCTCGTGCATGCGCTGGAGCAGGGCGGTGGCCGCCGCCTCGTCGAACCGGCCGCCCGCGTACACGCAGGACAGCTCCATCCGGCCGCCCTCGACCGCGGCGGCGACGTCCAGCTCGTAGGTGCGGGTCTCGGCCGGCTCGTGGTCGCCGCCGCCGTGGTCCAGGTGGCGCAGGATCAGCCGGTCCCCCTCGGGCAGCTGGTTGTCCCACTGGCCGAGGTAGTTGAAGCCGATCCGGGCCCTGGGCGCCGGGACCAGCAGGTCCTCCCGGGCCTCGGCGGCCGCCGCCAGCCGCAGGACGCCGTGGCCGATGCCGCGGCGCGGGACGGCCCGCAGCCGGCGCTTGGCCACCCGGACGGCGGCGGTCGGCGCCAGGTCCGCGGGCACGTCGAGCAGCACCGGGTAGATCGTGGTGAACCAGCCGACGGTGCGGGAGAGGTCGACGCCGTCCAGGATCTCCTCGCGGCCGTGCCCCTCCAGGTCGATCACGGTGCCGCCGTCACCGGCGTGGCCCTGGGCGGCGAGCGCCTGGGCGAGGGCGGTCAGCAGCACCTCGTGGACCTGCGCGCGCAGCACGCCGGGCACCCGGCGCAGCAGCGCCTCCGTGTCGTCCTCGGTCAGGGTGTGCCGCGCGGTGCGGCGGTCGCCGAACCGGCCGGTGTCCAGGGGCTCCCCGGCGGGCTCGGGCAGCGACCGCCAGTGCGCCAGCTCGTCGTCGAAGCCGCCGGTCAGGGCGTGCTCGCGCAGTCGGCGGGACCACTGGCCGAAGGAGGTGGAGCGCGGGGCGGGCCGCACGGACCGGCCGGCCGCCAGGTCGGCGTAGGCGGAGCGCAGGTCGTCGAGCAGGATGCGCCAGGAGACGCCGTCGACCACCAGGTGGTGCGCGGTCAGGAACAGCCGGGCCGGGCGGTCCGGCCCGAGGTCGGCCAGGACGGCGCGCAGCAGCGGCCCCTCGGCCAGCCGCAGGCCGCTCTGGGCCTGCCGGAACGCCTCGGTGGCGCGCTCCTCGGCGTCCGGCGCCCCGGCGAGGTCGAGCCGCTGGAAGTCCCAGCAGCCGTCGGCCTCGGCCGCCACCTCCTGGGACCAGGTGCCCCCGGCGTCGCGGGTGTAGCGGGCGCGCAGCATGTCGTGCTGCCCGACCAGCGCGGCCAGGGCGGCGCGCAGGGCCTCCGTGTCGGCGCCCGGGACGAGTTCGAACAGCAGCGACTGGTTGAAGTGGCCCGGGTTGACGGTGTGGTGCTCGAAGAACCACTGCTGCACGGCGGTCAGCGGCACGGGCCCGGTGGCGTACGGGTCCTCCTCGACCGGGCCGCTCTCCCCCGTCCCGGCGGCCTTGGCGAGCGCCGCGACGGTCTTGTGCTGGAAGAGGTCCCGGGCGGTGAAGTGCAGGCCCTCCTGGCGGGCCCGGGCGACCACCTGGGTGGAGAGGATGGAGTCGCCGCCGAGCAGGAAGAAGTCGTCCTCGGCGCCGACGTCCTCGATGCCCAGCACCGAGCGGAACACCTCGGCCAGCGCGGTCTCCACCGGGCCGTTCGGCGGGGTGGAGACCCTGGTCAGGGCCTCCCGGGCATCCGGCAGGGCGTCCCGGTCGACCTTGCCGTTGGTGGTGAGCGGCATCGCGTCCAGCGGGATCAGCGCGGCCGGCACCATGAAGGCGGGCAGTTCCTCGGTCAGGGCCTCGCGGACCTCGCGGACCGCCTCGCCCCGGTCACGGCCGGGCGCGGCGACCAGGTAGCCGACGAGCTGCTTGCCGCGGTCGCTCTCGCGGATCACCACGGCGGCCTGGTCGACCGCGGGGTGGCGCTGCATGACCGACTCGATCTCGCCGGGCTCGACCCGGAAGCCGCGGATCTTGACCTGGTCGTCGGCGCGGCCGCGGAAGTCGATCCGCCCGTCGGGCAGCCAGGCGCCGAGGTCGCCGGTGCGGTAGAGCCGGGCCCCGGGGTCGTCCGCGAAGGGGTGCGGGACGAACCGCTGCTCGGTCAGCTCCGGGCGGCCCAGGTAGCCCTGGGCGACGCCGCGGCCGCCGAGGTGGATCTCGCCGGTGACGGCGGGCGGCACCGGGTTGCCGTGCGGGTCCAGCAGGTAGACCTCGGTGTTGGGCAGCGGCCGGCCGATCGACAGCCGGCTGCCGGCCTCCTCGTCCTGGACCTCGAACATGGTGGCGCCGACGGTGTTCTCGGTCGGACCGTAGCCGTTGATGAAGCGGTGGACCCGCGACCACTTGCGGGCCAGGCCGACCGGGCAGCGGTCGCCGACGGCGAGCACCACCGAGCCGGCGGGCAGCGCCTCGGGCTCGACCGCCGCGAGGGCCGCGGGCGGCAGCGCGAGGACGGTGGGCCGGCCCCCCGCCATGGCGCGCAACTGCTCGCTGCCCAGCGCCTCGGACTCGTCCGCCGGGAGGGCGAGCGCCGCGCCGGAGACGAGGGCGAGGAAGGTCTCCCAGACCGCGCCGTCGAAGCTGGGCGAGGAGAGCTGGGTCACCGTGTTCTCGGGGCCGGTGCCGACGATCAGCCGGGAGGCGTTGACCACGTTGGTCAGGCCGCCGTGGCCCAGCAGCACGCCCTTGGGCGTCCCGGTGGAGCCGGAGGTGTAGACGATGTAGGCGAGCGCGTCCGGCCCCACCCGGTCGCCCTCGGGCACCGGGCCGGTGTGCGCGTCGAGCTGCGGGCGCAGGTCCTCCAGGATCAGCGGCTCGGCGGCGGACTCGCCCGCGTCGGCGGCCAGCGCGCGTTCGGTGAAGACGAACCCGGCGCCGGTCTCGGCCAGCATCAGCTCCCGGCGGGCGGCCGGGAAGCGCGGGTTCAGCGGCAGGAAGGCGGCGCCGGCCTTGAGCACCGCGAGGGTGGCGGCCACCTGGTCGGGGCCGCGCTCGCAGCAGACGCCGACGACGTCGCCGGGGCGGGTGCCGCGGGAGCGCAGCACCTCGGCCAACAGCCCGGCCCGGCGGTCGAGTTCGGCATAGCTGAGCCGCTCGTCGCCGCGCACCACCGCGAGGCCGTCGGGGCGTTCGGCGGCCCGCTTGGCCACCAGCAGGTGCACCGGGTCCTGCTCGGGGAAGGCCACCGGGTTGCGGGCCCAGTCCACGGTGAGCCGATTGTGCTGCTTAGGGTCGAGCAGGTCGAGCCGGCCCAGCTCCTGGTCGGGGTCGGCGGCGATCGAGCCGAGCAGGGTGGTCAGGTGGCCGGCGAAGCGGCGCACCGTGGCCTCGTCGTACAGGTCGGTGCTGTACTCCAGGGCGGACCAGAGGCTGCCGTCGGAACGCTCCTCGAAGGCCACCACGAGGTCGAAGCCGGTGCTCGCCTGCGGCAGGGCCAGCTGCTCCATGGTCAGCCCGGGCAGGTCGAGGACGGCCTCGGGGGCGTTCTGCAGGACGATGAGCACCTGCGCGAGCGGCATCCGGCTGGGGTCGCGCTCGGGCTGGACGGCGTCCACCACCCGCTCGAACGGGACCTCCGCGTGGTCGAAGCCGGCCAGCACGGTGTCGCGGACCTGGCCCAGGAAGTCCCGGAAGCCCAGGCCCGGCTCGATCCGGGCGCGCAGCACCAGGGTGTTGAGGAACAGGCCGACCAGGTCGGCGAGTTCGGGTTCGTCGCGGCCGGCCACCGGGGTGCCGATCGCGACGTCCTCCTGCCGGGAGAGCCGGGCCAGCAGCAGCTGGGTGGCCGCCGTCAGCGTCATGAACAGCGTCGCCGCGGCGGACTCGGTGAGCTCGCGCAGCCCGGCGACGGTCTCCGCCGGGACGCTGAACTCGTGGAAGGCGCCCGCCCCGGTGGGCACGGCGGGGCGCTGCCGGTCGGTCGGCAGCTCCAGCACGGGGACGCCGTCGAGCTGCTCGCGCCAGTAGTCGAGCTGCTCGTCGAGCCGCCCGCCGGAGGCCCGCTCGCGCTGCCACACCGAGTAGTCCGCGTACTGCGGCCCCGGCGCGGGCAGGTCGGGTTCGCGCCCCTGGAGCGCGGCCGCGTAGTACTGGCCCAGCTCGCGGGTGACGATCGACAGCGACCAGCCGTCGTGCGCGATGTGGTGGATGCTCAGGACGAGCACGTGCTCGTGGTCGGAGAGCCGGACGAGGAGGGTCCGCAGCACCGGGCCGGTGCGCAGGTCGAAGGGCCGGCCGGCCTCCTCCCGGACCAGGCGCAGCAGTTCCTCCTCCCGCTCCTCGGGCGTCCCGCCGCCGGCCTCCACGACCGGCAGCGGGATGTCCACGCTCGGGTGCGGGACCTGCACCGGGACGCCGTCCACCTGGTCGTAGGTGGTGCGCAGCGCCTCGTGCCGGTCGACGACGGCGGCCAGCGCGCCCCGCAGCGCGGCGCGGTCGAGGTCGCCGCGCAGCCGCAGCGCGAAGGAGGAGTTGTAGCCGACCGACTCCGGGTCGAACTCGTACAGGAACCACATCCGCTGCTGGGCGAAGGACATCGGCAGCGGGCGGTCGCGGTCGGCGGGGCGCAGCGCGGTGCTCGCGGCGGCCTCGGCGGCGGGCGCCTCGGCGCCCGCCAGGCGGTCCCGCAGCAGGGCCCGCAGGTGCTCGGGCAGGGCCGCGATGCGGTCCTCGCGGGACGTGGACGTCTGGGTCTCACTCATGTCGGTTGCCCCTACTCCGCCGCCGGCGCCGACTGGCGCGCGGCCTCTCGCTCCAGTTCCTCCAGCAGCGCGTCCTCGACGAGTCGCGCCACCCCCGCCACGGTGGGGTTCTCCAGGAGGCTGCGGAAGGCGATCCGGATGCCGAAGGTCTGCTTGATCCTGGTGATCGCCTGCACGCTGGTCAGGGACTGCCCGCCGAGGGCGAAGAAGCTGTCGTGCGCGCCGACCCGCTCCACGTGCAGGGTCTCGGACCAGATCGCGGCGATCAGCTTCTCGGTCTCGTCGCGCGGCTCCACCCACTCCTCGGCGGCCTCGACGGCCGTCTCGGCGGGGTCGGGCAGCGCGGCCCGGTCGATCTTGCCGTGCCGGGTGAGCGGGAAGGACTCCACCTCGGTGAAGGCGGCCGGCACCAGGTGGGCCGGGAGCCGCTCGGCGAGGTAGCCGGCGAGCTCGGCGGCGCCGGGGACGCCGCCCGCGGCCGGCCGCAGGTAGGCGACCAGGCGGGCGTGCTCGGCCTCGCCGCGGACCAGGACGACGGACTCGGCGACGCCCGGGTGGGCGTCCAGGGCCGCGGTGATCTCGCCCGGCTCGATCCGGTAGCCGCGCAGCTTGACCTGGTCGTCGAGCCGGCCGAGGAACTCCAGCCGGCCGTCGGACAGCCGGCGGACCCGGTCGCCGGTGCGGTACAGCCGCTCCTTGGGGTCGAACGGCGCGGCCAGGAAGGCCTGTTCGGTCAGGTCGGGGCGGCCCAGGTAGCCGCGGGCGAGGCCGTCGCCGGCCAGGTACAGCTCGCCGGGCGCGCCGACCGGGGCGAGGTTGCGCTCCGGGTCCAGGACGTAGGCCCGGACGTTCTGGACGGGCAGGCCGAGGACGGGCCGGGGGCTGTCGGCGACCCGGCAGACCAGCGCGTCCACGGTGGCCTCGGTGGGCCCGTAGAAGTTGTAGGCGATCAGGTCGGACTGGGCGCGCAGCCGGTCCCACTGGGCCTGGCCGATCGCCTCGCCGCCGAGCGCCGCACCGCGCAGCGGGTGGCTACCGGGGGCGAGCAGTCCGGCGTCGTCGAGCTGGCGGAACCAGGACGGGGTGGTCTGCAGGAAGTCGATCCGCTGCTCGGCGCGGTAGGCGACCAGGGCGTGCGCGTCGCGCCGCACCTCGTCGTCGACCAGGTGCAGTTCGTGGCCGGCGACCATCCACAGCACCGGGTTCCAGGAGGCGTCGAAGGACGCGGGCGCCAGGTGGGCGACCCGGACCTGCCGGTCGCCGCAGGCCTCGCGCAGCGGCTCGAAGACGGTCCGCAGGTGGCTGTCGAGCAGGTTCGCCAGGCTGCCGTGCTCGACCAGCACGCCCTTGGGCTTGCCGGTGGAGCCGGAGGTGTGGATGACGTAGGCGGCGTGCTCCGGGGCGAGGTCCGGGTCGGGGGCGGTCGCGGGCCGGGCCGCGATCGCGTCCCGCTCGCGCTCCGGGACGACCAGGGGGACGTCGGCGGGCAGCGCCAGCGTGGTGCTCGCGGCCTCGTCGGCGATCACCACCCGGGGCTTGACGTCCTCGACCAGCAGCCGCAGGCGCTCGGCCGGGGCGGCCGGGTCCAGCGGGGTGTAGACGCCGCCCGCCTTGAGCACCGCGAGCAGCGCGGTGATCAGGCCGGGGCCGCGCCGCAGGCAGACCGCGACCGGCACCTCGGGGCCGACGCCCCGGTCGGCGAGGTGGTGGGCGAGCCGGTTGGCCCGCTCGTCCAGCTCGGCGAAGGTGATCCGCTCGCCGCCGTGGACCAGGGCGACGGCCTGCGGGGTGGCGGCGGCCTGGCGGGCGAACCGCTCGGGCACCAGGGCGTCGGTGGTGAGCGCGGTGGCGGTCTCGTTGTGGCCGGTGAGCAGCCGCTCCCGGTGGGCGGGGGCCAGCGCGCGCAGCTCGGCGAGGGTGCGCTCGGGCTCGGCCGCGATCTCCTCCAGCAGGGCGCGCAGGTCGCCGGTGACCCGGTCGGCGGTGTCGGCGTCGAAGAGCCCGGGGTCGTAGGCGAGCCGGAAGGACAGCTGCTCGCCGGCGAAGACCGCGAGCACCATGGCGTAGCTGGTGGGCTCCTGGGAGCGCACGTCGCGGATCCGGATGCCCTGGTCGGAGCCCAGTTCGCCGTCGAAGGGGTAGTTCTCGACGACCACGTAGCTGTCGAACAGGTCGACCCCGGCGGGCAGCCCGGTCCAGCCGCGGATCTGGGCCAGCGACACGTACTCGTAGCTGCGGGCCTGGACCTGGTCGCGCTGGAGGTCGCCCAGCCAGTCGAGGACGGGCTGCTCGGGGCGGACCTCGACCCGCACCGGCAGGTTGTTGATGAACAGGCCGATCATCGACTCGACGTCGGGCAGGTCGGCGGGGCGGCCGGAGACGGCCGAGCCGAAGCAGACCTCCCGCTCCCCCGCGTAGCGCGAGAGCGTCAGCGCCCAGGCGCCCTGGGCGAGCGTGTTGGTGGTGAGCCGGTGGCGCCGGGCGACCTCGGCGAGCCGCTCGCTGACCTCGGGCTCCAGCTGGAAGACGCTGGTCGCCTCGCTGCCCTGGCGGGCCGCCTCCTCGCCGGCCCGGTCGGCCGGCAGCGCGGTCGGAGCGGTGAAGCCGTCCAGCAGCTCGCGCCAGTAGCGCTCGGCGTCGGCCAGGTCCTGCTCGCCGAGCCAGGCGACGTAGTCGCGGAACGGGCGGCGGGCGGCCGGGCCGGGCCGGTCGTGGCCGGTGAGCCGGAGGTAGTCGTCGACCACCTCGGAGACGAGTTCGGCGCTGCTCCAGCCGTCCAGCAGCAGGTGGTGCGAGGTCCAGACGACCCGCAGGGCGCCGTCCGGCTCGTCGATCAGGGCCAGGCGCATCAGCGGCGCCACGGCCAGGTCGATGCCGCGGGTGCGGTCCTCGGCGAGGTACGCGGCGAACCGCTGCTCGCGCTCGGCCGCCGGCAGGGCGCTCCAGTCCAGCCGCTCGACGGGCACGGTGACGTGCTCGCGGACCACCTGGAGCGGCTGGTCGGTGTCGACCCGGGCGAAGGCGGTGCGCAGCATCGGGGTCCGGTCGGCGAGGCGCTGCCAGGCCTCGGCGAAGGCGTCCGCGTCCACGCCGCCCTCCAGCAGGAAGGACAGCTGGCCGAGGTAGACGCCCTCGCCCTCCTCGGTGAGGCTGTGGAACAGCAGGCCGTGCTGCATCGGCGTGGCCGGGTAGAGGTCGGCGATCCGGCCCAGCGCGGTCAGCTCGTCCAGCAGCGGCTGGTCGACGCGCGCGAGCGGGAAGTCCGAGGGGGTGGCCCCGGAGGCGGCGGCGCCGGCCTCGCGGCAGTGCGCGACGATCCCGCGCAGGGCCTCGACGAGCTGGTCGCCGACCCGCTGGACGGTCTCGGTGGTGTGGGTCGCGGTGGAGTGGAACAGCTCGAAGCCGAGCTTGCCGTCGCGCACGTACGCCACGATGTCGAGCGGGTACTCCAGCAGTTCCCCGGGCGCCTGCTCGGTGCCGTAGCCGAGCCGCACGTCGTGCAGCAGGCCGCCGTCGTGGCCGTCGACGACCCGGCCGAGGTAGTTGAAGCCGACCTGGGCGCGGGGGCCTTCGGCGAGCAGCTCGCCGGGCGCCCCGGCCGGGCTGAGGTGGCGCAGCGCGCCGTAGCCGATGCCACGCTGGGGGACGGCCCGCAGCTGCTCCTTGACGGAGCGGAGCCGGGCGCCCCAGTCGGCGCCGTCGGCGGTGTCCAGGGCGACCGGGAAGGAGGTGGTGAACCAGCCGGTGGTGCGGCTCAGGTCGACGTCGTCGAAGATCTCCTCGCGGCCGTGGCCCTCCAGGTCCACCAGGACGGCGGAGCGGCCGGTCCAGTCGGCGAGCACCCGGGCGAGCGCGGTCAGCAGGACGTCGTTGACCTGGGTGCGGTAGACCGCGGGGACCTCGCGCAGCAGCGCGTCGGTGCTCTCCGCGTCCAGGCCGACCCGGACGGCGGCGGCGGTGGCGACGGTCGGGGTGCCGGTGAGGTCGGCGGGCAGCGGCTCGCCGCCGGCGCGGCCGGCCGCGAACCAGTGGTCCAGCTCCTCGTCGAAGCCGCCGACCGCGGTGTGCTCGGAGAGCCGGCGGGACCAGTCGAGGAAGGAGGTGCCGCGCGAGCCGAGGTCGACCGGCCGGCCTTCGGCGGCCTGCCGGTAGGCCGTCTCCAGGTCGCCGAGCAGGGTCTGCCAGGAGACCGCGTCGACCACCAGGTGGTGGGCGGTGAGGAAGAGCCGGGCGCCGGCGGTGCCGCCGAGGTCGGCCAGCACGGCCCGCACCAGCGGGCCCTCGGCCAGGTCGAAGCCGGACTGGGCGGCGGTGGCGGCGGCCAGCAGCGCGCCCTCCGGGTCGGCCTCCAGGGTGAGGTCCAGCCGCTCCAGCGGCCAGCCGTCGCCGGGGGCGGCGATCTCCTGCTGCCAGCGGCCGTAGACGGTGCGGAAGCGGGTGCGCAGGGCGTCGTGGTGGGTGAGGAGGGCGTCGAGCGCGGTGCGCAGGTGCGCCTCGTCGGGGAGTTCGCGCAGCTCGGCCAGCACGGACATGGTGCTGTGCTGGGGGGCCTCGGTGTGGTGGTGGAAGAAGGCGCGCTGGATCGGGGTCAGCGGCGCCCTTCCGGTGACGGGTTCGGTGTTCACGCCGGCCGGCTCCTCGGGTTCGTGGGTCGAGATCGCGGCGGCGATCCCGGCGATGGTCTGGTGGCTGAAGATGTCCTGCGAGCTGAGGCGCAGTCCCAACTGCCGCGCCCGGGAGACGACCTGGATGCTCAGGATCGAGTCACCGCCCAGGTCGAAGAAGTTGTCGTCGACGCCGACCTCGGGCACCCGGAAGACCTCCGCCCAGAGCCCGGCGAGCGCCTGCTCGGCGGGGTTGCGGGGGGCCGTCCTGGTGGTGACCGGGCGGTCGTCGGCGGCCGCGGCCGGCAGCGCCCGCCGGTCCACCTTGCCGTTGGCGTTCAGCGGCAGCCGGTCGAGCCGGACGAAGGCCTGCGGCACCATGTGGCGGGGCAGCGAGCCCTCCAGGTAGCGGCGCAGTTCGGCGCTCTCCGGTGCGGTGCCGGGCCGGGGCACGACGTACCCGGTCAGGACGGCGCCCGGCTCGGAGCGCAGCGCCGCGACGGCCTCCAGGACGTCGGGGTGGCGGCGCAGGACGGCCTCGATCTCGGCGAGTTCCACCCGGAACCCGCGGATCTTGACCTGGTCGTCGCCGCGGCCGAGGAACTCGACGTCGCCGGTGGGCAGGAAGCGGGCCTGGTCGCCGGTGCGGTAGAGCCGGCCGTCGGGGTGGGGCGTGAACGGGTCGGTGGAGAAGCGCTCCTCGGTGAGGTCGGGGCGGCCCAGGTAGCCCCGGGTGACGCCGGTGCCGCCGAGGAAGAGCTCGCCGACGACGCCGACCGGCAGCGGCTCCAGGTCCGCGTCCAGGACGTACATCCGGGTGCCCGGGATGGGCCGGCCGATCGGCACGGACGCGACGTCCGGCAGGCTCTGCGGGGTGACGGTGAAGTACGAGGACTCGACGGTGGCCTCGGTGACGCCGTAGGAGTTGAGCACGACGGTGCCGGGGGCGACGCTCTTCAGCAGCCGCCGGCAGTCGTCGGTGCGCCAGTTGTCCGAGCCGACGGCCAGGTAGCGCAGCGGCGGGAAGGCCCGGCCGCTGCGGGCGGCCTCGTCGGCCAGCGCGTTGGCCAGCGAGGGCACCGTCTCGACGTGGGTGACGCGCTGGCGCTCCATCAGGTCGAGCAGGCGCGCCGGGTCGGTGGTGGCGTCCTTCGGGCAGAGCACCAGGGCGCCGCCGGCGGTCAGCGCGTGCGTCAGGTCGGAGACGAAGACGTCGAAGGCCATGCTGGCGAGGTTGAGCTGGCGGACGGGGCCGCGGTCGAGCCGGTAGGCCTCGCGCCAGGCCGCGGCGGCCCGGGCGACGCTGCGGTGCTCGACCGTGACGCCCTTGGGCTTGCCGGTGGAGCCGGAGGTGTAGATGACGTAGGCGAGGTTGTCCGGGGTCACCTCGGTGCTGGGCGCCTCGGCGGGCCAGCTGTCGATCTCCTCGCGGTCGGTGTCCAGGCAGAGCACGGTCGCGTCGCACAGCGGGAGCCGTTCGACGAGGTCCCGCTGGGTGACGAGCATCGCGGCGGCGCTGTCGTCCAGCACCAGGCGCAGCCGCTCGGCGGGGTGGGTGGGGTCCAGCGGCAGGTAGGCGGCGCCGGCCTTGAGGACGCCGAGGGCGGCGACGACGGTGTCCGGGCCGCGGTCCAGGCAGATGGCGACGACGGTCTCCGGGCCGATGCCCTGGCCGACGAGGTGCTGGGCGAGCCGGTTGGCCCGGGCCTCCAGTTCCGCGTAGGTCAGCACGGTCTCCTCGAAGACCACCGCCTCGGCGTCCGGGGTCTGCTGCGCCTGCTCGGCGATCAGCTCGTGCAGGCAGGCGTCGGCGCCCGGGGTGCCGGTGTCGTTCCACTCGTACAGGACGCGGTCGCGGGCGCGCAGCGACAGCATCGGGACGTCGCCGACGCGCTGGCCGGGGGCGGTGGGCATGCTGCCGAGCAGGACGGCGAGCTGGTCGGCCAGCACCTCGGCCTGGGCGCGGTCGTAGAGCGCCGGGTCGTAGGAGAGCAGCAGGGTCAGCGAGCCGTCGTCGTCGTAGGCGGTGAGGTCCAGCGTGAAGCTGGTGGTGTCGACGGCGCGGACGTCGCTGAGCCGCAGTCCGTGGCGTTCGGCGGCGGCCCCGTTGCCCGGGTAGTTCTCGAACACCACCAGGGTCTGGAACAGCGCGCTGCCGCGCGGGACCTTGCTGCTGCGCTGGATCTCGGCGATCGAGGAGTACTCGAAGCGCCGGGATTCGGCCTGCTCGGCCTGGAGGGCCGCCAGCCACTCCACCAGCGGGGCGTCCTGGTCGACCTCGGTGCGCAGCGGCAGGGTGTTGAGCAGGTTGCCGACCATGGTGTCGGCGCCGGGCAGCTCGGTCGGGCGGCCGGCCACGGTGGTGCCGAAGCAGACGTCGCGCTGCCCGGAGTGGCGGGCCAGCAGGATCGCCCAGGCGCCCTGGACGGCGGTGTTGAGGGTGAGCCGGTGGCGGCGGACCATCGCGACCAGCGCGTCGGTCTCGGCGCCGGACAGGCCCACCCGGACCTGCCCGGCGGACTGGGACTCGTGGCCCTGGGGCACCGAGCGGCCGAACGGCAGCTGGGTCGGCGCGTCCAGGTCGCCCAGCAGGGCGCTCCAGTGGGCGGCGGCCGCGTCCTTGTCCTGCCGGGCCAGCCAGGCGACGTAGTCGCGGAACGGCCGGCGCTCGGGCAGCGCCGGGGCCTTGCCCCTGCCGTCGGTGAGCGCCTGGTAGGCGGCGAAGAGGTCGGCGAACAGGTGCGAGGTGCTCCAGCCGTCCAGGACGGCGTGGTGGAAGGTCCACACGACGCGGACGGTCCGCTCGTCCTCGCGGGCCAGGGCGAGGCGCATCAGCGGCGCCCGGGACAGCTCGATCCCGGTGGCGCGCTCCTCGTCGATCAGCGCCTTGAGCCGGCGGTCCAGTTCGGCGGCGGGCAGGCCGGTCCAGTCGAGGCGGCGGACCGTCAGCCGGGCGGAGCGCTCGACCACCTGGACGGGCTCGGGGACGCCGTCCCAGACCAGCCGGGTGCGCAGCGCGGGGGTGCGGTCGACCACGTGCTGCCAGGCGGCGGCCAGCGCGTCGACGTCGCGGACGCCCTCCAGCCGGAAGGCGACGTGGTCGGAGTAGGCGCCGACGCCGTCCTGGTTGAGGGTGTGGAAGAGCATCCCGCTCTGCATCGGGGTCAGCGGGTGGATGTCCTCGACGGCGGAGCCGGCCGGCACCAGCCGGTCGACGGTCGCCTGGTCGAGGGTGAGCAGCGGGAAGTCGCCGGGGGTGGCGCCGCCGGCACCGGGGGTCAGGCAGTGCTCGACGAGTTCGGTCAGGGCCGCCGCGAAGTCGTCGGCGAGCCGCTGCACGGTGGCCTGGTCGTGGCGCTGCGGCGCGTAGTGGAAGTCGAAGGTCAGCACGCCGTGCCGGACCTCGCCGACGATGTCCAGCAGGTGCGGCCGCTCCTCGTCCGGGTGGTGGTCCAGGCCGTAGTCGGGTTCGACGGCGCGGAACAGCTCGCTCCCGGCCGCGGCGTCGCTCCACTGGCCGAGGTAGTTGAAGCTGACCTGGGGCTGCGGCGCCGCGGCCAGGGCGGCGGCCTGCGGCTGGTCGCCGCGCAGGTAGCGCAGCGGGCCGTAGCCGGCGCCGCGGCCGGGCACGGCGCGCAGCAGTTCCTTGGTGTCGCGGATGAGCCGGCCGAGCGGGCGGTCGGCCGGGGACTCCAGCAGCACCGGGAAGATCGAGGTGAACCAGCCGACCGTCCGGGAGACGTCGGTGCCCTCCAGGATCTCCTCGCGGCCGTGGCCCTCCAGGGTGATCAGGGTGCGGGCCCGGCCGGTGAAGCGGGCGAGCGCGCGGCCGAGCGCGGTCAGCAGGACGTCGTTGACCTGGGTGCGGTAGACGGCGGGCACGTCCTGGAGCAGTTGCCGGGTGCGCTCGGCGTCGAGGCCGGCGGAGACGGCGCGGGTGTCGCCGACGCTGTTGCGGCCCTCCCGGTCGGTGGGCAGGTCGGCGGAGCCGGCCGGCACCGGGCGGGCCCAGTGCGCCAGCTCGTCGTCCAGGCCGCCGTCCCGGGTGAAGGCGGCGAGGCGGCGCGCCCAGCCGCGGTACGAGGTGCCGGCCGGGCCGAGGTCGACGTCCTCGCCGCGGACGGCCTGCCGGTAGGCGCTCTCCAGGTCCTCCAGGAGGATCCGCCAGGAGACGCCGTCCACGGCCAGGTGGTGCACGGTGAGCAGCAGCCGCGCGGGCTCGCCGGCGCCGTGGTCGAACAGCAGGGTGCGCACCAGCGGCCCTTCGGCCGGGTCCAGCGAGGCCTGCGCGGCCTCGGCGAGGGTGCGCATGGCGGCGACGCGCTCGCCGGGGGCGGCCTGGTCCAGGGTGATCCGCTCGATCCGGACCTCGGCCGGCGCGGCGTCGGCGTCCGGGGCGGTGACGGTCTGGACCCGCCGGCCGTCGGGGCCGGTGGCGAAGCGGGTGCGCAGGGCCTCGTGCCGGCCGACGAGGCCGGCCAGGGCGCGGGCCAGCGCGGGCTCGTCGACCGCGCCGTCCAGGGTGATCAGCACGGACTGGTTGAAGTGGTGGGCGCCGCGGGTGTGGTGGGCGAAGAACCACTCCTGGACGGGGCCGAGCGGGGCCGGCTCGTGGTCGTCGGCGTCGGCCAGGACGACCGGGGCCTCCTCGACCGGGCGGGCGGCGCGGGCGAGGTCGGCGAGCGACTGCCGGGAGAAGATGTCCTTCGAGGTGATGACGAGTCCGGCCCGGCGGGCCCGGGCGACCACCTGGATGCTCAGGATGGAGTCGCCGCCGAGTTCGAAGAAGTTGTCGTCGACGCCGACCTTGCCGATGCCGAGCACCTCCGACCAGACCTCGGCGAGCGCCTGCTCGGCCGGGTCCTCGGGGGCCCGGTAGTCCTCCCGCTCCAGGGGGGCGTCCGGTGCCGGCAGGGCCCGGACGTCGACCTTGCCGTTGGGGGTGAGCGGGAAGGCGTCGAGGGTGGCGAAGGCGGTCGGGACGCTGTAGGAGGGCAACCGCTGCTCGGCGAAGGCGCGCAGGTCCTGCGGCGCGATGACGGCGCCGGGCTCGGCGCGCAGGTAGCCGACCAGCCGCTTGTGGTCGCCGTCCGCGAGGGCGACCACCAGGGCCTCGGCCACCGCGGGGTGGGCCTCCAGGACGGCCTCGACCTCGCCGGGCTCGATCCGGTAGCCGCGGACCTTGACCTGGGTGTCGGCGCGGCCGAGGTACTCGACCAGGCCGTCGGCCCAGCGCACCACGTCCCCGGTGCGGTACATCCGCTCGCCGGGCTCCGCCGCGAACGGCGAGGGCTGGAAGCGCTCCTCGGTCAGCTCCGGGCGGCCCAGGTAGCCGCGGGCGACGCCGGGGCCGGCGATCCAGAGCTCGCCGGGCGTGCCGGGCGGGACGGGGCGGCGACGCTCGTCGAGGACGTACACCGCCGTGTTGGAGATCGGGCGTCCGATCGGGATGGCGCGCACGCCGTCGGTCTCGCGGATCAGGTGGGAGACGGCGAAGGTGGTGGTCTCGGTCGGGCCGTAGCCGTTGACCAGCCGCTGCGGCGGGGCGCCGCCGGCCAGCAGTTCGGCGATCCGGCGCGGGTTGAGCGCCTCGCCGCCGACCACCAGGTGGCGCATGCCGCCGAAGGCGGTGGGCTCCAGGCCGACGACCTGGTTGAAGACGCCGGCGGTGAGGAACATCGCGGTGGCGCCGGTCGAGCGCAGTGCGGCCGCGAAGGCCGGCGGGTCGAGCAGGACGTCCTTGGTGATGACGGCGATCCGCGCCCCGGCCACCAGCGGGCCCCAGAACTCGAAGGTCGCCGCGTCGAAGGTGGCGTCGGCGACCTGCGCCACCACGTCGTCGGCCGCCAGCGGGGCGTAGTCGGCGCCGCGGACCAGCCGGACGATGGAGCGGTGCTCGACCACGACGCCCTTGGGCCGGCCGGTGGAGCCGGAGGTGTAGATGACGTAGGCGGCGCTCTGCGGCCCCGCGTCGGCGGCCGGCGGCCCGGCCGGGAGGGCGGCCAGCTCGGCGGTGCGCTCGGCGGGCAGCAGGGCCGGGACGGCCAGGTCGGGCAGCCGTTCGAGCAGCTCCCGGTCGGTGACACAGAGCGCGGCCCCGGTGTCCGCGAGCATGAACTCCAGCCGGTCGGCCGGGTAGTCCGGGTCCAGCGGGACGTAGGCGCAGCCGGCCTTGAGCACGGCCAGCAGGGCGACGACCAGGCCGGTGCCGCGGGGCAGGCAGACCGCGACGTGCTGGCCGGGGCGGGCGCCGCGGTCGAGCAGCAGCCGGGCCAACCGGTCGGCCCGCTCGTCGAGCTGACGATACGTCAGCTCGCCTTCGGCGGCGGTGACGGCGATGGCGCCGGGGGTGGCCGCGGCCTGCTCGGCGACCAGCGAGTGGACGGTCCGGTCGGCCGGGTAGGGCACCCGGTTCTCGGCCCAGTCGCGGGTGACGGTGTCGAGTTCGGCGGCGGTGAGCAGCGGCAGGTCGCCGACCGGGCGGTCGGCGTCGGCGGCGACGCCCGCCAGCAGGAGCAGCAGCCGGGTGCAGAGCGCGTCGACGGTCGAGGCGTCGAACAGGTCGGTGTTGTACTCCACCGTCCCGCCCAGCGTGCCGTCGGCGGCCGGGGTGAACTCCAGCGTCAGGTCGAAGATGGAGGACACCGAGGGCGCGCGGAACTCCTCGACGGCCGGGCCGCCGAAGTCGGGCAGGGCGCCGGGGTCGTTCTGGAGCACGAGGGCGGCCTGCACCAGCGGGGTGCGGCTCGGGTCGCGCTCGGGCTGGATCTCGTCCACCAGCCGGTGGAAGGGGACGTCCTGGTTGCTGAGGGCGTCCCAGAGCTGGTCGGTGGTGCGCTCCAGCAGGTCGCCGAAGTCCTCGTCCAGGTCGATCCGGCCGTGCAGGACCAGGGTGTTGACGAAGAAGCCGACCAGCGGCTCCAGCTCGGTGCGGTCGCGGCCGACCGACACGGTGCCCAGGCCCACGGTGCGCTGGCCGGTGTGCCGGGCCAGCAGGACCTGGGTGGCGGCGGCGAGCACGGCGAAGAGCGTGGTGCCGCGTTCGGCGCCGAGCGTGTCGAGCCCGGTGGCGACCTCGGCGTCGACCTGGAAGGTGTGCAGGGCGCCGACGGTGGTGCGCACCGCCGGGCGGGGCCGGTCGGTGGGCAGCTCCAGCGGCTGGATGTCCGCCAACTCGTCGCGCCAGTAGTCCAGCTGCCCGGCCAGGCGGTCTTCGGTGCAGCGCTCGCGCTGCCAACGGGAGTAGTCGCGGTAGCTGACCGGCAGCGGGGCGAGGGTGTGCGGGCGGCCCTCGACCGCGGCCCGGTAGAGCTCGCCGAGCTCGCCGGTCAGCAGGCCCTTGGACCAGCCGTCGGCGGCGATGTGGTGCAGGTTGAGGAAGAGCGCGTGGTCGTCCGGGCCGTGCCGCACGACCGTGGAGCGCAGCAGCGGGCCGCTGGCGAGGTCGAAGGGGGTGGCGAGTTCGCGGCGCAGCAGCGCGGCGAACTCGGCCTCCCGCTCCTCGGTGCCCAGCGCGCTCAGGTCCACCGGCTCGATGTCCGGGGCGTAGGCGGGCCGGACCTCCTGGCGGGCCACGCCGTCCTCGGTGGTGAAGACGGTGCGCAGCGGCTCGTGCCGCTCGACCAGGCCGGTCAGCGCGGTGCGCAGCGCGGCCAGGTCGAGGCCGCCGCGCAGCCGGAGGCCGAAGGAGGTGGTGTACTCGACCGCGTCGGTCTCGAACTCCTGGAGGAACCAGAGCCGTTCCTGGCCGAAGGAGAGCGGGGCCGGGCCGTCGCCGCCGGGCCGGATCGCGTCGCGGTCGCCGCCGCCGGCGGCCGCCAGCCGCTGCCGCAGGATCTCGTCGGCGTCCTGGCCCTCGCTGTGTCGCTGGTCTGTCATCGGTTGCTCCCCCGCGCGCCACCGCGCGTCGTCGTCCGGTCCGCCGGTGTCCGGCGCACGTCTTCGAGTACTTGCTTGCGGACCTGGTCCGCGAGGGCCGCCACGGTGCGGGCGGCGAACACGTGCCGGGCCGAGACCCCGACGCCGAACACCTCCCGGATCCGGGCGGTGACCTGGAGGGTGAGCACCGAGTTGGCGCCGTGGTCGAAGACGTTGTCCTCGGCCCCCACGACGGGCACGCCCAGCACCTCGGCCCAGATCCCGGCCAGCGCCGCCTCGGTCTCGTCCCGGGGCGCGGTGGGCTCGGCGGCCGGCCGCTGCTCCTCCGGCTCCGGCAGGGCCCGCCGGTCGATCTTGCCGCTCGTGGTCATCGGGAACGCGTCCAGGACGATGACCACCGGCGGGACCATGTAGCCGGGCAGCCGCTCGGCGAGCCGGGCCCGGATCTTCTCCGGGTCGGCGGTGCCGTCCGCGGGCACCACGTAGCCGGTCAGCGCGGTCTGCCCGGACGGCTTGGTCCGGGCGACCACCGCGGTCTGCTCGACGCTCTCGTCGTCGAGCAGCGCGGTCTCGATCTCGCCCAGCTCGATCCGGTAGCCGCGCACCTTGACCTGGTTGTCGATCCGCCCGAGGAACTCGAGCGTGCCGTCGGGCAGCCAGCGGACCAGGTCGCCGGTGCGGTAGAGCCGCGCGCCGGCGGTGGCGGCGAGGTGGTCCGGGACGAACCGCTCCTCGGTGAGCTCCGGGCGGCCCAGGTAGCCGCGGGCCACCCCGGCGCCGCCGACGTACAGTTCGCCGGGCACGCCCACCGGGACGGGCTCGCGGTGCTCGTCGAGCACGTAGCCGGTGGTGTTGGCGATGGGCCGGCCGATCGAGGGCAGCCGCCCGACCGGGGCGTCCTCCTCCGCCTCCAGCACCGTGCCGGTGGTGAGCACGGTGGTCTCGGTCGGGCCGTACAGGTTGGACAGCGCCATCGCGGAGCCGCGCGGCAGCCGGCGGCGCACCACGTCGGCGCCGGTGAGGATGTGGCGCACCCGGCCCTGGTGCAGCGCGGGCTGGTCGAGCAGGGCCTCCAGGCGCGGCGCCGGGATGAGGATCAGGGTGATCCCCTGCTCGACGATCCAGCCGGCGAGCAGGTGCGGGTCCTCCAGGACGCGGTCGGAGGCGAACCGGATCTCCACGCCGCAGGCGAGGGCGCCCCACTGCTCCAGCACCGTCGGGTCGAAGCCGGGCGGCACCATCTGGGTGGCCCGGTCGCCGGGCCCGGCGTCGAAGAAGTCCCGGTACCAGTCGCACAGGTTGACCACGCCGCGGTGCTCGATCAGCACGCCCTTGGCCTTGCCGGTGGAGCCCGAGGTGTAGATCACGTACGCGAGGTCGGACGGGCCGACGGCGACCTCGGGCGGCCCGTCGTGCGTGCCGGGCC
This sequence comes from Kitasatospora sp. NPDC098663, assembly GCF_044760075.1. Taxonomy (NCBI): domain Bacteria; kingdom Bacillati; phylum Actinomycetota; class Actinomycetes; order Kitasatosporales; family Streptomycetaceae; genus Kitasatospora; species Kitasatospora sp. NPDC098663. Next base: position 102,066 of record NZ_JBIWAP010000020.1, on the reverse strand, counting down.
CGGTGTCCTCGACGTACAGCACCTCGACGCCGTCCGGCGCCTCGGGGCCGGGCAGGTCGCGCTGGGTGAGGAGCACCGGCACCCCGGCGTCCTGGAGCACGTAGACCGTCCGGTCGTCGGGCAGTTCGGGGTCGAGCGGCAGGTAGGCGCCGCCGGCCTTGAGCACGGCGAGCTGGGCGATCGTCATCTCGGCGGCGCGCCGGGTGCGGACGCCGACGACGGTGCCCGGGCCGACGCCGCGGTCGGCCAGCCGGTGGGCCAGCGCGTCCGTCAGCGCGTCGAGTTCGGCGAAGGTCAGGCTGCGGTCCTCGGTGGTGACGGCCGCGGCGTCCGGGGTGCGCCGGGCCTGGTCGGCGACCAGCCCGTGGATGGTCGCCGTGTGGAACCGGGCGCCGGTCGCGGTGGCGTTCCAGCCGGTGGTGACCAGCCGGCGTTCCTGCTCGTCCATCAGCGGCAGCTCGTCGACCAGGCGGTCCGGGTCGGCCGCCGCCATGCCCTCCAGCAGCACGGTGAGGTGGCGGGCGATCCGGGCGACGGTCACCGGGTCGAAGAGCGCCGTGCTGTACTCGACCAGGCCGCCGAGCCGCCCGTCGCGCTCCTCGAACTCGAAGCCGATGTCGAACAGCGCGTGCATCCGCGGCAGGGCGCTCTCCTCGACCCGCAGGCCGTCCGGGCCGGGCAGCGCGTCCTGGGCCCGCTTGAGCATCAGCGCGGCCTGGATCAGCGGGGTGCGGCTGGGGTCGCGGTCCGGCTTGAGCTCGTCGATCAGCCGGTCGTACGGCAGGTGCTGGTGGGTGAAGGCCTCCAGCACGCCCTGCCGGACGTCGGCCAGGAAGGCCCCGACGGTCGTGTCGGGGGTGGTCCGGGCGCGCAGCACCAGCGTGTTGACGAAGAAGCCGAGCACGTCCTCCAGTTCGCTGTGCTCGCGGCCGGAGACGATGGTGCCGACCGCGACGTCGCGCTGGCGCGCGTACCGGGACAGCAGCAGTTGGACGCCCGCCGTGAGGACGGTGAACAGGGTGACGCCCTCCCGGCGGCAGAGCCGGGTGAGGGCGGCCACCAGCTCGGGGCTCAGCTCGAAGGAGTGGCCGGCGCCCCGGGTGGCGCGGGTGGCGGGCCGGGGCCGGTCGGTCGGCAGCTCCAGCGGCACCACGCCGTCCAGCCGGCGCTTCCAGTAGGCGAGGTCGGCGGCCTCCCGGGCGCCCCGCTCGCCGTGCTGGTGCACCGCGAAGTCGGCGTACTGCAGGGGCAGTTCGCTCAGCGCGGCGGGCCGGCCGGTGGCCTCCTGGCCGAGCAGGGCGACGAGCTCGCGGGCCATCACCTCCTTGGACCAGCCGTCGGTGACGACGTGGTGCATGTCGAGGACGAGCAGGTGCTCGGCATCGGCCAGCCGGATCAGCCAGGGGCGCAGCAGCGGGCCGCCGCGCAGGTCGAAGGAGCGGCTCAGCTCGGTGCGCAGCAGCTGGTCGAGGTCGTCGACGCGCCCCTCGGCCGCGAGGTCGGTGAAGCGCACCGGCCGGTGGGCCGGGGCGTGGACGACCTGCACGCCCTGGCCGCCCTCGGTGGCGAAGGTGGTGCGCAGCGCCTCGTGCCGGGCCACCAGGGCGTCGACGGCGCGCCCGAGGGCGTCCCGGTCGAGCGGCCCGGTCAGCCGCAGGCCGAGCGGCGAGTTGTACTCGGTGCCCTGGGACTCGTAGTCGTACAGGAACCAGAGCCGCTGCTGGCCGTAGGAGAGCGGCAGCGGCCGGTCTCGGTCGACCGGCACCAGCCCGGCCCGGCGGGCGGGCTCGCTGCCCAGCCGGCCGGCCAGCCCGGCGACGGTGGGCGACTCGAACAGGGTGCGGATCGGCACCTCGACGTCCAGCACCGAGCGGATGCGCCCGATCAGCCGGGTGGCGAGCAGGGAGTGGCCGCCGAGGTCGAAGAAGCTGTCGTCGACGCCGATCGAGGCGACGCCGAGCACCTCGCAGAACAGGTCGCAGAGCTGCTCCTCGCGGGCGCTGCGCGGCCCGTGCCCGCTGCCGGCGGCGGCGGTGCCCGGATCCGGGAGCGCGGCCCGGTCGGTCTTGCCGTTGGGGGTCAGCGGGATCTCGGGGATCGGCACCACCACGGCCGGGACCATGTAGCCGGGCAGCGTGGCGGCGGCGTGCGCGCGCAGTTCGGCCGGGTCGGCGCCGCCCTCGCCGGCCGGCACCACGTAGGAGACCAGCCGGGTGTCGCCGGCCGCGTACTCGCGGGCGACGGTGACGGCGCGGGCCACCGCGGGGTGCCGCTCCAGGACGGCGTCGATCTCGCCGGGCTCGATCCGGAAGCCGCGGACCTTCAGCTGGAAGTCGGCGCGGCCGACGTACTCCAGGTTGCCGTCGGCGGCCCAGCGGACGATGTCGCCGGTGCGGTACATGCGCTCGCCCTCGGCGCCGTACGGGTCGGGCAGGAAGCGGTCCCGGGTGAGGTCCTCGCGGTGCAGGTAGCCGGTGCCGACGCCGTCCCCGGCGATGTACAGCTCGCCGGCGGCGCCGATCGGCACCAGGCGCAGCGCCTCGTCGAGGACCCGGACCCGGGTGTTGCCGATCGGCCGGCCGATGGTCGGCGCGCCGGGGCGGTCGTCCAGGCGGGCGGCGGTGGACCAGATGGTGGTCTCGGTGGGCCCGTACAGGTTGGTGACCTCGCTGCCGAGCGCGCGCATCCGCTCGGCGAGGGCGGCCGGCAGGGCCTCCCCGCCGACCAGCATCCGCAGGCCGCTCAGCGCCTGCGGGACTTCGTCGCACAGGGCCTGCCAGAGGCTGGGGGTGGCCTGCATGATCGTGGTGCCGGTGCGGCCCACCAGGGCGCCCAGCCCGGCGGGGTCGGTGACGGTCGCGCGGTCGGCGAGGACCACGGTGGCGCCGCCGACCAGCGGCAGGTAGAGCTCCAGGGCGGCGATGTCGAAGGCGATCGTGGTGACGGAGGTCCAGACGTCCTCGGCCGCGAGCGGGAAGAGGTCGGCCATCGAGACCAGGAAGTTGGTCAGCGCGTGGCGGCTGATGACGACGCCCTTGGGCCGGCCGGTGGAGCCGGAGGTGTAGATGACGTAGGCCGGGTCGGCGGCGGTCGCGGCCGGGCCCTGCGGCCCGGCGGGCTCCGTCGCCAGCCTGGCGCGCACCTCCTCGTCGTCCAGCAGCACCCGGTGGGCGGCGGTGGCGGGCAGCCGCCCGGCCGTCGCGCTGTCGGTGACCAGCGCCGAGGGGGCGGCGTGGTCGAGGATGTAGCCGATCCGGTCGGCCGGGTAGTCGGGGTCGAGCGGCACGTAGGCGGCGCCGGTGCGGGCCACCGCGAGCAGGGCGACGACGAGGTCGGCGGAGCGCGGCAGCGCCAGCGCGACGAGCCGGCCCGGGGCGGCGCCGTGGCGGCGCAGCTCGCCGGCCAGCCGCTCGGCCCGGTCGTCGAGTTCGGCGTAGCTGAGCACGGTGTCGCCGGCGATCAGGGCGGTCCGCGCGGGCTGGGCGGCGGCCCGGGCCCGGAACAGCGCGGAGACGTCGGCGTCGGGCACCGGCCGGTCGGTGGCGTTCCACGTGGTCAGCAGGGCGTGCCGCTCGGCCGGGTCCAGCACCTCGTAGCCGTCGGGGTCGGCGTCCGGCGCGGCGACGGCGGCGGCCAGCAGGCGCGGCAGCGCGTCGGTGAGCCGCCGGACGGTCGCCGGGTCGAACAGCTCGGTGCTGAAGGTCGCGGCCAGCCGCAGCCCGGAACCGTCGGGCGCGCTGCGGAAGCGCAGCTGGAGGTCGAACGGGGAGTGCTGGCGGGGAAGTTGCTCCACCCGGGCGTCGAGCGGGCCGAGGTCGAGCCGGGCGGGCAGGTCCTCGGCGAGGTCGAAGGCCACCTGGGCCAGCGGGTGGCGGTTGAGCGCGCGCTCGGGCCGCAGCTCCCCGACCACGGTCTCGAACGGGATGCCGCCGTGGCGCCGGGCCGTGTCGGCGACCGCCGCGCAGTCGCCGACCAGCTCGCGGAAGGAGGCGCCGGGGCGGCGGACGACCCGCAGCACCACCGGGTTGGCCAGCGGGCCGACCACGGCGGCGCGCCGCCCGCCGTCGCGGCCGGGCAGGCTGCCGACCAGCGGGACGTCGGCGCCGGCGCCGAAGCGGCCGAGCAGCGCCACGACGGCGGCGTGCAGCACCGCCTCGACGCCTGCGCCGCAGTCGGCGGCCAGGTCGGCGAGGGCCGCGGTCAGCGGGCCGTCCAGCTCGCCGCGGTACTCGTCGGCGGCGTAGCGGGTGACGGCCGGGCGCGGCCGGTCGACGGGCAGGTCGAGCTGCGCCGGCGCGCCGTCCAGGGCCGCGCGCCAGTGGGCGAGTTCGGCCGCGGCGTGCTCGGTGGGCCGCTCGGGGGCGCCGTTCAGCTCCCGGTCGGCGGCGGCGGCCGCGGCGTACTGCGGGGCGGGCCCGGGCGCGCCGGGGGCGGCCGTGGCGGTGGCCGCCGCGTACGCCCGGGCCAGGTCGTCGACGATCACGGCGAGCGAGCGTTCGTCGGCCGCGATCTCGTGCACCGTCAGGACCAGCACGTGGGCGTCCGGACCGGTGGCCAGCAGCCGGGCCCGCAGCGGGGGCTCCCGGGTGAGGTCCAGGCCCTGGCCGGCCGCCCGGGTCAGCGCCTCGTCGAGCTCGTCGGGGGCGACCGGCTCGGGCCGCAGCCCGGTGAACGCCCCGCCGTCGGGGGCGGGTTCGGGGCGGCAGCGGCCCTCGGCCTCGCGGTGCACGGTGCCCAGCAGCGGGTGCCGCCGGACCAGGGCGTCCAGCGCGGCGCGCAGCTGCTCCGGACCCAGGCCGCCGGCCAGCCGCAGCGCCACCGTGTGGGTGTGGCCGGCGGCGCCCTCCTGGAAGCGGTTCAGGAACCACAGGCGCTGCTGCGCCGGCGACAGGACACTGTCGTTGGTGATCGTCACGTTCGCTCTCCAGCCTGTTCAGGCGACGCGTCGCAGGACGCGGCCGCCGAACTGCATGTGGTCCGCGCGCCCGGTCTCCGGGTCGAGCAGGAAGCGGCCGAGGTGTTCCACCTCGGGCAGCCGCGGGTGCCGGGCGGCGAAGAAGCGCTCGCCTCGGCCGGTCAGGTCGTACTCCATCCCGTCGTCGTCGACCAGGACGGTGGCGCCGGGGTGCGTGCCGTCCGCCGCGTCGGCGCCGGGGCGGATCCGGTACACGGTCTCGCCGTTGGCCCACTGCCCGACGCGGTCCGACAGGTCCTGCGCGGCGCCGGCGGCGGGGCCCGGCGCGTAGTCGGCGACGTCCACGCCCTCGGCCCGGAGCTGGGCCAGCAGGTCCTGCCAGGCGCCGAGGCCGGCCGCGGAGTCGGCCTGGAGGGCGATCACGGTGCCGCGTTCCGGCTGGATCCGCAGGTGGCAGGTGGCGCCCGCGCCCACGCCGTCGAGGCCGAGCCAGCGGTCGGCGCCGTTGCCGTACCGGGCCCAGCCGTGGCCCCAGCCGTCGGCCAGGCCGAACGGCAGGGTGTCGAAGGGCGGTTCGGCCAGCTCCCGGACGGCCTCCTGGTCGAGCAGGGCGGCGTGCGAGGCGTCGCGGTCGTCCAGGTGGAGCCGGCCGAACGCGACCAGGTCGGTGACGGTGCCGGCGATCGCGGCGGCGGGGGCGAGGTCGCGGGGGATCTCGCCGGCCGCCAGGAAGGCCGGCTCGATGTCCAGCGGCCGGAGCAGGAAGTCCGTCACGGCGTTGCGCCAACTCACCCCGGCGGCGGCCTCGATGACCTTTCCGGCCAGGGCGAACCCGGCGTTGGAGTACGAGAACGCGGTGCCGGGGGCGAACAGCGGGCCGGCCGCGACGGCGGCCCGCAGCCCGCCGCCGCCGGGGCCGTCGCAGACCATCCCGGAGGAGTGGCTGAGCAGGTGGCGGGTCGTCAGTTCCAGCTCGGCGAAGGGCGGTTCGGTCAGGTACTCGCCGACCGGCAGGTCCAGGTCGAGGTCGCCGTCGAAGGCCAGCTGCATGGCCAGCGTCGCGGTGAAGAGCTTGGTGAGCGAGGCGAACGGCGCGGCGGGCGCCGGTCCGGGCTCCGCACCCGCCTCGGCGACGTGGAGTTCGCCGGCGCCGTAGAAGGCGCACCGGAGGGAGCGCACACCGTGTTCGCGCGCGAGCCGTCCGGCCTTTTCACGCCATGACTGTGAATTCACTAAAACCCACCCACCGCATTCACCGGAATCCGAAAAAGGCGCAGCACAACAGCCCCGTTCGGCCGTGTTCCGTCCACGGCTCGTCGGTACGGGGATTACGCAAAAGGGGAATTCGCTCTGGTGAATGCAGGCTAACACCGGGCGGCGGGGCCGGTCAGGGTCGTTAAGCGGCAGCCGAATGACCCTGGTTGCCGCACTGCGAAACGCCGTTCGACCTGCCCGGAAACCCGAAAACGCCGATGGGGTCCGCGGTCGCGGACCCCATCGGCGGGTCGGTGTGGCAATGGTGCGGGCGGAGCTACTCGCGCAGTCCGATGGCCTCCACCGGGCGGGCGCGCAGGGCGAGCTTGGTCGGCACCAGAACGGCCGCCGCGGCCAGGGCCGAGGTCGCCGCCACGATCGCCAGGTAGAGCAGCGGGGGAATGTGCGGAACCAGCGACCCGGTCAGGCCCATGCTCACCGTCATCAACGGCACGATGGGCACCAGACTGCCGACCACCACCGCGATCAGGATCAGCATCAGCGTCTCGGTGCGCATCATCCGCATGACCTGTTCGGGGGTCGCGCCCACCAGCCGCAGCAGCGCGAACTCCCGTGCTCTGGACAGCGTGGTCATCACCAGGGTGTTGGCGACGGCCACCGCGATGTACCCGAAGACCAGGACCAGCGGCAGCGCGCTGCCGAACAGGTTGGCCGTGCCGGCCTTCTCCTGGGCGGCGGACAGGCCGCCCTTGTCCTGGACGTGCACCCCGGGGTAGCGGTCGTTGAGCCCGGTGAGCTCGCCGATCACCTTCTTCTTGTCGGCGCCGTCCTTGGCCCGCACCAGCACCGAGTCGTACATCCGGCGCGAACTGTGCTGGAGCACGGTGTCGTAGGACAGGGTGATGTCGCCGAAGCCCAGGCCGCGCTTGTACACGGCGATCACCTTCGGCTCCAGCGTCTGCCCGTCGGGCATGTGCACCTTGATCTGGCCGCCGACGCCCGCGCCGAGCGTGGCCGAAGCCCCGCTGCTGATCGCCACCGTGTCCGTGGACAGGTTGTCCAGGGAGCCCTCGGAGACGTCCAGGTCGACGACCCGGCTCAGGTTGCCCGGGGTCAGCCCCTGCGCCTTGTAGTCGAAGATCTCCGGCGAGCCGAGCATCTTCGTCGAGGCGAACAGGTCCACCCGCACCGTCCCGGCCGCGGCGTCCACCCCGTCCAGGCCGGCGATGAACTTCGGCGCGGTGACCGGCAGGCCGCCGGAATCGCTGGTCACCGTGTAGTCGGCGACGACGCCCGCCTGGGCCTGCGCCTCGGCCGCACCCGACGTGGTGGTCGGGATGAACAGCTGCACCGAGGCGAAGCCGATCGCCAGGATCAGCGGTCCGATGCCGGCCGCCAGCCGCCGGGCGTTGGCCCGGGTGTTGGCCACGGCCAGGAACCCGAGGGTCCCGAACCGCCGCTGGAACGGCGCGGCCATCAGTCTGGTCGCCTTCGCCACCACCGGCGGGGCCAGCATGAGGATCGCGATCACCATGATCAGGCCGCCGCTGCCGGCCGCGGCCACCGCGAAGATACTGCCGAAGAACAGCGGCAGCAGCGACGCGCAGAAGCCGAGGACGAACAGCAGGATCCCGATCGCCACCCGGGCGCCGCCGATGCCCGGCTGCTCGGTCTGGGCCTCGCTGAGCGCCTCCACCGGCCGGATCGACACCACCCGGCGGGCCACCGCGAACGCCGCCACCTGCGCGGCGATCACGCCGATGCCGACCGCGGCGATCGCCGGGATCGGGCCGTAGGAGAACTCGAAGTCGTCCGGCAGGATGCCGATCGCACCGAGCGCCCCGCGCAGCACCCCGGCGGCCAGCATGCCGGGGAAGCAGCCCAGGATCGAGGCCACCAGCGAGATCACCAGGGCCTCGCCCGAGATCATCTTGTGGATCTGCTTGGGCGTCGCGCCGACCGCGCGCAGCAGCGCCAGCTCGCGCCGGCGCTGGTGCACGCTGAGCGCCAGCGTGCTGCCCACCACCATCATGGTGATCAGCACGACGGTGCCGCCGAGCGAGCCCGCAAGCTCCTTCAGGCTGCCCCGGGCCGAGGCGACGTCCGGGTTCTCGACGCTGCTGCGCCCGTCACCGGTGTAGACGTCGATCGCGGAGCCCTTGAGCGCCTTGTCGATCCGGTCGCCGAGCTTGCCGGCGTTGGTGTCCTTGGGCGCCAGCACGCCGATGGCGCTGACCTGGTCGGTGCGGCCGAACAGGGTGCGCGCCTCGTCGTCGGAGAAGAACACCGGCGGGGTGCGCAGCGCCCCGCCGCCGCCCTTGTAGGTGACGATGCCGACGATCTTGTACGAGCTGGCGTCCCGGGTGGAGGCGATCTTGACGCTGTCGCCCACCTTCACCTTGCGGTGGTCGGCGACGGACTTCTCCAGCACGACCTCGCCGGCCCGCTTCGGCTCGTCGCCGTTGCGGTCGTACGGGCCGAGCGCGGCCGCGCCCCAGTTGGTGCCGTTGGACGTCCGGTCGTCGGCGCCCTTGACCAGCTCCTCGCCGTCGTTGGAGACGACCTGCGCGGGGAAGGTGAGCACCGGGACGGCCTTGTCGACGCCCTCGGTCCTGGCGACCTTGTCGACCAGGTCGATCGGGACGCCGACGGCGTCCTTGAGGTCCTTGGACTTGCTCTTCTTGGCCTCGTGGACCGTGAAGTGCTTCTGACCGCCGACCACGACCGCAGCGCCGGAGTAGCGCTGGACCGGCACCCCGTTGCCGATGCCGGACTGCAGGATGATTCCGAAGGCCGTGACGAGCACGGACGCGCCGAACAGGGCGACGAACGCCCCGACGAACCCGGCCTTACGCTCCTTGACGGTCTGTACGACGAGCCTGAACACGTCTCACCACTCCCCCAGCCGGGTCATGCGCTCGGCCACCCGGTCCGGAGTGGGGTGCGTCATCTCCTCCGCGTAGCTCCCGTCCGCGAGGAACACCACGCGGTGCGCGTAGGAGGCGGCGATCGGGTCGTGGGTCACCATGATCACCGTCTGCCCGAGGGTGTCCACGACCTCGCGCAGCAGCGTCAGCACCTGCTTGGCGGTGCGGGTGTCCAGCGCGCCGGTCGGCTCGTCCGCGAAGACCACCTCGGGCCGCGCCGCCAGCGCCCGGGCGATGGCCACCCGCTGCTGCTGGCCGCCGGACAGCTCCGAGGGCCGGTGGCTCATCCGGTCGGCGAGACCCACCTGCGTCACGACCTGCTGCAACCACTGGTGGTCCGGCTGGCGGCCGGCCAGCATCAGCGGCAGGGTGATGTTGTCCGCGACGGTCAACGCCGCCATCAGGTTGTACGCCTGGAAGATGAAGCCGACCCGCTCCCGGCGCATGATGGTCAGGTCGACCTCGCTGAGCTGCGCCAGCTCGGTACCACCGAGCACCACCGAGCCGGCGTCCGGGCGGTCCAGCCCGGCGGCGCAGTGCAGGAAGGTGCTCTTGCCCGCCCCGGACGGGCCCATCACCGCGGTGAAGGTGCCCCGGGCGAAGGCGAGGGACAGGTCGCGCAGCGCGTGCACGGCCCCGGCGCCCTTGCCGTACGTCTTCCGGACCCCGTCGAGGCGGACGACCCAGTGAGCGTCCAGCGCGGCACTGCCGTCCGGTCGCGGCGGCGCCGCGTACTCCTCCTCCGCGGCCGCGCCCTGGGACTCCTCCGTCCGCGCTCCGCGTCCCTTTCTGCTCACTTCCGGCCTCCACCACTCGCACGCACTACTTGACGTTCACGAAGGTAAGTCCTGGAACAGGTGCGGAACCAGGGCACGAACTGGAGAGTCGATGGTGCAGAAAAGTGCCACCCACCGCCGCATTTGGGACGGTGGTAGGGTGATCGGGATGACGACTCGGAGGGTTTTAGGAGCCGTGCGCGCCCCCAGCATTGCCGAGTTGCGACGCTTACAGCCCGAGCAGTGGGTCCGCCAGACGGTGATCCGTTTCCCTCCGGCCGCGGGCTACGTCCTGCTCTGCCTGATGACCGGACTCGCCGGGCTGCTGCTGTTCTACCTGATCGCCGTCATCTTCGCGCTCTGCCTGGTCGGAACGGGCTTCCTGCTGCTGCCCAGGACACTGCGGGTGCTGCGCAGGTACGCCGAGGTCCACCGCCGGTGGGTCGGCCGGCTGCTGGAGACCGAGGTCCGCACGCCCTACCGCGACCTGGAGCCCGGCCGCACCGGCCCCCGCAAGCCCTCCCTGCGCGACCCGGCCGTCCGCAAGGACCTGGTCTGGGTGGTCACCCACGGCGTCGTCGGCTCGGCCCTGTGCATCTTCGCCCTGAGCATCTGCGGCAACGCCTTCAACTGGCTGTCCGCACCGGTGTGGTGGAAGCTCGCGTCGGGCGAGCGCAACTCCATCATCCTGATGAACGTCGACTCCTGGCTGAAGTCCTTCGTCGCGGTGTTCATCGGCATCGGCTACGCCGTGGTGGCGATGGCCGCGATGCGCGGGCTGGCCCTCGTACACGCCCGGATGTCCCGCCGGCTGCTGACCGCCCGCCCCCGGGTCGCGCTCGCGCAGCGGGTCCGCGAACTCTCGGTGACCCGCGCCGAGGCGCTCGACGCGCACGACGCCGAACTGCGCCGGATCGAACGCGACCTGCACGACGGGGCGCAGGCCGGCATCGTCGCCGTCTCGCTGCGCCTCGGCATGATCAAGCGCGCGCTCGGCCAACGGCCCGAGCAGGTCCCGGAGATGGTGGACGCGGCCCAGAACCTCGCCGAGCAGGCGCTGGAGTCGCTGCGCCACCTCGTCCGCGGCATCTACCCGCCGGTGCTCGCCGACCGCGGGCTGACCGACGCCGTCCGGGCGCTCACCGCGCTGTGCGGGGTCCCGACGCGGATAGACATCGACGAGTCGGCCGGCGCGGCGCCCCGCGCGCCCGCCGCCGCCGAGGCCGCGGCCTACTTCGTGATCTCCGAGGCGCTCACCAACATCACGAAGCACAGCGGGGCGCAGAGCGCGCTGGTGTGGCTGCGGATCGCGTCGGACGCCATCTCGATCAGGGTCGAGGACGACGGCAAGGGCGGCGCCACCGAGGGCGCGGGGAGCGGGATCCTCGGACTCCGGCGCCGGGTCGCCGCCTTCGACGGCACCACCGACCTGTTCAGCCCGCCCGGGGGCCCGACCGTACTGAAGGTGGAGATTCCATGCGGATCCTGATCGCCGAGGACAACGCCCTGCTCCGTGAGGGGCTGGTCCTGCTGCTGAACAGCGAGGGGCACGAGGTGTGCGCCACCGTGGACAACGGGGACGACCTGCTGCCCGCGCTGCTCGCACACCGCCCGGACGTCGCCGTGGTGGACGTCCGGCTGCCGCCGACGTTCCGGGACGAGGGCCTGCGCGCCGTCGTCGAGGCGCGCAAGCAACTGCCCAACCTGCCCGTCCTGGTGCTCTCGCAGTACGTCGAACGGGCGTACGCGACGGAGCTGCTGGCGCAGAGCGCCTCCGGGGTCGGCTACCTGCTGAAGGACCGGGTGGGGCGCGCCGAGGAGTTCCTGCTCGCGCTGGAGCGGGTCGCCGACGGCGGCACCGCGATGGACCCGGAGGTCATCTCGCAGCTGATGGTCCGCCGGGCCGGCGACGACCCGCTGTCCTCGCTGACCCAGCGCGAGCGCGAGGTCCTGGCGCTGATGGCGGAGGGCCGCAACAACGGCACCATCGCCGAGATGCTGTTCATCGCGGAGAGTTCGGTGAACAAGCACATCGGCAACATCTTCGCCAAGCTCAACATGCCCACGCCGGACAGCGGCCACCGCCGGGTGCTCGCCGTGCTCACCTACCTGCGGGCCTGAACACCCGGAGGACGACACGCGGAGAGGGGCGGCGCCGGTCGGGCGCCGCCCCTCTCCACTTACCCCTCCTCAACTCACGGACGGTTGCTACCGGTTGTCGGGCAGGGCGGGGAAGGCGCGGACCGCGGGGGTGACAGCCACGCCGAGTGCGATCAGCAGGAACGCCGCCGCACAGCTCAGCACGGTGGGCACGGCGTGCACGGTCTCCAGCAGCAGCCCGCACAGCAGCGGGCCGAGCGCCGCGCCCGCGCCCATCGAGACCCCGATCAGACCGGCCAGCCGGCCGCGCATCTCGTCGGGAGTGACCATCATCTGATGACCCGCCACCAGGGCGGTGGCGGTGGGCGCGAGGAACGCGGCGGCCCCCAGCACCAGCCCGGCCGGCCAGCCGGTCGGCACCACCGCGAGCAGCGGCACCAGCACCGCGGTGGCCCAGGTCAGCACCATGAGCGCCGTGAACGGCGAGAGCGAGCGGCGCAGCCGCCCGGCCGCCAGCGCACCCGACACGCCACCCGCGCCGACCAGGGCGCCGATGGCGCCGACCTCGGCACCCGACCGCCCGGCCTGCTGGGCCATCACCACCACGGCGATCAGCAGGCCGCTGAACACCAGGTTGAAGGCGGTGCCGAACAGCACGGTGGCCCGCACCGCCGGGTTGCCGCGCAGCCAGCGCAGCCCCGACGCCATCGCCTGCAACGCGCTCTCGGCCCGGTCCGCGCCCCCGCCCTCGCCCTTGTCCTCGGGCGACGACGCCGGTGCGGGCGCCGGCGCCGGCAGCCGCAGGAACAGCAACGTGACGAAGGCGATCGCCGAGGTCACCGCCTGGGCGACGAACGGCAGCAACCGCTGGACGCCGTACAGGAATCCGCCGATCCCCGGACCGACGATGGTCGCGAGGTAGTAGCGGGCGGTGTTGCGGGTGACGGCGTCGGCGAGTTGCGAGGACGGCACGACGCTCGGCAGCAGCGCCTGGTCGGCGGTGCCGAACAGCGAGGTGCACACCCCCTCGACCACCGCCACCACCACGATGGCCGCCAGCGGCGCGTGCCCGACCGCCACCAGCAGCGCGAGCAGGCCCAGCGCCACGGCCCGCCCGAACTCCGAGACCAGCATCAGCGTCTTGCGGCTGACCCGGTCCGCCAGCGCCCCCGAGGGAAGCGCCGAGAGCGCCCGCGACCCGGCGATCGCGAACTCGGCCAGCGAGGCCTCGAAGGCGGAGCCGCCGAGCCCGAGCACCAGCAGCGGGTACGCGATCAGCGTGCCCTGCGCCCCCAGCTGGGAGACCATGTTCGCGGTCCACAGCACGTTGTACTCGCGGTTGCGGGACAGCGGCGGCGGGCCCGGCTCGGCGGCCACGGCGGCATCGGCCGTCGTACTGCCCGAGGTCACTGCGGCGGGGTCGGCAGCGCCACCGCGGGCGCCGACGTCCGCTCCACCGGGCGGAGTTCGGACCACGCGTGCGCGCCGGCCATGCTGACGAACAGGTCGCGCGGCGGCACGAAGGGGGCCCGCCCGTGCGCCACGCTGATGTTGTCCACGATCAGGACCTCACCGGTGTGCACGTTGACGTCGATCTGCTGCGCCCGGTAGGCGGCCTGGAGCTGCCGGACGACCTCGTCCGGGATCTCGCTGCCGTCCGCGTAGAAGGTGTTGGTGGGCATCCCCCACGGGCCGTACTCCTCCAGCAGGAAGTCGGCGACGTCCTCGCGCAGGGTGCGGGCGTGGAAGAAGGTCAGGTGGTTGAACCAGGAGCGGACGCCGGTCTCCGGGTGGGTGGCGACGGCCCAGCGGAGCTGGCGGGTCCTCAGGTGGTTGCGCTCCAGCCACTCCAGCTCGATGCTGTTGGCGTCGCAGTAGGCCTTGACCTCGTCCGGGTCGCTGGTGCCGAACGCCTCCTGCCAGGAGAGGCCCAGGCCGGGACGGAAGTTGCGGACGAGCAGGTAGCCCTCGCGCTCGAACCGCTCGGCGGTCTCCCGCGGCAGCCCGGCGTGCAGGGCGCGGCAGTCGGCCAGCAGGCTGGCGCCGCCGTCCGGCGACTCCTGGCGGCAGAAGAAGAACAGGTAGCGCGGGACGTTCAGGTTGTACGACTGCTCGGTGTGGAGGAAGATCTCCTCGGTCGCCGGGTGGTCGGTGGCCGTGAACACCCCGGGGTGCAGCTCGGTGCGCGGCGAGGAGCGCTCGGTGTAGTCGAGCGGCCGGCCGACGACGGCGTTCACGAAGGTGTCCAGCTCCGGCCACTCCTGCCAGTCGAAGCCGCTGAGCACGACCGCGCCGTGCTCAGTGATCCGCTGGCGGATGAACTCCCCCTGCTCCTTGCCGAGGTCGACCAGCCGGTTCCCCGCGGTCTCGGCGGTGATCCCGAGGACCAGTCCGTCGTGCCGCGCTTCGGTCGAGATGCTGATAGCGGTTGTCACGGAGTGACTCCCTTCTGCGGGCTGCGGGCGCGAAGCCGCTCGGCAGCGGTGTCGAGGGTCTGGAGTGGACGGTTGAAGGCGATCCGGACGTAGCGCTCGCCATCGGCCGGATCGACGAAGAACGAGGTGCCCGGCGCCACCAGCACACCGGTCTCGGCGAGCAGCGTGCGGACGAACCGCGGGCTGGGCTCGTCGGTCAGCCCGTCGATCCGGGCCAGCACGTAGCAGCCGCCGGCCGGGGGCGTGAAGTCGAAGCCGGCGTCCCGCAGCAGGGCCACCGTCCGGTCGCGCCGCTCGCGCATCCCCGCCGCGTGGTCCCAGCGCTCCGGCAGCAGCAGGTCCGCGTTGGCCGCGGCGTGCTGGAGCGCGGCCGCCGCACCGCCGGTGGTGGCCACGTGCACCTTGCGCAGCAGGGCGGTGAGCTCCGGCGCCGCACGCAGGAAGCCGAGCCGCCAGCCGCTGATCGCATGGCTCTTGGAGAGGCTGCCGACCACCACGGACCGGTCGGCCAGGCCCTCGATCTCGGCGACCGAGCGGTAGCCGGCCGACTCGTAGACGTACCCGGCGTACACCTCGTCCGAGATCACCACGGCGCCCCAGCGCCGGCACAGTTCGGCGAGCAGGTCGAGGGTTCCGCGCTCCAGGACGACGCCGGTCGGGTTGGCCGGGCTGTTCACGATGACGGCGCGGGTGCGCGGTCCGAAGGCCGCGGCGAGCTCGTCCGGGTCGACGCTCCAGTCGGGCTCGCGCAGCCGGACCGGGCGCGGGCGGGCGCCGGTGAGGGCGATGGCGCTGAGGAAGTTCTCGTAGAAGGGCTCGAACACGATCACCTCGTCGCCGGGGTCGACGAACGAGAGCAGGGCGACGGCCAGCCCCTCGCTGCCGCCGACGGTGACGGTGATCTCGGAGCCCGGGTCCGGGGCGCCGGGCAGGGCCGCGGCGATCCGCTCGCGCAGCAGCGCCAGCCCGGCCGGGTCCTGGTACTGGTGGACGCCGGCGCGCAGCGCCGTCACCGCCGCCTCGACCAGGCCGGGCGGCGTGTCGGGGTAGGCCGGAGTGCCGACGGCGAGGTCGACGGTGTTCGGCGGCAGCCCCTCCAGCAGCAGTGCGGCCAGCCCCCCGCCGGGCAGTCCGGCGACCCGCTCGGCGCCCAGGGCGCGGCGGGCCGGGGTGTCATGGTGCGTGGTGGCGCTCATCGGCTCACTCCCGCGGCGTCGGTCCGCAGCCGCTGTTCGGTCTGGAGCGGCGCTTCGTCCTGGAGCCGCTGTTCGGCCCGGTCGAACGCGCCGCGCGGGATCTCGGGCAGCCAGGACGGGCGGCCCGCCTCGTACGCCTCGATGTCCCCGCTCCTGAGCAGGGTCTCCGCGATCACGTCCTGTCCTTCGAGCAGCCGGGCCCGGGCCCGCGCGTCGACCGTGAACGGGTGCTCGCCGCCCGGCCGGCGCAGCAGGCCGGCCCGCAGGTCCACGGTGAGCCGCAGGCCCTCGGCGGACTCCGCGAGGTCCATCAGCTCCTCGACCACGGGAGTCGGCAGGTCGACCGGGACGAGGCCGTTGTTGAGGGCGTTGCGGCGGAAGATGTCGCCGAAGCCGGTGGCGACGACGGCGCGGAACCCCCAGTCGCGCAGCGCCCAGACGGCGTGCTCGCGGGAGCTGCCGATGCCGAAGTCCCGGCCGGCCAGCAGGACCGTCGCGCCCGCGTGGCGCGGCTGCTCCAGGACGAAGCCGTCCTCGGCGCGCCAGCGGGCGAACAGCGCGTCCTCGTAGCCGCTCTTGGTGACCCGCTTGCAGTACTCCGCGGGCAGGATCTGGTCGGTGTCGACGTCGTCGCGGCGCAGGGCGACCGCGCGACCGTGGTGTTCGACGAAGGGTTCCATACTCAGCTGTCCTCTCTCCGGCCGGGCCGGCGCTGTCAGGCCAGGTCGGCCGGGGCCGCGAGCCGCCCGGCCACCGCCGTCGCGGCGGCGACCGCGGGCGACACCAGGTGGGTGCGGGCCCGCGCCCCCTGGCGGCCTTCGAAGTTACGGTTCGAGGTGGAGGCGCAGCGCTCGACACCCTCGAGACGGTCGGTGTTCATCCCCAGGCACATCGAGCAGCCGGGCAGCCGCCACTCGGCGCCGGCGGCCAGGAAGACCTCGTGCAGCCCCTCCGCCTCGGCCTCGGCCCGCACCTGCATCGAGCCGGGGACGACCAGCATCCGGGTGCCGCCGGCGACGGTGCGCCCGCGCAGCACCCCGGCCGCGGAACGGAGGTCCTCGATCCGGCCGTTGGTGCAGGAGCCGACGAAGACGACGTCGATCGCGAGGTCCCGCATCGACGTCCCGGGCCGCAGGCCCATGTAGGTCAGCGCCTTCTGCGCCGAGGCGCGTTCGAGCGGGTCGGTGAAGGTCTGCGGGTCGGGCACGGCGGCGGCGAGCGGCACGGTCTGGGCGGGGTTGGTGCCCCAGGTGACGAGCGGGGTGAGCCCGTCCACGTCGAGCACGACCGTCCGGTCGAACACGGCGCCGGGGTCGGTGGCCAGGGTGGACCAGTCGGCGACGGCGGCGTCCCAGTCCGCCCCGGCGGGGGCGTGCGGGCGGCCGCGCAGGTACTCCAGGGTGGTCTCGTCGGGGGCGACGATCCCGGCCCGGGCGCCGGCCTCGATGCTCATGTTGCAGAGCGTCATCCGGGCCTCCATGGAGAGCCCGCGCACCGCGTCGCCCCGGTACTCGATGAGGTGGCCCTGCGCCCCGTTGGCCCCGATCCGGGCGATCAGCGCGAGGATCATCTCCTTCGCCCCGACCTCCGGGGGGAGTTGGCCGGTGAACTCGACGGCCAGGGTGCGCGGCCGGCCGATCTCCAGGCACTGGGTGGCCAGGACGTGCTCCACGTCGCTGGTGCCGATGCCGAAGGCGAGCGCGCCGAACGCGCCGTGCGTGGCGGTGTGGCTGTCCCCGCAGACGATCGTCATGCCGGGCTGCACCAGGCCGAGTTCGGGCCCGACGACGTGCACGATCCCCTGCCGCCGGTGGCCGACCGAGTAGAGCTCGACGCCCTGCTCGGCGCAGTTGCGGCGCAGCGTGTCCAGCTGGACCAGGCTGACCGGGTCGAGCACCGCGGTCGCCGTGGTGGCGACGTTGTGGTCCTCCAGCGCCAGGGTCAGCCCCGGCCGCCGGACACTGCGGCCGGCCAGCCGCAGCCCGTCGAAGGCCTGCGGGGAGGTGGCCTCGTGGGTGAGGTGGAGGTCGATGTAGAGGAGGTCCGGTCCGCCGGGCCGGGACGCCACGACGTGGCGCTCCCACAGCTTCTCCGCGAGTGTCCGTGCTGGGCCCATCGTCGTCCCTCTCTCCCCTGCGCTGTCCGTGCGCTACGGCCCTGGGGCGGAACCCCGGCCACCGCATGCCGTCCGGCCGTACGGACCTCAGCCTCCATGGCGCCACCCACCGCCCACCACGTCTTTAAGCCGGTGCGAAAACGCCCAGCACAGGCGATCACGTGCACGAAGAAAGGTGCAGAGAACTGCACCTCGGATCGGAAGTAAGCCCCCATGAAATCGTCGGCGCCCGGGTTCAGGATGGAGTCATCGAAGGCGGAAGCAACGCCGGGACGACGGGCAGCAGATCATCGGATCCCACGGGACCCAGGGAGGAAGCATGTACCCGATGCGCAGGAGCCACGGGGCCGAACCCGGACACCGGCGGAGCAGGACGGTCGTGCTGACCCTGGCCGCCGTCCTCCTGGTCGGCGCCGGAACGTCCGCCTGCCAGGTCAGTACCAAGGCCGCCGACCGGATCGAGCTGTGCGCGAAGATCTTCGGCAAGACCTTCACCGATCCGTTCCCGGACAACGTGGAGGAGGCCCGCAAGAAGATGCGCGACCGGGCCGACGAGCTCGACGGGCTGGCCAAGCAGGCCGGGGACGACAAGCTCCGCAATGCGATCCAGTCGACCGCCGACAAGATGCGCAACGCCGACATCCGCGAGAAGGGTGCGGTGCGCACCGTGGTCGGTTACATCGGTGAGCAGAACGACCGCATCAAGGAACTGCGCCAGACCTGCCTCGACCACCACGACTACCCGTGATGACTGGGCTTCCGAACCAGCGTCACCGTTGAGGCTCCCAGAGAGCGCACGGTGACCACAGACCGGAATCGGTGAACAGGGCACTAACAGTTCCCCCACCGATTCCCTTGGCCGGGCCCCTCGTTGGGTCCCCCGTCTTCCGGGGGGCCCGGCCGTAAATCTCCCCGTACCAATACAAGCCAGGAGCAGTCATGCCCGATTCGAGTGGCTGGAAGCCCACTAAGGAACGTCCGATGTGGCCCTGGGTCGTCCTCGCGGTGGTCGCCGTTGGTGTTCTGATCAACGTGCTTATCACGATCTGACGAGCAGATCGAATCCGCGCCTGAGGAACTTCCGCGCTCTTGGCAGGTAGGCCGAGAGCGCGGACCCACGTCCGGCGCGACTCCGGCCCCACAGATCCCTCTTATCCCACCCGCCCCAAGGGTTACACGACCTGTCAGAGGGCGGTCGAACCGAGTCGAGTCCGCTATCCGGATCAGGTGCAGAGAACTGCACCTTCGAACTGGCGAAGACTCGACTGTCACCCCCCTGAAGCGCCACGTAGCGTAGTCGGTACGGGAACGGGCATGGCCATGTCGAACGTGCGGTCACGCACGATCGACCATCCACCTCACCGTGGATCCCGGCTCCCGACCCGCCTACATCAACGGCATTCATGGGGGACTCGTGCCACGTCTGCACTTCACGTCGGCAAGCCTGTTGAGAACGCGTATCATGCCGACCCCGGACTGGGTCAGCGAATCACTCTTCGCCCTGGACCTGCTCGCTTCCCGGCACCGCCAGGCGAAACGCCGGCTCCGATGGCATAAGACCCGCCCCGTGGGGCCGGCCCGCCGACTGGGTCCCACCCACCGGCTCGGGTCCACCCAGCGGCTCGTCGAACTCGCCCGGACCATCCGCCCGTTCCCCGACCTGGACACCATGGTCCGGCGCGCCCGGCACTCCGGGAACGGCGCCGACCTGCGCCTGCTCCGGGACCTGGAGTCCTTCTACCGCATCATGGTCGCCCCGCACTGGGACGTGATCTCCCTCACCGTCCAGAGCGACCGGAAGAAGCGACTGGAAATCCTCCAGGACTGCGGCGCGCGCAGCCTGCTGAGCACCCTTCACCCGACCGTCCGGCTCTCCACCTGCTCGCTGGAGATACCCGGACAGAACGAGGACGTGCAACTGGAGGAGGTCGGGCTGACCATCGCGCCGTCCTACTTCCTGGCACCCGATTCCCCGGTCCTGGTGGACGACCACACCATTGCCGACGGACCGACGCTCTTCTACCCCATCATTCTCCCCGACGGACCGAACTGTGCGACCGAGGGCGTGATCGAAGCGGCAGCGATGCCGGCCTGAGACCGATGACCTCCGATCGCGACAGCATCGGAACTTCAAGGGGGAAAACAGCAATGCGACGCATATTCTTCAGTCCGGCGAGCCTGGCCAAAGTATCGTCGGCCGCCCATCTGGATCCGATGAGAGAGGCGCTGTGCGCCCTCGAAACCTTCGCGACGGGCGGCGGAGGCCCCGTCTTCCATTCCTGGCGACGACGGGTCGCGGGGGAACGGGACGGCCGGGCGCTGGCCGAACTCGCCCGCACCGTACGACCTTTTCCGGATCTCTACCGAATTCTCGAAAACTCCTCCGCGGCCGGCTCCGGGAACGAATTCCGACCGCGGGTCCTGCGTGATCTGGAGACGTTCCACCGGATCGCCGTGGAACCGTACTGGGGCCAGGTGTCGACCCTGCTCGAAGTCGACCGGAACGCCCGGGCCCAGATCATGATGAGCGGCGGCGTCGACCAGTTGCTCAGCACCCTGCACCCGGCGATCCGCTGGCGCCCCCCGGTGCTGGAGGTCCCCGGGACGGGGCACGACATCAAACTGGAGTCGACCGGCCTGGAGATAGCGCCGTCGCTGTTCCTGTTCTCCCGGTCGCCGATCCTGGTCGAACAGCAGGGCGACCGGCCCCTGCTGCTGCTCTACCCGATCCCCGTCCCGCGTGACCGGGAGAACCTGTGGGACCCGGCGCCCGACGGCGACCAGGCCCTGGGCGCCCTGCTGGGGCGCACCCGGGCGGCCGTCCTCCAGGTGTTGACGACCACCTGCACCACCACCGAGGTCGGCGAGCTGGTGGGTATCTCCACCGCCGCCGCGAGCCAGCACACCGCCGTCCTACGGGCGGCCGGACTTATCACCACCCTGCGCTCGCTCAACAAAGTGCACCACACCCTGACCCCCCTGGGCGGGGCTCTTCTTCGCGGGGATCCGCTGGTCTGACAATTCGCCCTATACCGACGATTCCCGAAGTAACGAACCCGCAACACGCCCCGAGGAGTGATCTGGATCTGACACGGATGGTCTAGGAAAGTGCACCATACATACGGATGCGGGCAGCATGGCCTAAACCCATTACGACCGAGTAGGTTCTGGGCATGCAAGCACGATGCCTTGTCGCCGCACGCATCATTTACGGAAGCCCGGGAGCGGATTCATGATGGGAGGTGGACCAGCTGAGCGGGAAGCCGCCCCAGACTGTGCCGTCACGCTGGAAAACGTGTCGAAAATCCACCCGGGCACGAACGGTCCCACAGCGGTCCTGCGCGAGTTCTCACTCGGCGTACGAAAAGGCCGCTTCTGCGCCGTCATGGGAGACGAACGCGCCAGCACCACGGCACTCCTGGAGTGCATGGCCGGCGTCACCACCCCGTCCACCGGAACGGTCCACTGGGCCGACGGTGAACGGGGTTCCGTCGGTGCACTCTGGGGCCAACACGAGCCCGTCCACCCGAATGTGACGGTTCGTGAATTCGTCGATCCGGGCGTTTCCGCACTCGGCCGCCGCCAGGCCTGGCAGATCAGTCGGGTCACCCGACTGTGGCTCTGGCGGCGGCCGCTGCGGAGGCTGGGCCGGGTCCAGCAGCACAACGCCATGCTGGCCCGGCTGCTGGCCGGCTCCCCGCGCCTGCTGCTGGTCGACACCCCCGGCCACGACGACTCGCCCGAACTCGCCCGCGCCATCGGCGCCTCACTCCGCCGCGCGGTCCGCGCCCTCGACCTCACGGCGGTCCTCGTCACCACCGACCCGGAAGCCGCCGCCTGCGCGGACAGCGTCGTCTTCCTCCACCACGGCCGCCTCGCCGACGCCCTCGGACCCTCCACCCCCGCCGAGATCGCCGACTGCCTCCAGCACCTCCGAAGAGGCTCGACCACCTGATCCGCCCCGCCTTCCCCGGCGCCCCTCTCCCAGGGCGCCCCCGGCGCCCCTTCCCCGGCGCCCCTCGCCCTCCCCGGCGCCCCCCGGTCAAGCGGTGCACAGCGCTTCCCCAGCCTCGGCCCCCGCGCCCCGTGCGTCCTACGGCGCACCGCGCCGGCGCAAACCGGACCGCCGCCCCGCACCCGCCGGCCCGCCCGGCGACACCCCCCCCGGCAGGCCCCGGGCGGACACCCCTGCCATCGCCTGCCTCCGCCGGCTACCGCTGCCGCCGCGCACCCGCCGGCCGTCAGCCGTCAGCCGTCAGCCGCTCAGTGCGGCGGGGTCGGGATCAGGCTCGCCAGGGGGTTGACGTAGACCTGGGACGGCATGCAGGCCGGGCCCGGGCTCCGCATGAGGCCGGTGTGCATCTCGCGCGAGCTGTGGGCGGGGTCGGTCCCGGCGAAGGGCAGGTAGATGAAGAGCTTGAGGCCGGCCGGGACGGCGCGGGGGCGGACGGTGAGGACGATCGGACCGGCGCCCTCCGTCCGCATGTCCCAACTGTCCTGGCCCTCCTGGTTGTCCAGGGGCTCCGGCTCGGAGGCGCGGCAGCCGGGCTGGCCGGCGTAGACCCGGGCGGGGATCCCGAACCGGTCCAGGTCGCGCTGCAGTTGGTCCGGGTCCACCGGCTTGTACTGCTCCAGGATGGTGAGTTTGACGAGGTCGTCGCCGCCTTCGAGGGTGTACGCGGCGTTGTCGACGCGGCCCAGCGTGTGGCCGGTGCCGTCGGCCGGGTGCTGGGCGTCCTGGTGCTGGGCGTCCGAGTGCTCGGTGTCCTGGTGCCGGGCGGCCGGGGCGGGGCGGCCGGGGCCCGTGGCGAGGAGGGCGCCGACCAGGGCGGCGGCCAGGCCCGCCGGGAGGGCCAGGCGCAACGCCAGGCTGCGCCGCCGGGCCGTGCGCCGGGAGTTGTCGGTGACGGTGTCCATCAGGTGTTCCTTCAGCAGGAGGTGGCGGCCCGGGGGGAGCTCCGGGGCCGCCGGGGCCGGCAGCAGCCGGACCAGTTCCTCCCGCTCGGTCTGCTCGGACCGGTCCCGGGGGGTGGCGTTCATCGGGTCGTCTCCTTGTACGGCCGGACCGCGAGGTCGCGGTCACCTGCTACCTGTCCGCCGGCGCCCGGGCGTTGCGCACCTCTTCCCGAGCGCGCGGACCGCGACGCGGTGAGCTCCTTCGCCGTCAACTCCCGCAGCCTGGACCGGGCCCGCGACAACCGCGAGCGGATCGTCCCCACCGGCCGGCCCAGCGCCTCGGCGACGGCCGCGTGGTCCAGGCCCTCCCACACGCACAGCGCGAACACCTCGCGCTCCGCCGGCCGCAGCCGTTCCAGCGCGGCCTTCGCGGCGGCCAGCTCCTCGGCGTCGGCGATCCGACCCGCCAGCTCCCCGGCGAAGTCCGGCACCGCCTCGCGCGGCGGCAGTTTGGCCAGCCCCCGCTGGTGCCGCCGCGCGGCCCGACGGGTGTTGCGGATGACGTTGCCCGCGATCCCCAGCAGCCACGGCCGCAGGCTCTCCCCCTCGGGATCGACCCGCGCGCGCAGCCGCCACGCCTCCAGGAACGTCAGCGAGACCACGTCCTCGGCGACGGCCCAGTCCCCGGTCATCCGCACGGCGTGCCGGTACACCGCCTGGGCGTGGTCCTCGAAGACCAGCCCGAACGCCGCCGCGTCCCCAGCGCGCACCCGGGCGCGTATCGAATTCTCCACACCAGCTCCTGTCCCGCCGCCGCCACCCGTTGCCGTGATCCACGCCACACCGCGCCGGACCGCCGCACCATCGGCGAAAGATCCCCGAGCCCCTTCCGGAAGAAGGGACTCGGGGATCCTCGGACCGGCCGGCCCGACACCGGCGGTCGGTTCGGGGCGCCGGCTCCGCCGTCAGGCCGGCTCGACCGGCTCCGGGTCCCGGGAGGCGGCCAGGGTGCGGCCGAGCGCGGCGAGGACGGCGGCGACGGCCAGCAGGCCGGCCACGACCGCGAGGTTGCGCCCGAGGTCGGCGAGGTCGCGCGGCAGCGCCCAGTAGTAGGGCGCGGGGAGCATGACCGCCCAGGGGAGCGCGGCCAGCGCCACACCGACGGCGCGCGGCCGGTCGGGCCGGCGGGCGGCGAAGTGGACGAGGAAGGCGGTCGCCATCACCACGGCGGGCCAGGCCGACGACGCGTCGAGCAGCATCTGGGTGCTGCGCGGGAAGACGACCTCGGAGTAGTCCTCCAACTCGCGCCAGGGCCAGGCGAGGACGAGCGCGCTCATCGGCAGCGCGATGACGGCCGCCGCGACGACCGTCCCGACCCGGGCGCGGACGCGCTGGTCGACGCCGTCGGGCGGGGCGATGAGCAGCGGCGCCCCGAGCAGGAGCCAGAGGGGCAGCTGGTAGAGGGACAGGAAGAGCACCCCGGCCGGGTGGACGGAGTAGCCGACCGCGGCGCCGATCCGGGCGAGGACGCCGACCAGCACCAGGAGGCGCGCGGCGCCCCAGTGCCCGAGGCCGGCGCCGAGCAGCGCGAGGAGCCAGGGAACGGTCTGCACCACGCCCACCACGGTCGCGGCCGTGGTGTGCAGGCCCATCAGTTCGGAGTGCGGCTCCCGCACGAAGAGACCCATCAACAGCTGGACGAAGGCCAGCGCCGCCCCGCCGGCCAGCAGGTACGGCGCGGCGCCGGCGAGCGCCCGGCCCGCGGGGTCGCCGGAGCTGAGCCGGGTCCGCAGCCGGGCGGCGTGCGCGGCCAGGGTGACCCACTCGCGCAGCACGGTGCGCCGGTCGGCGCCCTCGACGGACTCGGCGAAGACGGCGGCGATCTCCTCGCCGTGCGAGGCCCGGTAGGCGGCGGGGTAGATGCCGATCAGGGGGAGCCTGCCGGGCAGCGCCCCGGCCTGCTGCGCGGTCATGCCGCACCGCCGCTCAGCCGGAGCGCCCCCAGGCGCGGCCCCCGCCCGAGCGCGAGCCTGCGCTCGGCCTCGACGACTCCGGCCCGCAGCCGTGCCGTCTCCGCGCCCAGGACGTCCCGGCCGTCCTCGGTGAGGGCGAAGGTGCGCCGCATCCGGCCACCGACGACCTCCTCGTGGTCGATCCGGATCAGCCCCTGCTGGAGGAGCCGGTCCAACGCGGTGTAGAGGGTGCCGGTGAGCAGCTTGGTCCGGCCGTCGGAGATGGCCAGGACTTCCTGGACGATCGCGTAGCCGTGCCGCGGGGCATCGGCGAGCGCGGTGAGCACGAGCCGCGTCGGCTCCTGTAGTTGACGGTTAGCCATGGCCGTGAGCATAGATCAATGGCAAACATATGTCGATGATTTAGCTATCGGCCCGCTCCACCCCCGCACCCGGCGGCCGTCGGAGCGGGCAGGCGCACGGTGAACACCGAGCCCGCGCCGGGGGTGCTGGCCGCGTGGACGCCGCCGCCGTGGAGCTCGGCGAGCTTGCGGACGATGGCGAGGCCCAGACCGCTGCCGCCGCTCTGCCGGTTGCGGGACTTGTCGGCCCGCCAGAAGCGCTCGAACACCAACGGCAGGTCCGCCTCGGCGATGCCGCCGCCGGTGTCGGCGACCTCGATCAGCAGGGCGTCGGACTCCGTCCGGGCCCGCAGGGTGACCGTGCCGCCCCCCGGGGTGTGCCGGACGGCGTTGGCGACCAGGTTGCCCACCAGCTGGCGCAGGCGCACCGGATCGGCGAACACCTCGTACCCGGCCGGGGCGTCGGCGGTCTCGACGACCAGGGCCACGCCCGA
Organism: Kitasatospora sp. NPDC098663; assembly: GCF_044760075.1. Lineage (NCBI taxonomy): Bacteria > Bacillati > Actinomycetota > Actinomycetes > Kitasatosporales > Streptomycetaceae > Kitasatospora > Kitasatospora sp. NPDC098663. The sequence continues at coordinate 76,682 of NZ_JBIWAP010000020.1, read as the reverse complement.
CGCCTGCGCCCGGGCGCCGTGCGCGGTGGCGACCTGGGCCAGCAGGTCCTCGACGTCCACGGGCTCGCGGTGCAGGGCCAGTTCACCCGCGTCGGCATCGGCGAGGTCCCGCAGGTCGTCGATCAGGTGCTGGAGTTGCAGGGCCTCCTCCAGCAGCGAACCCGTCAGGGCGCCGTCGGCGGTGACGACGCCGTCCTCGACGGCCTCCAGCCAGCCCCGGATGTTGCTGAGCGGGGTGCGCAGCTCGTGCGCGATGTCGCCGACCATCGCCCGCCGTAGCTCCTCCAGCTGCTCCCGGCGCTGCGCCATGGCGTTGAAGGCGGCGGCGAGTCCGGCGATCTCGTCGCGGCCGGTCGCGGTCACCCGGGCGGAGAGGTCCCCGTCGGTCATCCGCCGGGCGGCGCGGGTGAGCGCGTTCAGCGGCCGGGAGAGCCGCAGCCCGACCACCGTGGTGATCGCCACGGTGACCGCCAGCACCAGCGCGGCGACCTCGGCGACCCGCCCCCGGTGCGGGGCGGACAGCACGGGGGCCTGGTCCGCCGCGCCGGCGGGCGCGCCGACGAACAGCAGCACCGGCGGCGCCACGTACCGGACGAGCTGCTGCCGGCGGGAGTTGGCGAGGCAGGCGGAGATCACCTGCTCCTGCTCCCGGTCGCGGGCCGGAGCCCACTGCAGCCCCAGGGACAGCGTCACGGGCCGGATCCGCTGGCGCTCCAGGCAGGCGTTGACGAGCGCGGTGAGGTCGGCGAGGGCGGCACTCTCGGTGCGGGTCGGGGCGTCCAGCACCAGCGGGGGCGCGCAGCGCACGCCGGGCGGCCGGCCGCCGGGGACGCTCACCACGGGGCGGCCGGCGGCGTCGTCGGTGACGGTCGCCTCGACGCCCAGTTCCGACCGCAGGCAGCCGGCCCGGTCCCGCGCGGCCTCCTCCATGGCCGCGCGCTCGGCGGTCGTCAGCCGGAACGGGCCCACGGCGCGGGCGTCGATCCGGTCGGCCGGGGCGTCGGGCAGCATGGCGAGGTCGACGGAGAGCGGGTCGACGGTGGTGGTGGGCGTCCTGGGCAGCACCGTCCGGTCGGCGGCGCCCGGGGTCGGTGACCCGGGGGCGGTGGCGGGGGTCCCGGAGGTGGCGGCCTGGCTCGGCCCGGGTGCGGCGGCCGCGGAGTCGACGACGGGCTCGAAGCGCGGCGTGGTCAGCAGGATGCGCTGCCCGGTGTCGGCGGCGAGCCGCCGCACGGTGCTCTCCACCCCCGTCCAGTCGGGGTGGGTCGCGGCGTAGCCGAGCAGTTCGTGGTAGATCCGGGCCTGGTCCGCGAGGACCTGGCGCTGCTCCTGCCTGATCGCGCCCGTCGTGGTGCGGGCGGTCAGCCAGGCCGTCGCGGCGATCGAACAGAGCGAGACCAGGGCGGAGAGGGCGAGCAGCCGGAGCAGCAGGCTGCGGCGCGGCGGGGCGTCACGACGCACCGCGCGGCCCCTCCGCGAGCTTGTAGCCGATGCCGTAGACCGTCAGCAGGCGGGTGGGGCGGCGTGGTTGGGGCTCGATCTTGCGGCGCAGGTTCATCACGTGGGTGTCGACGGTCCGGGTGGTGATGTACCGGTCGATGCCGTGCAGGTGCTCCAGCAGCTGGGCCCGGGTGAAGACCCGGCCGGGCTGGGCGGCCAGCACCTGCAACAGCCGGAACTCGCCGGGCGTGCAGCTGACGGGCCGCCCGTCGGCGGTGACCTCGTGGCGCAGGGGGTCCACGGTGAGGGCCCCGGCGGTCAGCACCGCCGGGGGCGCGGCGGCGGGGGTCGCCGCCTGCTGGGGCAGCGGCCGGGACCCGCGGCGCAGCAGGGCCCGGACCCGGGCCACGAGCTCGCGCGGACTGTACGGCTTGGTGAGGTAGTCGTCGGCGCCGAGGTCGAGGCCGAGCAGCAGGTCCTCCTCGGCGGTGCGGGCCGTCAGCATCAGCACCGGCAGGGCGGATTCGGCACGCAGGGCACGGCAGACGTCGAGCCCGTCCATGACGGGCATCATCACGTCGAGGACCAGGAGGTCCGCCGGGCCGCGCCGGGCCTGCTCCAGCGCGGCCCGGCCGTCGTGGACGACGACCACGCGGTGCCCTTCCCGCTCCAGGTACAGGCGGGCCAGGTCGGCCTGCTTGGGATCGTCCTCGGCGACCACGACATGTGCGCACATGAGGATGATCGTAAGTCGCCCTCCGGAAGCACCCCTACCGGTTCCCGACAGCCTCTCGACAAGTTCCTGACATCGACGGACCAGGGTGGGCGGAGTCCGCCGGGGGAAGCCCCCGGCCCCGCCTCCGAAAGGCTCCCGCGTGATGCCCTCCCGCCGCCTGGTGTCCCTCGCCGCCCACGTCCTCGGGGCCGCCCTGCTGCTGTCCACCGTCCCCGCCGCCGCGGCGACGGCCGCCGAGCACAGGCCCGCCCCGGCCGCGCCCACCGTCGAGGCGGCCGAGGTGATGCCGCACCTCCAGGCCCTGCAGCGGATCGCGGACCGCAACGGCGGCAACCGCGCGCACGGCACCAAGGGGTACGCGGAGTCGGTGGCGTACGTGAAGCACGCGCTGGACCGGGCCGGCTTCCAGACGCAGCTGCGCCGCTTCTCCCACGACGGCAAGGACGGCTACAACCTGATCGCCGACTGGCCGGGCGGCGACCCCGGCCATGTGCTGCTCACCGGCGCCCACCTGGACAGCGTCCCGATGGGCCCGGGGATCAACGACAACGGCTCCGGCTCGGCGGCCGTCCTGACCACCGCCCTCCAGGTGGCCAAGGCCAAGCTGAAGCCCGAGCGGCACCTGCGCTTCGCCTGGTGGGGGGCGGAGGAGCTGGGGATGGTCGGCTCGGCGGACTACGTCAAGAACCTGTCCGCCGGTGACCGCAAGGCCATCGACCTGTACCTCAACCTCGACCAGGCGGGCAGCAAGAACCTCCAGGTGTACCTCCTGGTGAAGGACGCGAAGAACAACGAGACCGCGGCCTTCCAGGCCTTCGAGAAGTGGTTCACCGACCGGGGCCTGGCGACCTTCGACATCCCGCTGGACAGCTCCGACAGCCAGCCGTTCGGGGACGCGGGCATCCCGTCGTCCGGCTTCAGCAGCGGCGTCTCGGACTGCCTCCACAGCGCGTGCGACAACCTCGCCAACGTCGACCCCGCGACACAGGCGACCAGCACCAACGCCATGATCGGCGTGGTCTGGCAGTTCGCCACCGCCAAGCCCGCAGCCGCCAAGCCCGCCGCCCCGGCCACCGCCCCCGCCGCCGACCGGTCCTGACCGCCCGCCCCCAGGAGCCCCAGATGCGCACACCACTGAGCCGCCACCGCCGCAGGGCCGCCACCCTGGTGGCCGCCGCCACCGCCCTCGGCGTCGCCCTGACCGCCGCCCCCGCAGGAGCGGCCGGCATCGGGGACCCGTACTTCCCCGAAGACGGCAACGTCGGCTACGACGTGTCGAACTACGACGTCCGGATCGCCTACGACCCGGCGCACCCCGACCAGCTGAACGGCGACACGACCGTCACCGCCCGGGCCCTGCAGTCGCTGGACCGCCTCTCCCTGGACCTCAAGGGCTTCCAGGTCACCTCCGTCACCGTGAACGGCACCCCGGCCAAGTCGTTCTCCCGCTCGGGCGAACACAAGCTGGACATCGTGCCCGCCCGCCGACTCGCCGGCGGCGCCACCTTCGCCGTACGCGTCGTGTACGCGGGCAAGCCCGACCCCGAGGGCTGGCACCAGCTGGTGTCCGGCGGTGTCAACGCGATGGGCGAGCCGCACTCGGCGACCTCCTGGTTCCCGTCCAACGACCACCCGTCCGACAAGGCCACCTTCTCGCTCGCCGCGACCGTCCCCGACGGCTGGACCGCCATCGGCAACGGCCGGCCCGGCCAGACCACCAGCAAGGACGGCTCGACCACCTTCCGCTGGCGCGAGGACAAGCCGATGGCGACCTACCTCAGCACCGTCGCCATCGACAAGTTCACCGTCCACCGCTCGGCGCTGCCCGACGGGACACCCGTCATCACCGCCTACGGCCCGGACGTGCCGATCGACGACATGGCCAAGGCGACCGAGGCCCAGCAGCCCGAGATCATCGCCTTCCTGGCCTCCAAGTTCGGCCCGTACCCGTTCTCCTCCGCGGGCGCCATCGTCCGCAGCTGGACCAAGGAAACGGGCACCGGCGCGCCGGACCTGGAGACCCAGAGCCGGCCCACCTACACCAACTACTTCTGGGACTCCGCGGCCGTCCACGAGATCACCCACCAGTGGTTCGGCGACAGCGTCTCGTTCACCGACTGGCGCGACGGCTGCATCGCCGAATGCGTCGCCCAGTACGCCAACCAGCTGTGGGACGAGCACCAGGGCAGCAACCTCGACACCGGCTTCTACGCCCCCGGCATCGAGGGGAACAGGAACAACCCGGAGTACTGGTCCACCAAGCTGTACGACCCCGGTCAGGGCAAGGAACTCGCCACGGCCCTCTACTTCAAGGGCTCCCTGATGATGCACGCCCTGCGGCGCACCGTCGGAGACGACACGTTCTTCGCCACCCTCAAGCGCTGGACCGCCGACCACGCCTACGGCAACGCCACCTTCCCCCAGTTCGAGGCCCTCGCCGCCAAGGTCTCGGGCAAGGACCTCAAGGGCTTCTTCGACGCCTGGGCCCACAGCACCACGATCCCGGCGAAGGAATACCTCTACCCCGGCACCCTGGCCCCCCTCGCCCCGGCGGGCAGCCGATAACACCCCGCCCCCCGCGCCGACACCAGCCCTCCCGACTCCCCATCAGGAGGGCTGGTGCACGCCCGGATCGAGCTCCTCCAGGATGGCGTCGGAGACAGTCCGCGGCCGCGGGTGCTGCGGAGCCGGGGTGCCGCCGTGCGTCGACCTGAAGTCGCCGACGGGGGCCGGGAAGTGGCCCATCTCGTGGAACAGGCCCGAGAGGTCCGTGTCCTGCGGCGGCAGCGGCGGCAGCTCATGGGGCAGGTTCCCGACCGGGACGAGCTCGATCTCCGACGGGCCGCCCCCTGGCGTACCATCCCCCGCCGTACCGTCCCCCGTCGTGCCGCCGCGCGGTGGGCGCGGGCCCTCCAGCCTGCCGTTCAGCCAGCCCTCGATGTGGTCGCCCGGCGAGATGGAGAACTTGTTCCCGGGATTCATCGCCCCGTGCCGCCACCCCCACGCCCCGGCGAACGCGCCGTTGGCCGCGCCCGACACGTAGTCACCCGACAACCCGAACACCGCATCCTGCGCCGCGCCTTCGGCCATCCCGGTCAGCGCCCCGTAGCCGGTGTTCCAGACCAGGCCGGCCGCACCCTTGGCGAACGCGCCGGCCTCCTTGCCGGTCAGCGAGGTGAAGCCCTTCCCGAGCCCCTTTCCCAGACCCTTGCCCAGCCCCTTGCCGAGCCACCCGGCACCGACACCGACCGCGCCGCCCACCGCCCCGTTGATGGCGGCCGTGCCCAGCTCGCCGCCGTCGATCGACGTGCGGTGGCCCTGGCCCAGCTCGATCACCTGGGCCAGCAGGTCGAAGCCCACCTGGGCCAGCACCGACTCGGCGACCCGGGTCACCGCGCTGATCAGCGCCTTGCGCAGGAAGGCCCACACCAGGGCCCTGGTGAAGGCGATCTCCACGGGCGCCGCCTCGGCCCCACCGAAGAGGAAGAACGCCGCGTCGATGGCCAGTTGAACGGCCAGGACCACCAGCGCACCGATGATCTCGATGCGCAGGGTCTCGATCTGGTTCGCCAGGTTGCGCAGCGCGTCGGCGGCGGCGTCGCAGCACTGGGCGATGAGCGGAAGCGCGGCGTCGTCGGCGACGGCCAGCCTGGCCAGATAGGCGTCGAACGCGTCCCTGGTGGCACCGCTCAGACCCTGGTCGAGCTGGGACTTGGCGTCCGTCAGGTCCAGGACGCAGGCACGGATCGACTTCGCCGCCTCGGCCCAGGCATCCGCCTCGGCCCGCAGCGCGCTCTCGTTCCCGGTGGGCCACTTGTTGCCCACCAGGATCATCAGCAGGTTCTGCAACCCGTCCGGCAGCGAGGCGTTGGGGGCGTCGACCGCCATCACGCGCCGCCGCTACCGGGCCCCGGGAACGTCCAGGCGAGTTCCGTGGCGTGCTCGTCGGCCCTCTCGAACGTGCTGCGCGTGGCGCCGAGGGCGTCGGCCAGCTTGCGCAAGGTGTCCGGCAACGCCTGCACCGCCTTCAGCAGATCGTCCCGCGGCTGGGCGAAGACCTGGTCGAAGCCCTGCCCGAGCGCCGGATCATCCCCCCAGGGCGCCGCACCGAACAGGGCCGCCGAACTCAGCGCCGTCCAGGCAGCAGCCATGCCCTCGGCCGCCTTGCCCGCAGCCGCCCCGGCCTTGCCCACCAACGCGAAGTCGACCACCAGCGTCCCGTCCAGCGACGGCACCGGCGGCACCGCCGACCCGCCGTACGGCGGCACCCCGGTAGGCGCATTGCGGTAACCACCAGTGGGACCAGGCACATCAGGCAACGGAGGAGTCGGCACCCACCCACCTCACCCGACCCCACCCCGGACCTCGACCACTCTTGACGACATCCCAACGATCACCGCCCCACTCCTGACGCCCCCCTGACACCCGGCACCGAAGCCGGCACCCTCCGAGCCCCTACACCCCGGAGAAGCCCTTCTTCATGACGAACCCCTGGCGGACCAGGACCCACAGGTCCTTCCCGTTCTCCTCAGCCGTCAGCCAGAACCGACAACTACCGCTCCCGTCCTTCCGAGTCGCGTCCACGTAGACCCCCGGCCCCACGTCATCGAGGATCGACTTCTTCCAGCGCCCCTCGATCTCCGTCGGCCGTTCGCGATCCGCCGAGGCAACGCCGCACACGCGGGCCGGCACTCGTGCCGATCCGACCCGCCCTTCCGGGAGAAGCTCGACAGTCGCCGTTCCACCGCTCCACCGTCCGACCGGATCCGGCACGTCAGGGCCCGGAAGTCGGACCATCATCCACACGGCCCAGCCCACCCCGAGGACGCCCAGCAACCCACCGAGCACACTCCACAGGACGATTCGCCGCCCCTTCACGCGCCCTCCATCAAAGGATCTCTGAAACGACCGGCGGCGGGGCCGTCTCGAAGACCGCCCCGCCGCCACAGACGTCGTGCGCCACCGTCTGCGGCAGTCCGAACAGGTCAGTGCAGGAGTGCCGTGATGGCCATGTCGAGAACAGCAGCCCCGGGAACCAGCATAAAGAACCAGCTGATGAGCAACAAGATCACCGGGGCCGACTTCTTAGTTTCCCCACTTTCGGACAACGCGAAGAAGTCACGAATCCCGCGAAAATTCGTGACCACAGCCAATCCTAGGACGACCGGAATTAGCATGCCAAGAACGACCATCAATGCTCCTGATCTCGCAGGACAAGGACAGCATACGGTAGCACCGCCCAGTCAGAAACGACAATCCATCGACTCACCCGGACCCTAGTCATCCTGCTCCGAGGTGAAAGTAATCCCCCCCCCTTCGAATTGAAGTCGGATTTGAATCCGATCAACGGTGGGCCCTGAATGGAAACACCTCCCCTCGGTGAGCCCCACCAGGGATTGGACAGACAGTTAATGCAAGTACCCGGAATAAATATCTGGGCCCCCGACACGCATCACGCGTCCTGGGACCCGAATGTCGCAAAATCAGGATCTGGGCGCAGGCGCGGGCATCACCACCATTGCGTAGATCACACCGAGTGCGCTCATCGATAGGAAGGGCCAGGCACCCGCAAAGAGATAGAGCAGTGGAGGCAGAGCAAACAACACGGCAGCCATCCCCCGAACGCTCCTCCCCCTGGCCGCCCAAAAAGAGACCAGGAAGAGAAAGAACAGTGTCGGGACAGTTATTATGAGCGAGATAAGCGCCAGCAGCTTGAGACTGTCCAGGGAGTCGGCTCGAGAGAATCCATTCGCATCATGCCCGCCGGGCGCAAATGCTGAAAGAACGAGCACGACAACGCACACGGGAGCCACGCACGCCACAAGATATCTCAGCAGCGCTCGACCGAACCACCGGCCGACTCGATTCAATCCGTCAATCAACACCCTGATACACACCCGCCATTCTGGTAGGTACAGCCCGAAGGAGGGAGGAAGAGTGACGCAACCGGAGCGCAAACAGGACGGTCCTGTATCCACCCCGACCTTGCCGACCAGCGCGAAGTCGACCACCAGCGCCGCGTCCAGAGCTGGCACCGCCGGCACCGCCGGCCCGCCGCACGGCGGCACCCCGGTCGACGCATCGCGGTAACCACAGTGACACCAGGCGCATCAGGCGGCGGAAGATGTCGACACCCACCCTGACAACATCCAACAATCGCCGCCGGAATCCCGACACCCCCTGACACCCAGTGCTGGAGCCATCGTTCTTCGAGCCTTTACACCCTGGAGAAGACCCGCTCCGCGCTCCCCCGCGGCTGACCGCCCAGACTGGCCACCGCACCTTTTCGTTCCTCCTGCAGATAGATCTCGCAGTCACCCCCGGAGTAGTAGTCCCGCAGCACCACAAAGACTCCCGACCCCGCGTCGTCCACACTCCCCGTCCGCCAACTCCCCTGGTACTCCCCCAACGCCGCCCCCTGCCCGACGGGATCCTTCGCGCAGAAGTACCCGTCGAGCCGCACCTCACCGAGCCGGCCCCCCTCCCGCAACTCGATCACCTCGTCCCGCGACGCCCAACGCCCCACGTAGTCCTTCGGATCCGGCCCGCCCGACCGGACCTTCAGATACCCTGCCAGACCCGCGATCAGCAGAACACCCACGAGCAGGACAACGCCCTCCCGGGACTTCAAGTGCTTCCATCGACCAGCCACAGCTCTCCAGCCTTTCACAGGTGGTGCGAGACCGGGCTGACGCTATACCAGCCCGGTCTCGCTTACTTGCTTGCGGTATTGAGTCCTACTGCGGCAGGAAGTCATCTCTTCGGGCATAGAGCCCGTTCCTGATATCCGCCCTGACAGCTTCAAGGATGTACTGCATGGCCTGGTCTCGACTATGCCCATTCCCGTACCTGCTGGCCTCGACGCCGATGTTCCGGCCGCGGGCATTGTTCACCAGGTCCGAGAGATGGTCGCGGTAGTTGTAGTCGGACAGGTCCGGTTGGGGCCCAAAGGCCTCATGTGCGATTGCCCAGTGTTCGGCATTCTCCGCACCTTGCTCGTAGGAGAGTCGCGCCTGCCACATGAGGTGCCGAAAGGAGTTGACACGGTCGTCCCTATCCCCGATTCCCGGATACTCCTTAGCCACCATCTCCTCTGACCAATCCTTGATGCCCCAGGCGTCGAGGCAAGTGATGGCGTTGAGGGCAGCGCAGACATCCACCTCGGCGGTGTTGACTTTGCCAATCTTGATCGTGGACTGTCCTTCCTGCAGCGAGGTCGGGTAGGGCGACTTCGCAAGGTAGTCCTTCTCCAGCTCCAGTCCCGTAGCACGCCGCATCTGCCGCATGCTTTTCTCCATCTCCTCCGTGCTGGGCGCCGCGCCAACCCACTTCGAAGTCTTTGCCATCGACTGGTGCTGCAGAAAGCGCTCGTACCCATCCCGCCGTGCGCCAGCCTGCGCCTGGATCTGCGCGACGATCTTCTGGTAGTTCTCGCCCTCGCCCTCGATCTTGGTGCCCATGTTGGAGCACTTGGCCATCCCGCTGGCGCACTCCTCCAGGGCCATGCCGGTGGGGTCCGTCTTGTTGACCGGGTCATTGTTGCTGTACACGTACGCGTTCCACTGCTGCGGGTCCGCAGGCAGGAGCAGCGGGTCCGCGCTGAGGAAGCGGCCGGTGGTGGGCTGGTACTGGCGTGCGCCGAGGTTGGTGAAGCCGGTGGCGTCGTCCTTGAGGCCTCCCACGTAGCCCTTGTCGCCGGCCCAGGCAGTGGTGCTGGAGGTGGTGCCGCGCGGGGCGCCGAAGGGGTCGGTGGGGCGGCGGGTCTCGGCGAGGCTGTCGCGGCCGATGGACAGGGTGTTGGTGCCGTGGTGGTCGGCGAACTGGTAGGTGAGCTTGGTCGGGCTCTCGCGGACCAGGGTGATGCCGCCGGGGATGCTGTAGTAGCGGGTGCCGGTACTGGTCTTGGTGCCGGTGTCGTAGGTGAGTTCGTCGCCGCCACCGAGGTTGACGGTGACCTTGCCGGGGTTGCGGCGGATCAGCTGGTTGCCGTCGGCGTCGTAGACGTACGTCGTGACGGCCGAACCCTGGGCGAGTGAGGCGAGCTTGCCCTCGACGTCCCAGGTCAGCGTGGAGGCGTTGGCCGAGTCGGCGGCGCTCCAGGTGGAGGCGCCCCACTTTGAATTGCAACCCGGCGCTGAAGCCATCGCTCTCCGAGTCCCTGCACCCCGGAGAAGCCCCGCTGCGCGCTCCCCCGGCGACTGTCCGCCCAGCCTGGCCACCGCTCCTCTCCGCTCCTCCCGTAGATAGATCTCCCAGTCACCCCCGGAGTAGCAGCCCCGCAGCACCACGAAGACCCCCGACCCCGCGTCGCCCATCCTCCATTACGGGAGCCGCCCCATCCGACACATCGGATGGGGCGGCTCCCGAAACGGACCTACTGCCGAAGGAACGCGGCGAACGGCACGCCGCCGTCGTCCGCATCGGTCAGTTGCAACCACTCCTCACCTTGGTCCTTGCCGTACTGGAAGAACCGCTCGCACCTCAGATCGCCGTCGACGGAGACCAATTGGGCGACCGCGCCAGGTCCAGCATCGGAACGCGCCCCGTACTTCCAGGTACCGGTGAACTTCACCGCAGTCGGGGACTTCTTTCCACGACACATGGCGGGGAGCAGGCTTACCTCGCCAAGCTTGCCGCCCTCCAGGAACTGGATCGAAGCGACGGGCGCCTTCCAGGACCCGATAACAGCTGGGACAGCCTCCTTCGCCACCGCGCACGAAGCCGCCAGCGGCAAGATGCCAGTCAGGGAGACAGCAAGGACACGCAATAGGCCCTGGGCTCGTTCCCAGCCTGACCCCAGAGTCTCGATCACCCGATACCTGCGTTCTAAACGTCTCAACGCGCACTACTCGAAGTCACCCGGGCGGGCGAAGCCGTCCGAGGCAACACACCTCCTCGCCTCGCAGAGAACCACTTATTTGAGTTGCGCCCCCGAAGCATCCACATTCACTGCCGCCTCAGACGATCCCTTCGGCCCAACAAGCGCTGGATTCTGCGAGGCGCTCGGCTGGGAAATCCAGCCGAGCGCCCACATAAACTGATCGTGACCTAATTTAACCGGCCACGTGCTTCAACGATCCTAGAAGCTTTCCTTTTCCCTGGCAACCGGCATGATGATCGCTGCAAAGAGGATCTGCACCGCCACCTGGATGGCGACCATCACCCATGTGCCGACCAGGAAGAGCACCAGCGCAGGGATGACAAGGAGCGCCGCGACAAATGCCCTGAACTCATCAGGCGCAGAGGTTCCTCTTCTCCTGGAAATCAGCGCCAGCAATATCAGGGATGGGACTCCGATCATCAGGAACATCCCTGGAGCCCCTTCCATGTATCCCAGAAAAGATCCCCACAAAGTCTTCCGGGCACCGTAACCTCCAGCCCGGTCCGACATCCTGGGAGCCGTCAGCGATATCGCCATCCAGCCAACCATGAAGACCACGGCATAGCGAACGGCGCAGGTAGAAATCCACCGGAAGGTGGACCCGCTAACCGATCGACAGTTTGCCTCAGTCATAGCTAGCAACCTTCCGTGCACTTTCCGGAGACCCAAGTGCTGTCCATCTTGGGCCAGAATGGAGCCGCGGGGAGACCCGTCTCCGATGACATTGGGTCAAAGGCGAGCATCGACGCATGCTGCCCGCGCTTATACTGGACCACTTCCATGTCGGGGTACGAATCGCCGCGCCGCCGCACGGAAACGTCACCGCTACCCCTGAAGTCGATGTCCAATTCATCGTCAACGGCGAAAATTGGGAGCTCGCTGTTGATCCCGTGGATCTTCACCTTCGCACCCGACTTTGTTCCCTCGACGTGAATGGCGTTCTGCCACTTCAAACTGTGCCAAACGTCTGGTTCGGCTTCCACGATATCCATCGCAGGTTTCAACTTAATCCCAGGCCTGGCCAGCCCCCTTGCAATCTGGTAATTAGACGGCGGGGACTCGTGAGAGGCAGATACGGTGAAGGTCATATTCCCGGACTCCGTGTCCCAGAAAAGAGCCATCCGATAGCTGGCATCCGGCTTCAAGGTGGGCCCCCTATTGTCGCCGAGCAGCGCGTCCATAAGAGCCAGCTTGGTGTGGATGTAGAAGCGGGCCATGATAATGCCGTTATCCGCGCCGGGGTTCACCTTGAGAGGTTTGCGCTTCGCCCCGTTCGGAATCGAACCCCAGCCAGCCTCCTTGGCCTGATCATACTTGTCGTCGACCTTCTTGTTCTCCTCGACGATCCTCTGGTAGTTCGGCCCCTCGCCCTCCACCTTGGTGCCCATGTTGGAGCACTTGGCCATCCCGCTGGCGCATTCCTCCAGGGCCATGCCGGTGGGGTCCGTCTTGTTGACTGGGTCGTTGTTGCTGTACACGTAGGCGTTCCACTGCTGCGGGTCGTTGGGCAGGAGCAGCGGGTCCGCGCTGAGGAAGCGGCCGGTGGTGGGCTGGTACTGGCGTGCGCCGAGGTTGGTGAAGCCGGTGGCGTCGTCCTTGAGGCCTCCCACGTAGCCCTTGTCGCCGGCCCAGGCGGTGGTGCTGGAGGTGGTGCCGCGCGGGGCGCCGAAGGGGTCGGTGGGGCGGCGGGTCTCGGCGAGGCTGTCGCGGCCGATGGACAGGGTGTTGGTGCCGTGGTGGTCGGCGAACTGGTAGGTGAGCTTGGTCGGACTCTCGCGGACCAGGGTGATGCCGCCGGGGATGCTGTAGTAGCGGGTGCCGCTGCTGGTCTTGGTGCCGGTGTCGTAGGTGAGTTCGTCGCCGCCGCCGAGGTTGACGGTGACCTTGCCGGGGTTGCGGCGGATCAGCTGGTTGCCGTCGGCGTCGTAGACGTACGTCGTGACGGCCGAACCCTGGGCGAGCGAGGCGAGCTTGCCCTCGACGTCCCAGGTCAGCGTGGAGGCATTGGCCGAGTCGGCGGCGTTCCAGGTGGAGGTGGCCCACTTGGAGTTCCAACCGGGCGCGTAGACGATGAACTTGCCGTCGTCCTGGACGGTCGCGAAGTAGCCGCTGGCGTTGCCCGCCCAGGTCTGCGAGGACCAGAGCGCGACGCGCTGCGAGTCGTAGACGACGAAGTTGCCGTCGTCCTGCATGGTGGCCCAGGCTCCCGGGTGGTTCTGGGTGTTGGTGGACCAGAGGACCTGGCCGGTGCGCAGCGAGCTGAGCACCAGGTTGCCGTCGTCCTGCATGGCGAGTCGGACGCTGTTGGAGCGCACGCTCTCACCGGCTTTGAGGACGGACCCGGCGTTGAGGATCTTGATGCCGTTGGGGTTGTTGATCTTCGTGGTGTTGCCGGCCGCGTCGTACTCGTCGGTGCCCTGGGGGGCGGTGGCCGAGCCGTAGGTGTACGTGCCGCTGGCGAGTGCGTGCGGGCCGCCCGTGCCGCCGCCCGTGCCGGCCGCGGTGGTCGGCGTGTTGCGGGTACCGGGGGTCGGGAAGGTCTGGTCGACCTTCACGTCCTTGGACTGGTCACCGGCCGGGTTGTGGTCGACGAGCTTGGTGCGGTTGCCGGTCAGGTCGTAGGTGTAGTCCTGCCAGTAGGCGGCGTTGCCGCCCACCGTCGTCTTCGAAGGCGCCGAAGCCCCGCTGGTGGGAGTGGAGTTGGCGCACGCCCCCTGGCCTGCCAGGGACGGGGTGGGCTGGTCGAGCCGCCCGGTGTCGCTCCACGCGGTGGTGAGGCGGCCCAGGTAGTCGTAGGAGAAGCACTGCAGGTCGGTGGCGGCCGGGGTGTTGTTCGGGATGCTCCGGATCGCCGTGATCCGGCCGGCCTGGTTGTAGGCGTAGGTCGTGTTCTGGACCGTGCCGTCGGTGGAGGTCTGCTTGTCGACGTACTGCGTCAGCGGACGCCCGGTGGACTCGTCGTAGGTGTTGGTGGCGACGATCTGCCAGCCGAACGGGTTGACGGTGGAGCGGATGTTGCGTCCGTAGGCGTCCCAGTCGGACTGACGGAGGTAGGTGTCGTCGGCCCCGCCCAGGTCGTGCAGCAGGCCGTAGATCTCGTAGTTGTAGCCGATCGACTCGTAGGCGAGGTTGCCGACGGCGGCCCGGTACTCGGTGGTCACGGCACCGGTGATCGGGTCGTAGACGGTCTCGTACTCGTAGGTCGCCTGCCCGGTCTTGCCGATCTCGCTGCCGGGGATCGACACGGTGGACTTGGTCGGCCGGTATTCCAGGTGTCCTTCCAGACCTGCGCCGCCGACGACGCGCAGACCTGGGTCCGTCGCTACGACGGCACGCTCTACAACCCAATCTCCGACAAGTGCCTCGAACTGCCCGGCTGGGCAGACGCGAACGGCACCGCGCTCGGGGTCTGGTCCTGCACCGCCAATGCCAACCAGCGTTGGCTGGTGCGCGCCCAGGCGTCCTGACCGCCGGGCCCACGGTCTGAACTGACCCGGGCACCGAACCTCTCCGGCCTCCCCGAGTCCTGCTCGGGGAGGCCGCGGCCGTAGCGGCGGCGCCGGCCAGGCCCCGAGGGGGCCCGCTATACACCTGTGTGTATACATGGCCTGTATAGTCCCGGAGCATGTCACTCGGACAGCTGTTCCTCGGCCTGCTGGAGACCCAGCCCCGCCACGGATACGACATCAAACGCCTCCATGACGAGCACTTCGGGCGCGACCGCGGCCTGCACTACGGGCAGGTGTACGCGACGCTCTCCCGGCTGTTGAAGAACGGGCTGGTGGTGGTCGACGGCGTCGAGGCCGGCGACGGCCCGGAGCGGAAGCGGTACGCGATCACCGAGGCCGGGGTCACCGACCTCGCCAACTGGCTCGCGCAGCCGGAGAGCCCGCAGCCGTACCTGCAGAGCACGCTCTACCAGAAGGTCGTGCTCGCCCTCCTGACCGGCCGCTCCGGCGCCGACGTCCTGGACGCGCAGCGGGCCGAACACCTCAAGGAGATGCGGGTGCTGACCCGCCGCAAGCTCACCGGTGACCTCACCGACCAGCTGATCTGCGACCACGCCCTGTTCCACCTGGAAGCCGACCTGCGCTGGCTGGAGCTCACCGCCGCCCGCCTGGACGAACTCGCCGCCCGCATCACGGAGTCCCAGCGTTGACCATGTCCGAACCCCTGCTCGCCGCCCACGACCTGCACAAGAACTTCGGGCTCACCCCGGCGCTCGGCGGGGCCTCGCTCACCGTCGCGGCCGGCGAACTCGTCGCCGTGATGGGCCCGTCGGGCTCCGGCAAGTCCACCCTGCTGCACTGCCTCGCCGGGATCACCCGACCCGACAGCGGCCACCTCCGCTACCGGGAACGCGACCTCACCGCCTGTTCCGACGCCGAGCTGAGCGCCCTGCGGCGCACCGAGTTCGGCTTCCTGTTCCAGTTCGGCCAGCTCGTCCCGGAACTCTCCTGCCTGGAGAACGTCGCGCTCCCGCTGCGTCTCAACGGACTGCGCCGCCGGGCCGCCGAGGCCCGGGCCCGCGAATGGCTGGAGCGTCTGGAGGTGGACGACGTGGCCGCCAAGCGCCCCGGCGAGGTGTCCGGCGGCCAGGGGCAGCGGGTCGGCGCCGCGCGGGCCCTGATCACCGGGCCCAGAGCGGTCTTCGCCGACGAGCCGACCGGCGCGCTCGACTCCCTCAACGGCGAGCGGGTGATGAAGCTGCTCACCCAGGCCGCCCGGGAGAGCGGCGCCGCCGTCGTCCTGGTCACCCACGAGGTCAGGGTCGCTGCCTACGCCGACCGCGAGATCGTCGTCCGCGACGGCCGCACCCGCGACCTGGCGGGCGCCATATGAGCGGCCCCGGCGTGAACCGCCCCGACACCGGTAGCCCCAGCGCGAGCAGCCCCGCCACGAGCGCCCCCGCCGCCGACCGGGTCCGCTCGCCGTTCCTGGACCAGCTCGGCCTCGGCGTGCGCCTGGCCCTCACCAACGGGCGGGACGGCTGGGGGCGGCTGCTGCTCACCGCCTGCGGCGTCGGCCTGGGGGTGGCACTGCTGCTGTTCACGGCCTCCTTCCCCGGCATCGTCCAGCACCGCAACGAGCGCCTGTACGTGCAGAACGACACCTTCCGCGACGAGGACCTGCCCACGCCCGGCGACCGGACGGTCCTCATCGCCATCGCCGACACCACGTTCCGGGGCACCGCGATCCGTGGGCGGGTCGTCCAGCCGGAGGGCCCGGACGCGGCGCTCCCTCCCGGAGTGGCCGCATACCCGCCGCCGGGGCGGATGGTCGTCTCGCCCGCCCTGGCCGAGCTCCTGAAGGATCCGGCCAACCAGTTGCTGCGCGACCGCCTCCCCTACCCGGTGGTCGGCGGCATCGGCCCGGACGGCCTGCTCGGCCCCGGCCAGGCCGGCTACCTGCTCGGCAGCGACCGGCTCTCGCTGGACGCCGGAGCCGCCCGCGTCACCTCGTACGGCCACTTCTCGCCGCCCAAGCCGATGGACTCCCGGCTGATCCTGCTCAACGCCGTCGGCCTGACCGTGATGCTGGCCCCGGTCGGCGTCTTCCTCGCCGCCGCCGCCCGCTTCGGCGGCGAACGGCGCGACCGCAGGCTCGCCGCGCTGCGTCTGGTCGGCGCGGACCGCCGGATGACCGCCCGGCTCGCCGCCGGGGAGTCCCTGGTCGGCGCGGTGCTGGGCCTGGTCGCGGGCGCGGCGCTGTTCCTGCTCGGCCGGCGGCTGACCGGCCACCTGCGGCTCGCGGGCTTCAGCTTCTACCCCGAGGACATCGCGCCGCACCCCGCCATCGCCGCCGCGATCGCCGTGGTCGTGCCGCTCCTCGGCGTCGGCGTGACCCTGCTGGCGATGCGCCGGGTCACCGTCGACCCGCTCGGCGTGGTCCGCCGGTCCGGCCCCGGCCGGCGCCGGATCGGGTGGCGGCTGGCGCTGCCGCTGGCCGGCCTCGCCCTGACGGCGCTCGCGCTGGCGCTGCCCACGCAGTACAACCCGTCCGGGATGGGGCGCACCGCCGTCTTCAACTCCGTTCAGGACAGCCGCGGTTCACTGCTGGTCGCGGTCGGCGTGCTGCTGATGCTGGTGGGCGTCTGCACCCTGCTGCCCTGGCTGGTGGAGGCCGCCACCCGGCGCTCCGGCGGCGGCGTGTCCTGGCAACTCGCCATCCGAAGGCTCCAGTTGAGCTCGGGCCCCGCCTCGGCCGCGGTCAGCGGCGTGGTCGTCGCCGTCGCCGGGGCGATCGCCCTGCAGGCGCTCTTCCTCGGTGTCAGCGCGAGCTACGAGGGCCGACCCGGCCCCCGCGCCGCGGTCGGGCCGTACCAGCAGTCGGTGTCCTTCCCGGGCGGCGGCCCGCAGGCCGACCGGCTCGCCGACTCGCTGGCGCGCTCCCCCGGGGTGCAGGCGACCGCCGCCTACACCGAGTTCGCCCTGGAGACCCCCACCGCCAAGCTCTGGGAGCTGCCCGCCGTCCGGATCGCCGACTGCGCCGTGCTGCGCAGCTTCGCCACCCTGCCCGACTGCAAGGACGGTGACGCCTTCGCCGTCCAGGGCCGGACCACCCGACCGGACGCCGGCACGATCGCCGGCGCGGACGCCGGCACGAGCGGCGGCACGGACACCGGCAAGGACGCCGCCGCCGCGGCCAAGCCCGGCACGAGCGTCCACGCCGCCTTCTTCCGCGGTGACGGCGAGCCGCCGTCCTGGCCGCTGCCCGCGGTGACGGCCACCGTCGAGCCCGTCGAAGGCGCCGACCCCAACGGGCGGCTCGGCT
Organism: Kitasatospora sp. NPDC098663; assembly: GCF_044760075.1. Lineage (NCBI taxonomy): Bacteria > Bacillati > Actinomycetota > Actinomycetes > Kitasatosporales > Streptomycetaceae > Kitasatospora > Kitasatospora sp. NPDC098663. The sequence continues at coordinate 58,851 of NZ_JBIWAP010000020.1, read as the reverse complement.
CCGGCCTGCTGCTCCTCACCCCGGGCGCCGCCCCGGCCGCCGCACTGCGCGGCCAGCCCGCGACCGTCCTGGTCGCGATGGCCCCCGGCCTGCCGGACCCGAAGGAGCAACTCGCCACCGACGTCATGGCGATCGACCCGCAGGGCCTCGCCGGGTCCCCGCTCGACCGCACCGTCGACCCGACCTACCTCGCCGTCAAACGCCTGCTCACCGCCGGCTCCGCCGTCACCCTGCTGCTGGTCGCCCTCAGCCTGCTGGTCGGCCAGCTGGAGCGCTTCCGGGAGCAGCGCCGCATCCTCGGCGTGCTGAACGCCGTCGGCACCCGCCGCCGGATCCTGGGCCTGTCGGTGCTGTGGCAGACCCTCGTCCCGATGGCCCTGGGCATGCTGCTGGCCGCCGTCGGCGGCCTGCTGATGGGAGCCGTCCTCCAGTACGCGGCGGGCCTGCCCTTCGCCCTCGACTGGGGCTCGATGCTGGCCATGTCCGCGATCGCCGCCGGCGCCGTCCTCCTCACGACCGCGCTCGGCCTGCCACAGCTCCTGCGCCTGATGCGGCCCAGCGAACTGCGCTACGAGTAGCACCGGCACCGGGGGCCGCCGCCGTCCCATCGAGCGACGGCGACGGCCCCCGGTGCCGGTCACAGGTCGTCGAGGGGTTCGTCCAGGACGCCCTCGCGGGCGATGATGTAGCCGAGGTGGCCGCGGCTGCGGCTGCCGAGGAGTTCGCTGGCCTTCTGGATGTGGCTGGAGACCGTACGGGTGCTCATGCCGAGGCGGGAGGCGATGGCCTCGTCGGTGTAGCCGTTGACCATCAGGCGCAGGACGTTCTGGCGGGTGCGGTCGGTGAGCAGTTGGGGGCGGTGGCGGCCCTCCAGGTAGGTGACCGGCTCGGCGCGTTCCCACATCAACTCGTAGATCTTGAGCAGGTACTCGACCAGCGGTGGGAACTGGATGAGCATCGCGGCGGCCTCGCGGTCGGCCGCGGCCGGGACGAAGGCCGTGGAGCGGTCGCAGATGATCACCCGGTCGAACACCTCGTTCAGGGTGCGTATCCGGGCGCCCTGGGCCGTGACCTGCTCGATGTAGGCCAGCGTCGGGCCGTGCGCGCGCACGGTGTGCTGGTAGAGGGTGCGCTGGCGCACGCCGCGCCCGGCGAGGGCGAGGTCGCGCGGGAGGGCGTCCGCGAGGTGCTCGGGGCTGCGGCCGCCGCCGGGCTGGGCGGTGCGCAGTTCCTCGGTGCAGGCGGCGACGGCCTTCTCCAGCGCGGGGTTGATCTCCTCGCCCGTCAGGAGGCGGACCGGCAGCTGGGCCCGGCGCATGACGTCCTGGTAGGCGCGGTCGGCGGCGGTGAAGGCGGTGCGCAGTTCGGCGAGCCGCTCCTGGTGGCCCAGCACGGCGAGTTCGAGCGGCCGGGTCAGGCCGGTGGCCGCGATGTCGGGCGGGACGGGGGTCAGCCGCTCGCCGGAGCCGGGCACGGAGCGCAGCAGGCCCATCGCGAGCAGGCACTCGGGGGCGTCTCCGGTGGCGCAGCCCTCGGCCAGCACCGCCCGGTAGAACTCGATCCCCCGGTCACAGAGCTGCGGTGTCCCCATTCCCGCGCTGTTGTCCTGGGATAGGCACATCTGGGCATCCTTCCGGCTTCGGCATTGCGGTTTCACGAATGCCCGTACCGGCCACCGCCAGGCGTCTGAAATGGCAGGATGGAAATCACCTGTCGTTCGGAAGCCGTCCCCCCGGGCTCTGACTGCCGTGAGTGTACGCCCAAGTGGCGCGGAAATCAGCGGCCGACGGCGAAGCCGAGCGCGCCCGGAGGCGGGGGAGCCGACCGCGGCAGTGGCGGACCCGAGCGCACCCGGCCGCGGTGACAGGCGGATGGCCGCCGTGTCGCGCCTGTCGCCCCGTCGGGGCGGCCGGGGCGGACGGCCGGCGGACGAACGGCCGACAGACGGAGGGCACCCCTTGTTGCGAGCTGATCCCGGGCCGGCGGTCCCGCCCGTGGACCTGGCCGAGCTGGTGGACCAGCGGCTGGTACGGCAGTTGGCGGAGGCCGCCGCCGAGCAGGTCGGCTCCGGCGCGATCCGGCTGCTGGGCGACGGCGGGCTGTTCCAGACGCTCGCCAAGCAGCTGATCGAGCACGCCCTGGAGCTCGAACTCCAGGAGCACCTGCGCGGGGCCGAACCCGGCACCGAGCCCGGCACCGGACCCGGCGCCAACGTCCGCAACGGCGCCCGGGCCAGACGGCTGCTCACCGAGGTCGGCCCGGTCGAGGTGCGGGTGCCCCGGGACCGCCAGGGCAGCTTCACCCCCCGGGCCGTCCGCCCCCGGGCCCGCCGGCTGCCCGGCCTCGACCGGCTGGTCATCTCGCTCACCGCGCGCGGCCTCAGCTCGGGCGAGCTGGTGGCGCACCTGGCCGAGGTGTACGGCGTGGAGCTCAGCCGGGAGACCGTCTCCGCCATCACCGACCAGGTGCTCGACGAGCTCGACGAGCGGCGCCGGTGCCCGCTCGGCCCCGTCTACCCGGCGGTCTTCCTGGACGCGGTGCGCAGCGGCCGCTCGGGCGGCCCGCTGGTGCACCTGGCGCTCGGGATCTCCGCCGACGGCCGGCGCGAGGTGCTGGGCCTGTGGCCGGCCACGGACGGGGAGCACTGGCCGCAGGTGCTGACCGAGCTCACCGAGCGCGGGGTGCGCGAGGTCTGGGTGCTGGTCGGCGACACCGGCGGGGGCCTGGCCGAGGCGGTGTCCGCGCGGTGGCCGCGCACCGTGGTGCACGGCTCGATGGCCCACCTGCTGCCCGCCGCGCTGCGGCACGCGCCCGGCGAGGACTGGGGTGCGCTCGCGCGGACGCTGCGCGAGATCTGTGCCGCGCCCACCGAGCGGGCGGCGATGGCGCGGCTGTCCCGGGCCGAGCGGGAGTGGGGTCCGGGCCACCGCGAGGTGTTCCGGGTGTGGCGGTCGGCCTGGCCGCTGCTCGCGGCCGGCTTCCGTTTCGGCCCCGCGGCGCGGCGCCTGCTCGCGGGCGGGGGCGCGCTGGAGCGGCTGCACGCCCGGCTGCGCCGGATCGAGCAGGCCTCGGGCCGGGTGCAGGACGAGCGGGCCGCGCTCAAGCGCGCCTACCTGGCGACGATCGCCCTGGAGTCACCCGCCTCGGCGGGGCGGACGTGGAGCGACGACTGGCCCACCGTCCGCGAGGAACTGCGCCGGGGATCCCATTTCTGACGCTCCATAACCGCGAGCACTGACGCTCCGTAACCTATAATGCTGACACTCCGTAACCTCCCGTTCCCTGCAGGGGGTTCGGCGACTTCCGGGGGCCGGAGTCTCCCCCCGGCGACGTGCCGGGAGAGCGGTTGACCGAAACCCTCGCCAGTGACCGGTTCCCACCACTGATCTGACAGTGCCAGGCACTCTTTGGATCAGATCTGTCTGTTTTTGACATGATCTGTTCGGGCTTCCGGTTCCCGCAATGCGTGTTCCCGATCATGGCCAGAGCTTCCACCCCCGTTTGAGCCTCGGCAGGATGAATTTCCGAGCGAAGAGGGCCGACCGCCCCCTCGGAAAAAGGAATTAACGATGAAGAATCTTGCCGTTCGCATTCACCATATGCTCGGGATTCTCGCCGTTCTGCTGGTCGCCGGACTGGGCGTCCAGAGCAGCGCCGACCCGTACTCGCCCCTGGCCGCCGCCACCCTCGTCTCGGCGCCCAACGCCGACTCCGGCTGGGGTCCGTGAGCCGCGCTCCGGCGTAATTCCCTCCTCCCCGAAATTTCTCCGAACAAAGAGGAAACCGACGATGGCGAACCCGTTCGAGGACCCCGACGCCAGCTACCTCGTCCTGGTGAACGACGAGGGCCAGCACTCGCTGTGGCCGGGCTTCAGCCCGGTGCCCGACGGCTGGCAGCAGGTCTTCGGCGCCGCCGGCCGGCAGGACTGCCTCGACTACGTCGAACAGCACTGGCAGGACCTGCGGCCGAAGAGCCTGCTCGCCCAGCAGTCCGGCCACTGACCGCAGCGGCCCAGCGCTGAAGCCGCACCGCAGCATCGCAGCACCGCTGGAACCGCACCGCCAGAACCAGCCAGCACCACCAGCGCCACCAGCACCGCGCCACCATGCCACCGCACCGCCGCTCCATCGACCGCCCGGGCCGACCGCCCCGAAGGTCGCCGAGCAAGCCGTTCCCGCCACCGCGGGGGCCAGCCGTACGAGGGAGAGAGTCACATGTCCGGGGTCCAGCAGACGCACAGAGCCGACCGGCGGCCGACCCTGACCACGCTGGTGGACGCCCAGACGTCCCGCACCCCGCAGGCCCCCGCCCTGTACGCCGAGGGCACCACCCTCACGTACGCCGAGCTGGACGCCCGCGCCAACCGGCTGGCCCGGGTGCTCGCGGCCCGCGGCCTGGGCACCGAGGACATCGTCGCGCTCGCCCTGCCGAAGTCCCCCGAGGCCGTCGCCGCGATCCTCGCCGTCGCCAAGACCGGCGCCGCCTGGCTGCCCGCCGACCCGGCCTACCCCGCCGAGCGGCTGCGCCACATGCTGACCGACTCCCGCGCCGCCCTGGTGCTCACCACCGCCGAGGCCGCCGCCCAGCTGCCCGGGACCGGCGCCCCCCGGCTGCTGCTCGACGACCCCGGGCACCTCGCCGAGCTGGCCGCCCGGCCCGGCACCCCCTTCACCGCCGCCGAGCGGGTGCGGCCGCTGAGCGCCGGGAACACCGCGTACGTGATCTACACCTCCGGCTCCACCGGAGTGCCCAAGGGCGTGGCCGTCACCCACACCGGGCTGCCCAGCATGATCGACACCCAGGTCGCCGCCACCGGGGTCGGCCCCGGCAGCCGGGTGCTCCAGGCCGCCTCGCTCAGCTTCGACGTCTCCGTCTCCGACCTGGCCGTGGCGCTCTCCACGGGCGCCGCCCTGCTGCTCCCCCGCGAGCAGAGCCAGCTGGTCGGCGAGCCGCTGGCCGACCTGATCGAGCAGTACGGCGTCACCCACGCCGACATCGCCACCGCGATGGCGGCCACCCTGCCGGACGTGCCGCTGCCCTCGCTGCGCACCCTGATCGGCGGCGGCGAGGCCATCCCGCGCGAACTGGCCGCCCGCTGCGGCCGCGACCGCCTGATGCTCAACAGCTACGGGCCGACCGAGACCACCGTCATCGTCACCATGAGCGAGCCGCTCACCGGCGAGGAGCAGCCCCCGATCGGCCACCCCTGCCAGGACGTGCGCATCCACGTGCTGGACGAGCGGCTGCGCCCGGTCGAGCCGGGCACCGTGGGCGAGCTGTACGTCTCCGGCCCGCACCTGGCCCGGGGCTACCTCGGGCGCCCCGGCCTGACCGCCGAACGCTTCGTCGCCTGCCCCTTCGGTGAGCCCGGCGACCGGATGTACCGCACCGGCGACCTCGGCAGCCAACGGCCGGACGGGCAGCTGGACTTCGTCGGCCGGGCCGACGACCAGGTGAAGATCCGCGGCTTCCGGGTGGAGCTCGGCGAGGTCGAGCAGGCCCTCTCCGCCCACCCCGAGGTGCGCCAGGCCGTGGTGCTGGTCCGCGAGGACCGCCCGGGCGAGCGCCGCCTGGTCGGCTACACCGTCGGCGCCGCCGACCCGGCCGAGCTGCGCGCGTACTGCGCCGAGCGGCTGCCCGACCACATGGTGCCCACCGTCGTGGTGCTCGACCGGCTGCCGCTCACGCCCAACGGCAAGGTGGACAAGCGCGCCCTGCCCGCGCCGGTCTTCGCCGCCGCCGAGGAGGGCGGCCGGGCCCCCGCCGGGGAGCTGGAGCACGCCCTCGCCCGCCTCTTCGCCGAGGTGCTGGGCCTGCCCGCGGTGGGCGTCACGGACTCCTTCTTCGAGCTCGGCGGCGACTCCATCGTGGCCATCCGGCTCGTCTCCCGGGCCCGGCAGGCCGGGCTGCAGCTCACCCCCCGCGAGGTGTTCCTCTCGCCGACCGTCGAGGCACTGGCCCGGATCGCCCGACCGCTGGAGGGGCCGGTCGTCGCCGAACCCGCCGGGGCCGGCCTCGGCGAGGTGCCGCCGACGCCCATCGTGCACTGGCTGGCCGCGCAGCACGGCGCCGTCGAGAGCTTCTACCAGTCCACCCTGCTCACCCTCCCCGCCGGGAGCGGGCCCGAGCACGCGGCCACGGCCCTCCAGGCGCTGCTCGACCACCACGACGTCTTCCGCGCCCGCACCTCCCCGCTCGCCGAGCGCCCCTGGACGCTGCACGTCCCCGCCCCCGGCGCCGTCCCCGCCGAGGCCGTGCTGCGGCACGTCGCGGGCCCGGCCACCGGGGAGGCGCTGCGCGCCGAGACCGAGGCCGCCCGCGGGCGCCTCTCGCCCGAGGACGGCCGGATGCTCCAGGCCGTCCGGTTCGACGCCGGGCCGGGCCTGCCCCCGCAGCTCCTGCTCGTGATCCACCACCTGGCGGTGGACGGCGTCACCTGGCGCATCGTCGAGGAGGACCTGCTCGCCGCGCTCGCCGCCGCCCGCGAGGGCCGGGCCGTGGCGCTGGCGCCGGTGCCCACCTCCTTCCGCCGCTGGGCCCAGCGGCTCACCGCCGAGGCCGGGACCGACCGCCGGGCCGCCGAACTCCCGCTCTGGGAGGCCGCCCTGGCCACCCCGGACCCGCTGCTCGGCGCGCGCCCGCTCGACCCGGCCCGGGACACCTACGCCACCGAGGGCGTCCTGCGGCTCGTGCTGCCCGCCGAGACCACCCAGGCGCTGCTGACCCGCGTCACGGCCGCCTACCACGCGCAGGTCAACGACGTGCTGCTCACCGCGCTGGCGCTCGCCCTCGGCCACTGGCGCGGCGCGGCGACCGCCGGTCCGGACGGCGCCGTGCTGGTGACCGCCGAGGGCCACGGCCGCGAGGAGATCGTCGACGGCGTCGACCTGCACCGCACCGCCGGCTGGTTCACCTCCCTCTACCCCGTCCGGCTCGCCCCCGGGGCGCTGCCCTGGTCCGAGGTCACCGCGGCCGGCCCCGGGCTCGGCCGGGCCCTCGGCCGGGTCAAGGAGCAGCTGCGCGCCGTCCCGGACAACGGCATCGGCTACGGCCTGCTGCGCCACCTCAACCCGGCCACCGCCACCGTGCTGGAGGGGTACGCCGATCCGCAGGTCGAGTTCAACTACCTGGGCCGCTTCGCGCCGGAGGGCGTCACCGCCGAGGACGTGCTCGCCGGCACCGAGGCGATGAGCGAGGGCGCCGCGACCGGCCTCGCGCTCGGCCGGGTGCTCGGCCTGGACGCCACCACCGTCGACACCCCGCAGGGCCCGCTGCTGGTCGCCCAGTGGTCCTACGCCACCGGGCTGCTCACCGAGGAGCGCGTGGCCGCGCTCGCCGAGGCGTGGTTCACCGCGCTGCGCGCGCTCGCCGAGCACGCCGACCGGCCGGACGCGGGCGGACACACCCCCTCCGACTTCCCGCTCGTCACGCTCGGCCAGGCCGAACTGGACCAGCTCGCCGAACACCACGCCCCCGCCCGCCTGGTGGACGTCTGGCCCACCTCGCCGCTCCAGCAGGGCATGGCCTTCCACGCGGCGTACGACACCGACGGCGCCGACGTCTACACCTCCGTCTGCACCTTCGACCTCACCGGCCCGGTGGACGCCGACCGGCTGCGCGCCGCCGCCGAGGCCCTGCTGCTGCGCCACCCGAACCTCAGGGCGGGCTTCCACCAGCGCCCCGACGGCCCGCCCGTGCAGGCCGTGCCGGACGGCACCGAACTGCCCTTCACCGTCCTCGACCTGACGGCGCACGCCGACCCGCGGGCCGAGGCCGCGCGGATCGCCGCCGCCGAGTACGGCCGCCGCTTCGACCTCGCCCGGCCGCCGCTGCTGCGCTACACCCTGCTCACCCTCGCCCCCGGGCGCCACCAGCTGATCGCCGCCGCGCACCACATCCTGCTGGACGGCTGGTCCACCCCGCTGTTCGCCGAGGAGCTGTGGGGCCTGTACTTCCAGCAGCCGATGCCCCCGGCCGCCCCCTACCGCGAGTACCTGCGCTGGCTCACCCGGCGCGACGGCGCCGCCGCCCGCGCCGCCTGGGCCCAGGCCCTGGCGGGCGCCGACGAGCCCACCCTGCTGGCCCCCGGCCGCACCGCCGCCGCCCCCCTGCTGCCGCTGCGCCTGCACACCGGCCTCACCCCGGCGGCCACCGAGGCGCTGGCCCGCACCGCCCGCCGCTACGGCGTCACCCTCAACACCCTCGTCCAGGCCGCCTGGGGCGTGCTGCTGGCCCGGCTCACCGGGCGCGAGGACGTGCTCTTCGGCACCACCGTGTCCGGCCGGCCGCACGACCTGCCGGGCGTGGAGCGGATGGTGGGCCTGCTCATCAACACCGTGCCGGTGCGCGTCACCCTCGACCCGGCCGAGAGCTGGGGGCAGCTGCTGCTGCGCCTCCAGCACGAGCAGTCCGCACTGCTGGACCACCAGCACCTCAGCCTCACCGAGATCCAGCAACTCGCCGGAGTGGGAAGCCTGTTCGACACCGTCACGGTGTACGGCAACTACCCGGACCCGTCCGCCCTGGACGAGGCCGACCCGAGCGGCGCCACCCACGTCACCCTGGTCGAGGACGTCGACAGCGCGCACTACCCGCTGCTGCTGGCCCTCACCCCCGGCGACGGCCTCCAACTGCGCCTGGACCACCGGCCCGACGCCTTCACCCCCGCCGAGGCGCGCACCCTGCTGGACCGCTTCCTCGCCCTGCTCGACCGGATCGTCGCCGACCCGGCCGAACTCGTCGGCGCCGTCCAGGTGTTGACCGAGGAAGAGCGCGAGCGGCTGCTGACCGGCGGGACCGGCGCCACCGCGCCGCTGCCGGAGGCCGCGCTGCCCGAGCTGTTCGAGGCGCGGGCCGCCGCGGCGCCCGACGCGGTCGCGCTCACGGCCGACGACGTCGAGCTGACCTACGCCGAACTCAACGCGCGGGCCAACGGGTTGGCGGTACGGCTGGTCGAGGCCGGGGTCCGCCCCGAGACCCCCGTCGCGCTGCTGATGGAGCGCTCGGCCGCCCTGGTGGTGGCGATCCTGGCCGTGCTCAAGGCCGGCGGCGCCTTCGTACCGCTGGACGGCGCGCAGCCGGTCGAACGCCTGCGGGCCGTCCTCGCGGACTCCGGGGCCCGGCTGGTGCTGGCCGACACCGCCCACCGGGCGCACCCCGCGCCGGCCGGACTGGACGTGCTCGACCCCGAGGGCGACGACACCGCCGGAAACCTCGGACTCCCCCTGAGCGCCGACCAGTTGGCGTACGTGATGCACACCTCCGGCTCGACCGGCGTGCCCAAGGGCATCGGCGTCACCCACCGGTCCGTGGTCGACCTCGCGCTCGGCGGGACGTTCACGGACGGCGGCCACCAGCACGTCCTGCTGCACTCCCCCGTCGCCTTCGACGCCTCCACCTACGAGCTCTGGGTCCCGCTGCTCTCGGGCGGCCGCGTGGTGGTCGCCCCCGCCGGGCGGCTCGGCGTCGCCGAGCTGGCGACCGCGATCGGCCGGGGGCGGGTCGGCGCCGCCTGGATGACGGTCGGGCTCTTCAACGTGCTGGCCGCCGAGGCCCCGGAGACCTTCGCCGGGCTGCGCGAGGTGTGGACGGGCGGGGACATCGTCTCGCCGGCCGCCATCCGGCGGGTGCTGGAGCACTGCCCCGGCCTGCGGGTGGTGAACGGCTACGGACCGACGGAGACGACGACCTTCGCGACCCGCCACCCGATGGCCACCGCCGCCGAGGTGCCGGCCGCCGTACCGATCGGGCGGCCGCTGCCCAACACCCGGGTGTACGCGCTGGACGCCGGGCTGCGCCCGGTCCCCGTCGGCGTCGCCGGTGAGCTGTACGTCGCGGGCGCCGGGCTGGCCCGGGGCTACGTCGGCCGCGCCGGCCTGACCGCCGAGCGCTTCGTGGCCTGCCCCTTCGGCGAGCCCGGCGGCCGGATGTACCGCACCGGTGACGTGGTGCGCTGGACCGGCACGGGCGAACTGGAGTTCGTCGGCCGCGCCGACGACCAGGTCAAGCTGCGCGGCTTCCGGATCGAACTCGGCGAGGTGGAGGCCGCGTTCACCGCCCACCCGGCCGTCGGCCAGGCCGTCGCCGTGGTCCGCCAGGACCAGCCGGGCGACAAGCGCCTGGTCGCCTACGTCACGGGCCCCGTCCGGCCCGACGAGCTGCGCGCCTTCGTCACCGACCGCCTGCCCGGCTACATGGTGCCCGCCGCGATCGTCGCCCTCGACGCGCTGCCCGTCACCCCCAACGGCAAGGTCGACCGCCGCGCCCTCCCCGCCCCCGACTACAGCGGCGCCGCCGCCGGGCGGGCCCCGCGCACCGGCACCGAGCAGGCGCTCTGCGAACTCTTCGCCGAGGTCCTCGGGCTGGCCTCGGTCGGCATCGACGACAGCTTCTTCGACCTGGGCGGCCACTCGCTGCTCGCCACCAAGCTGGTCAGCCGCACCCGCACCGCCCTCGGCACCGAGCTGCCGATCCGCGCGCTCTTCGACCACCCGACGGTGGCCGCCCTGGCCGCCGCCCTGCCCGCCTCCGGCGCGGCCCGCCCATCCCTGCGGGCCGCCACCCGACCGGAGCGCGTCCCGCTGTCCTCCGCGCAGCAGCGCCTGTGGTTCATCGAGCAGTTCGAGGGCCCGAGCGCGCTCTACAACACGCCCGTCGCCCTCCGGCTGACCGGCACCCTCGACCGCCCCGCGCTGGAAGGCGCGCTGCGGGACGTGGTGACCCGGCACGAGGTGCTGCGCACCGTCTTCCCGACCACCGACGGCCAGCCGCACCAACTGATCGCCGAAACACCCGAGTCGATCCTGCGGACCATACCCGTGGCCACCGCGGAGGCGCTCCGGGCCGCCCTGGCCGAGGCCGGCGGGCAGGTCTTCGACCTCGCCCACGACCTGCCCGTCCGTGCGACGCTGCTCTCCCTCCCGCACGACGAACACGTCCTGCTCGTCCTCATGCACCACATCGCCACCGACGGCTGGTCCGTCGCACCGCTCCTACGGGACCTCGCCACCGCCTACGAAGCCCGGCTCACCGGCGCCGCACCGCAGTGGCAGCCGATGCCGGTGCAGTACGCCGACTACGCCCTCTGGCAGCACGAACTCCTCGGCACCCCGCAACAGCCCACCACCCTGCTCACCGAACAACTCGCCCACTGGCAGCAGACGTTGTCCGGCCTCCCCGAGGAGCTGGCGCTCCCCTACGACCGGCCGCGCCCGACCGCGCCCAGCCACCGGGGCGGCGCCGCCGAGTTCGAGGTCGGCGCCGAACTGCACACCGCCCTGGCCGAGTTGGCCGGCGCGCAGAACGCCAGCCTGTTCATGGCCCTGCAAGCCGCCGTCGCCGCCCTCTACACCCGCCTCGGCGCGGGCACCGACCTCCCGCTCGGCACCCCCGTCGCCGGCCGCACCGACGAAGCCCTCGACGACCTGGTCGGTTTCTTCGTCAACACCCTGCTGCTGCGCACCGACACCAGCGGCAACCCCACCTTCCGCGAGTTGCTGGACCGCGTCCGCCGCACCGACCTCGACGCCTACGACCACCAGGACATCCCCTTCGAGCGCCTGGTCGAACACCTCAACCCCCCGCGCACCACCCGCCACCCCCTCTTCCAGTCGCTCGTCGCCCTGGAGAGCGGCCCGGCGGTGCCCGCCGCCTTCGGCGACCTGGCCTGCGCGGACCACCCCTTCGAGCTGGACGTGGCCAAGTTCGACCTGTCCTTCCGCTTCACCGAACAGGGCCCCCAGGCGGGCCTGTCCGTGGCGGTCGAGTACGCGGCCGACCTCTTCGACCACGCCACCGCCACCGCCCTCGCCGAGCGGCTGCTGCGCGTCCTGCGCGCCGTCGCGGCCGACCCCGACGCCCCGATCGGCAGCATCGAGATCCTCGACCCCGCCGAACGCGAGCACCTGCTCACCGGCTGGAACGGACCGACCGCACCGGTGCCCGAGGCCACCCTGCCGCAGCTGTTCGAGGCCCAGGCCGCCGCCACCCCCGACACCCCCGCCCTGATCACCGGCACCGAGCAGCTCAGCTACGCCGAACTCGACTCCCGGGCCGAGCACTTGGCGACCCACCTCGCCGAGGTCGGCGTCGGCGCCGACACCCCGGTGATCCTCCTGATGGACCGCTCCGCCGACCTGGTGACGGCGATCCTCGCGGTGGCCAAGGCCGGCGGCACCTACGTCCCGCTGGACGACCGGCACCCGGCCGAGCGGCTGCGGCAGATCACCGCCGAGACGCGGGCGGCGCTCGTCCTGGTCGATCCCGCGCACCAGGACCACCCGCTGGCCACCGACGCCCCCTGCCCCGTCCTGCCGCTCACCGAGGGCTGGTTCGACGGCCCGCGCAGGCGGCGCGCCCAGCCCGCCGGGCTCCACCCGGAGCAGCTCGCGTACGTGATGTTCACCTCCGGATCCACCGGGGTGCCCAAGGGCATCGCCATCACCCACCGGGACGTGGTGCAGCTCGCGACGGACCCGTGCTGGCACCACCCCGACGGGCTGCGGGTGCTCTTCCACGCCCCGCACGCCTTCGACGCCTCGACCTACGAACTGTGGGCGCCGCTGCTCTCCGGCGGCCAGGTGGTCGTCGCGCCGCAGGGCGACCTGGACGCCTCCGCCATCCGCGAGCTGGTCCGGGCGCACGGGCTCACCCACGTGCACGTCACCGCCGGGCTGTTCCGCGTCATCGCGGAGGAGGACCCGGGCATCTTCAGCGGTGTGTGCGAGGTGCTGACCGGTGGGGACGTCGTCTCCGCCCCCGCCGTCCGCCGGGTGCTGGAGGCCGTCCCGGGCATCGCGGTGCGGGCACTGTACGGGCCGACCGAGACGACGCTGTGCGCGACCCAGTTCCCGATGCCGACCGCCTCGGCGGTCCCGAACGTGGTGCCGATCGGCCGCCCGCTGGCCAACACCCGCACCTACGTCCTCGACACCGCCTTGCAGCCCGTACCCACCGGCGTGGCAGGCGAGCTGTACATCGCCGGCGCCGGACTCGCCCGCGGCTACACCGGCCGCCCCGCCCTCACCGCCGAACGCTTCGTCGCCTGCCCGTTCACCACCGGTGAGCGGATGTACCGCACCGGCGACCTCGCCCGCCGGACCACCGACGGCATCCTGGAATTCCTCGGCCGCGCCGACGACCAGGTCAAGATCCGCGGCTTCCGCATCGAACTCGGCGAAGTCGAAACCGCCTTCACCACCCACCCCGCCGTCGGCCAAGCCCTCGCCCACGTCCGCGAAGACCAGCCCGGCGACAAACGCCTCGTCGTCTACACCACCACGTCGACAGGCGATGTCACCGCCGGCGAACTACGCGCCGCCGTCGCCGACACCCTCCCCAGCTACATGCTCCCCGCCGCCGTCGTCATCCTCGACACCCTCCCCGTCACCGCCAACGGCAAAGTCGACCGCCGCGCCCTCCCCGCCCCTGACTACACCGGCACCACCGAAGGCCGCGCCCCCCGCAACACCACCGAACAAACCCTCTGCACACTCTTCGCCGACGTCCTCGGACTCACCACCGTCACCATCGACGACCGCTTCTTCGACCTCGGCGGCCACTCCCTCCTCGCCACCAGACTGGTCAGCCGCATCCGCACCGCCCTCGGCACCGAACTGCCCATCCGCACCCTGTTCGACGCCCCCACGGTCGCCGCCCTGGCCGCCGCCCTGCCCGAGCGCGAGCAGACGGCCGCGCCGAAGAAGGCCCGCCCGGCTCTGCGGCCGATGCGCCGCCCGGGCGGCCCGGCCTGACCTGCCGCCCACCTCGCGGCCCCGTCCACCGCAGGATGCGCGCCCGCCGCCGGCCCGGCCGGCGGCGCGGCGGGCGGCGCCCCGCGACCGCCGAACCCCACCAGCCCCACCAACCACAGCAGCCGTAAGTCGCCAGTCGGAGGCAGACCTTGATCCCGTTGTCGTTCGCCCAGCAGCGGCTCTGGTTCATCGAACAGTTCGAGGGCCCGAGCGCCCTCTACAACACGCCGTTCGCCCTCCGGCTGACCGGCGAGCTCGACGCCGCCGCCCTCGAAGGCGCGCTGTGGGACGTGGTGGCCCGGCACGAGGTGCTGCGCACCGTCTTCCCGACCACCGACGGCCAGCCCCACCAGCACATCCTCGACCAGGGGCGCCCGCCGCTGCACCGGGTGCCGGTGGCCGACGAGGCCGAACTGTCCGAGCGGCTGCGCGAGGACGCCGGGCAGGTCTTCGACCTCGCCGCCGACCTCCCCGTCCGCGCCTGGCTGTACGCCCTCCCCTCGCCGGGCGAGCACGTCCTGCTGCTGCTGACGCACCACATCGCCAGCGACGGCTGGTCCGTCGCCCCGCTCTTCCGCGACCTCGCCACCGCCTACGAGGCCCGGCTCGCCGGCACCGAGCCGCAGTGGGAGCCGCTGCCGGTGCAGTACGCCGACTACACCCTCTGGCAGCGCGAGTTGCTCGGCGAGGAGGACGACCCGGAGAGCGTCGTCTCCCTGCAACTCGCCTACTGGCAGCAGGCGTTGTCCGGTCTCCCGGAGGAGCTGGCGCTCCCCTGCGACCGCCCCCGCCCGACCGCGCCCACCCGCCGGGGCGGCGCCGCCGCGTTGGAACTCGACGTCGAACTGCACACCGCCCTGGCCGCGTTGGCCGGCGCACAGAACGCCAGCCTGTTCATGGCCCTGCAAGCCGCCGTCGCCGCCCTCTACACCCGCCTCGGCGCGGGCACCGACCTGCCGATCGGCACCGTCGTCGCCGGACGCACCGACGAAGCCCTCGACGACCTGGTCGGCTTCTTCGTCAACACGCTGCTGCTGCGCACCGACACCAGCGGCAACCCGAGCTTCCGCGAGTTGCTGGATCGCGTCCGCCGCACCGACCTCGACGCCTACGACCACCAGGACATCCCCTTCGAGCGCCTGGTCGAACACCTCAACCCCACCCGCACCGCCGGCCACCCCCTCTTCCAGTCGCTCGTCACCCTGAACACGGAGCGGGCCGGCGATCTCGCCTTCGGCCCGGTGTCGGCCCGGCCGGTCGAGGCCGGCGAGGCCCAGGCCCAGTTCGACCTGAACTTCAACTTCGTCGAACACCTCGCGGCGGACGGCGACTGCCTCGGCGTCCGCGGCGCCGTCGACTACGCGGCCGACCTGTTCGACCACGCCACCGCCACCGCCCTCGCCGAGCGGCTGCTGCGCGTCCTGCGCGCCGTCGCGGCCGACCCGGACACCCCGATCGGCAGCATCGAGATCCTCGACCCCGCCGAACGCGAGCACCTGCTCACCGGCTGGAACGGACCGACCGCACCGGTGCCCGACACCAGCCTGCCCCGGCTGTTCGAAGCCCAGGCCGCCGCCACCCCCGACGCCCCCGCCCTGATCACCGACGCCGAACAGCTCAGCTACGCCGAGCTGAACGAGCGCGCCAACCGCCTCGCCGCCCTGCTGCTGGCGCGCGGCCTGACCACCGAACAGCCGGTGGCGGTGCTGATGGAGCGCTCCGCCGGGCTGCTCACGGCCGTCCTCGCGATCGCCAAGACGGGCGGCACGTACGTCCCGCTGGACGACCGCTACCCGCTGGACCGGCTCCAGCACATCCTCACCGACACCCGCACCGGCCTGCTGCTCACCGACCCGGCCCACCACGGGCACCCGGTCCTCGCCACCGGCGGCTTCGCCACCGTCGAGGTCACCGACGCGCTGCTCGCCACGGCCCCCGAGGCGGGCGACCCGGCCGTGCCCGTGCACCCCGGCCAACTGGTCTACGTGATGTACACCTCGGGCTCGACCGGCCTGCCCAAGGGCGTCGCCGTCACCCACCGCAACGTGGTGGACCTGCTGGGCAACCAGCACTTCCGCGCGGGCCACCACGAGCGCGTCCTGCTGCACTCGCCCACCGCCTTCGACGCCTCCACCACCGAGATCTGGGCGCCGCTCGTCACCGGCGGGGCGATCGTGCTGGCCGAGCCCGGCGAACTGGACATCCGGCGCCTCGCCGAGACCATCACCATCCACCAGGTGACGCTGGTCCAGGCGCCGTCGGGCCTGCTGCGGCTGATGGCCGAGGAGACGCCGGAGGCCTTCCGGGCCGTCCGGCAGGTGTGGACCGGCGGCGACGTCGTCCCGCCCGAGGCCGTTCGCCGGCTCTTCGAGGCGTGCCCGGACACCTCCGTCGTCGCGGTCTACGCGCCCACCGAGACGACGGCCATCAAGACCACCTTCACCATGACCCCCGCCTCGGCGGTCCCGAACGTGGTGCCGATCGGCCGCCCGCTGGCCAACACCCGGACCTACGTGCTCGACACCGCGCTACAACCCGTACCCGCCGGCGTGGCAGGCGAGCTGTACATCGCCGGCGCCGGACTCGCCCGCGGCTACACCGGCCGACCCGCCCTCACCGCCGAACGCTTCGTCGCCTGCCCGTTCACCACCGGTGAGCGGATGTACCGCACCGGCGACCTCGCCCGCCGGACCACCGACGGCATCCTGGAATTCCTCGGCCGCGCCGACGACCAGGTCAAGATCCGCGGCTTCCGCATCGAACTCGGCGAAGTCGAAACCGCCTTCACCGCCCACCCCGCCGTCGGCCAAGCCCTCGCCCACGTCCGCGAAGACCAACCCGGCGACAAACGCCTCGTCGTCTACACCACCACGTCGACAGGCGATGTCACCCCCGGCGAACTACGCGCCGCCGTCGCCGACACCCTCCCCACCTACATGCTCCCCGCCGCCGTCGTCATCCTCGACACCCTCCCCGTCACCGCCAACGGCAAAGTCGACCGCCGCGCCCTCCCCGCCCCCGACTACACCGCCACCACCGAAGGCCGCGCCCCCCGCAACACCACCGAACAAACCCTCTGCACACTCTTCGCCGACGTCCTCGGACTCACCACCGTCACCATCGACGACCGCTTCTTCGACCTCGGCGGCCACTCCCTCCTCGCCACCAAGCTGGTCAGCCGCATCCGCACCGCCCTCGGCACCGAACTGCCCATCCGCACCCTGTTCGACTCCCCCACGGTCGCCGCCCTGGCCGCCGCCCTGCCCGCCTCCGGCACGGCCCGCCCGGCCCTGCGGCCCGTCGACCGGCCCGAGCGCATCCCGCTCTCTCCGGCACAGCAACGCCTGTGGTTCATCGACCAGTTCGAGGGCCCCAACGCGCTCTACAACACCCCGTGCGCGGTGCGCCTGACCGGCCGGGTCGACGCCCCCGCCCTCCAGGCGGCGCTGACGGACGTCCTCGACCGCCACGAGGTGCTGCGCACCGTCTACCCGACCACCGGCGGCCAGCCGCACCAGCTGATCGTCGAGCGTCCCGAACTCCCGCTGCACACCGTGCCGGTGGCCACCGAGGAGGCGCTCCGGGCCGCCCTGGCCGAGGCCGGCGGGCAGGTCTTCGACCTCGCCCACGACCTGCCCGTCCGCGCGACGCTACTCTCCCTCCCGCACGACGAACACGTCCTGCTCGTCCTCATGCACCACATCGCCACCGACGGCTGGTCCGTCGCACCGCTCCTGCACGACCTCGCCACCGCCTACGAAGCCCGGCTCACCGGCGCCTCACCGCAGTGGCAGCCGCTCCCCGTGCAGTACGCCGACTACGCCCTCTGGCAGCACGAACTCCTCGGCACCCCGCAACAGCCCACCGCTCTGCTCGCCGAACAACTCGCCCACTGGCAGCAGGCGTTGTCCGGCCTCCCGGAGGAGCTGGCGCTCCCCTACGACCGCCCCCGCCCGACCGCGCCCACCCACCGGGGCGCGGCGGTGGAACTGCACCTGGACGGCGAACTCCACGCCTCCCTGGTCGAGTTGGCGCAGCAGAGCCGGGCCAGCGTGTTCATGGTGATGCAGGCGGCACTCGCCACCACGCTGGGCCGCCTCGGCGCGGGCACCGACCTGCCGATCGGCACCGTCGTCGCCGGACGCACCGACGAAGCCCTCGACGACCTGGTCGGCTTCTTCGTCAACACCCTGGTGCTGCGCACCGACACGTCCGGCGACCCGAGCTTCCGCGAACTGCTGGAGCGCGTCCGGATCGGCACCCTGGACGCCTTCGGGCACCAGGACGTGCCCTTCGAGCGCCTGGTCGAGCTGCTCAACCCGGCGCGCTCGACGGCCCGGCACCCGCTCTGCCAGGTGATGCTGACCTCCGGCGGCGACGCCGGACAAGTCCGCCTCGGCGGCCTGCCGGGCCGGGTCGAGGCGCTGGATTCGGACCTCGCCAAGTTCGACCTGACCTTCGCCTTCGGCGAGACCTTCGACCGCGACGGCGCCCCCGCCGGGCTGGAGCTGACGGTCGAGTACGCCGTCGACCTGTTCGACCGGGCCACGGCGGCGGCGACGGCCGCGCGGTTCGAGCGCGCCCTGCGCGCGGTGCTGGCCGACCCGGACCAGCGGGTGGGCCAGGTGGAGATCCTGGCGCCGGAGGAGCGCCGGCAGCTGGTCACGGCCTGGAACGACACCGACCACCCCGTCGCCCCCGCCACCTTCCCGGCGCTCTTCCAGGCCCAGGCCGCCGCCCGCCCCGACGCCGTCGCGCTCGCCTTCGGCGCCGAGCAGCTCAGCTACGCCGAGCTGAACGGACGCGCCAACCGCCTCGCCCGGCTGCTCACCGCGTACGGTGCGGGCCCCGAGCGGTTCGTCGCGATCGCCCTGGACCGCTCGATCGAGCTCGTCGTCGCCCAGCTCGCCGTCCTCAAGGCCGGCGCGGCCTTCCTCCCGCTCGACCCGCGCTACCCGGCCGACCGCATCGCCTACATGCTCGCCGACGCCGCCCCCGTCCTGGTCCTCACCACCGGCACGGTGGCCGCCGGTCTGCCGGCCGACATCCCGGTCCCGCGCCTGCTGATCGAGGACCTCGACACCTCCGCCCACCCGGCGCACGACCTCGCGGACGCCGAACCCGGCACCGACCCCGGCACCGAACCCGCCCCCGACGCCGCCGCGTACGTCATCTACACCTCCGGCTCCACCGGCCGCCCCAAGGGCGTCGTCGTCCCCCACACCGGCCTCGCCGCCCTGGTCGAGAGCCAGCGCCAGAGCCTGGCCGTGACCCCGGACAGCCGCTACCTGCTGTTCGCCTCCCCCTCCTTCGACTCCGCCGTCGCCGAACTCAGCCTGGCCCTGCTCACCGGCGCCCGCGCCGTCCTCGGCACCGCCGACCAGCTGCTGCCCGGCCCCGCCCTGGCCGAACTGATCGCCGAGCAGGGCGTCACGCACCTCACCCTGCCGCCGACCGCCCTGGCCGTCCTGCCCCCCGACGCGCTCGCCCACGTCGAGACCCTGGCCGTCGCCGGGGAGGCCTGCCCGCCCGACCTCGTCGAGCACTGGTCCGCCCGCCTGCGGATGGTCAACGCCTACGGGCCGACGGAGTCCACCGTCTGCGCCAGCATGACCGCCCCGCTGTCCGGCCGCATCGCGCCGCCGCTGGGCCGGCCGATCCTGAACACCCGGCTGCACGTCCTGGACGCCGCCCTGCAGCCCGTCCCCGCCGGGGTCGTCGGCGAGCTGTACCTCGCGGGCGTCGGCCTGGCCAGGGGCTACCTCAACCGGCCCGGCCTGACCGCCGAGCGCTTCGTCGCCAACCCGTACGGCGCCCCCGGCAGCCGGATGTACCGCACCGGCGACCTCGCCCGCCGCCGGGCCGACGGCTCCCTGGAGTACCTCGGCCGCACCGACCACCAGGTCAAGGTCCGCGGGTTCCGCATCGAACCCGGCGAGATCGAGGCCGCCCTCGTCCGCCACCCCTCCCTCGCCCAGGCCTTCGTCCTGGTCCGCGAGGACCGCCCCGGCGACCGGCGCCTGGTCGGCTACGCCGTGGCCCGGCCCGGGCAGACGGTCGACCAGGCCCTCCTGCGGGCCCACGTCGGCGCGACCCTGCCCGACCACATGGTGCCCTCCGCCGTCGTGGCCCTGGACGCCCTCCCCCTCACCGCCAACGGCAAGGTCGACCGCCGCGCCCTCCCCGCCCCCGACACCGCCGCCTGGCCCGGCGCCGGCCGGAGGCCCGGCACGCCGCAGGAGGAGGTGCTCTGCGGGCTGTTCGCCGACGTGCTCGGCGTCGAACGGGTCGGTGTGGACGACAACTTCTTCGAGTTGGGCGGGCACTCGCTGCTGGCCGCCCGACTGGTCGCGGGGCTGCGGGAGCTGGTCGGCGCGGGCGAGGGGATCGGGGTCCGCACCGTGTTCGAGGCACCGACCGTCGCCGGGCTCGCCGAGCGGCTCGCCCGGGGGCCGGGCGCCGAGAGCTTCCCCGTCCTGCTGCCGATCCGCACCCGGGGCTCGCGCCCGCCGCTGTTCTGCGTCCACCCGGCCGCGGGCATCAGCTGGGTGTACAGCGGCCTGCTGCGCCACCTCGACGCCGAGCAGCCGATCTACGGCCTCCAGGCCCCAGGCCTGGCCGATCCGGGCCACCGCCCCTCCTCCGTCGAGGAGTTGGCGCGCGACTACCTCGCGCAGATCCGCACCGTCCGCCCCGAGGGTCCGTACGCCCTGCTCGGCTGGTCCTTCGGCGGGGCCGTCGCCCACGCGATCGCCGCGCTGCTGCGCGACCAGGGCGAGGAGGTCCGGCTGCTGGCCCTGCTGGACGCCTACCCGGGCGCCGGCGAGGCGGAGCCCGAGCAGTGGCGGGACGACCCGGCGCAGCTGTCGGTGATCCTCGACTCGCTCGGCCACCCGGCCGGGGAGAGCGACGCCTGGCCCGAGGACGAGGACGGCTACGCCGAGCTGGTCCGGCACGGCGAGGGCCCGCTCGCGGGCCTCAGCGGCGCCGCGGTGGCCCGGGTGGTCGCGGTCTTCCGGACCAACGCCGAGCTGGCGCACGCGCTCCCGCTGCCCGGCTACGACGGCGACGCGGTGGTCTTCACCGCCGCCAAGGACCGCCCGGCCGACGCCCCCGACCCGGACGGCTGGCGCCCCCACGTGGGCGGCCGGATCGACGTCCACGAGGTGCCGAGCACCCACGGCGCCATGACGGGCCCCGAGGCGCTCGCCGTCATCGGCCCGGTGCTCGCCGCCCGCCTGACCGACCGACCGGCCACCTGACCCGCCGACTTTCGCATCCCCTCCGACCGCAGGCCACCGACCTGCACCCACCGCGCGGGCCGCACCCGGCCCGCCCACCGAGAAACGGACACCACCATGACCACTGCCGCCATCCCCGACACCTGGCGCGGCGTCACCCCGTCGCCGATCACGTCGACCGACGCCTACAACGGCTTCATCGCCGCCAACGTGATCTTCGCGCTGGACCGGATCGGCGTCCTGGAGAAGCTCGGGCGCGGCGAGCCGCTCTCGGCCGTCGAGGCCACCGCCCAGGGCGGCGACACCGCCCGGACGGAGGCCGTCCTGCGCGCCGCCGCCGACTGCGGCTACGTCAAGGCCGACGGCACCACCTACGTGCCCACCGAGGTGGGCCTCGAAGTCGCCGCCGCGCGCGGCTACTTCACCTGGGCCGTCGGCGGGTACCACGACGTGTTCGGCCGCGCCGGGCACCTGAGCACGGGGACGCACCACTACGGCGAGGACGTCCTGCGCGACGAGGCGATGGTCGCCCTCGGCTCCGCCCAGTGCGACCAGTCGCTGTTCGCCGCGCAGCTGACCGACGTGCTCTCCGGCATCGACTTCCGCACCATCGCCGACCTGGGCAGCGGCACCTCCGCCCGGGTGCGCCGGGTGGTCGGGCAGCGCGAGGGCACCCGGGGCCTGGGCATCGACATCAGCCGCCCGGCCACCGACATCGCCCGCCGCGACATCGTCACCGCCGGTATGCAGGACCGCGTCACCGCCGTCCGGGCCGACGTCCTGGGCCTGCTCGGCACCCAGATCGACAACGACGCCGAGGCCGCCGAGGTGGCCGAGGTCGACACCGTGATGAGCTTCTTCCTGCTGCACGACCTGCTGGCCGACCCGGCCACCCGCTCCTCGATCTTCACCCGGATGCGGGAGGCCTTCCCGAAGGCCCGCACCTTCGTGCTCGGCGACACCATGCTGCGCGGCCCGGGCGAGTCCCAGAGCTCCCTGCCGGTCTTCTCGGTCGGCTTCGAGCTGGCGCACGCGATGATGGGCGTGCCGCTGCACACCAAGGAGACGTACGAGGAGCTGTTCACCGACGCCGGACTGCGGATCGACCGCGTCGAGGCGCTGGCCACCCCGCACTCCTGGCTCTACGTCCTCCAGGCCGACTGATGGCCGCCGCCTCCGCCGCCAGACACCTGCTGGCGCAGAACGAGCACCCGGGCCCGCCGCTGCCGTCCGTCGTCGCCGCCCTGGCCGCGGCCGCCGGCGACCTGCACCGCTACCCGGACTTCCGCCCGCAGCGGATCGAGGGGATCATCGCCGACTGGCAGGGCGTCCCGGCCGCCCAGGTCGTGGTCGGCCACGGCTCGGCGGGCGTGGCGCTGGACCTCTTCCACGCCGTCGTCGGGCCCGGCGACAACGTGGTGCACTCGGCGCCCTGCTTCGACGCGTACCCGCTGTTCTGCGAGATCGCCCGGGCCGAGGCCCGGGCCGTCCCGCTCGGCCCCGACGCCCGGCACGACCTGGCCGCGATGGCCGAGCGGCTGGACGGGCGCACCCGGATCGTCGTGCTGTGCAACCCGCACAACCCGACCGGCACGGTCTACTCCTGGGCGGAGCTGACGGACTTCTTCCGCCGCGTCCCGGCCACGGCGCTGATCCTGCTGGACGAGGCGTACGTCGACTTCGCCCGGGACTGGACGGCCCCGGCGGTGCCGGACCGGATCGCCGAGTGGCCGAACCTGGTGGTGCTGCGCACCCTCTCCAAGTCGCACGGCATCGCCGCCTTGCGGATCGGCTACGCGCTCGCGGAGGAGTCCGTGGCCCAGCGGGTGCGGGACCACCAGGTCCCGTACGCGGTGAACCGGCTCCAGGAGGCGGGCCTGCTGGCCGCCGTCTCGGCCCAGGACGAGGTGGACCGGCGGATCGCCGAGATCGCCGCCGAGCGGGAGCGCCTGCGGGCCGAACTGCTGCGGCTGGGCTGGACGGTGGCGCCCAGCCTGACCAACTTCCTCTGGGTCGTCGCGCCGGGTGACCAGCTTCCCCTGCGGGCGGAGCTGGAGCGCCGAGGGGTGGCCGTCCGCTACTACCCCGGCCAGGGCGTCCGGATCGCCGTCGGTGAGAAGGACGCCAACGACGCGGTGATCGAGGGCTTCGGCGCCACCGCGCCCGCCGCTCCCTGACCGCGCCCCGCGCCTCCCCGCACGTCCTCGCGCACGTCCCGCGCACGTCCCCGCGCACGGCGCGTGAGGGCGCACCGTCCGCGCCCCACGCGCCGAGCGGCCCGGCGACTCGGCACGCCCAGCAACTCAGCACGCCCAGCACGTCCAGCACGTCCAGCAACTCAGCACGTCCAGCACGTCCAGCACCCCGAAGCGCCGTCGGCGCAGCGAAGGAACCGCGATGCACCCGCTGTTGGCCCGCCCGGAGTTCCGGCGCTACCTCGTCGGGCAGACCCTGTCCGTCCTCGGCGACAGCGCCCTCTCCATCGCCCTCGGCATCTGGGCCAAGGTGCTGACCGGCAGCAACTCCGCCGCCGGGCTGGTGCTGTTCTGCTTCGCCGCGCCGCTGCTGCTCCTGCCGCTGGGCGGCCTGCTCGCCGACCGGGTCCGGCGCAGGCCGCTGCTGGTCGGCGTCAACCTGGTGGTGGCGGCGGGGCTGACGCCCCTGCTGCTCGTCGACGGTCCGGACCGGGTCTGGATCATCTACTGCACCGCCTCGCTCTGCGGTCTCGCCGGGGCCGTGCTGGCCCCGGCGCAGAGCGCCCTGCTGCGCACGATCCTGACGGACCGTCAGGACTTCGGCGCGGCAGCCGGGTTCACCCAGAGCGCCCGGGCCGGCACCACGCTGGTCGCGCCGCTGCTCGGATCGGGCCTCTACAGCTGGCTGGGCGGGCACGCCGTGGCGCTGGCCGACCTCGGCGTGCTGCTGCTGGCGGCCCTGGCCTTCCTCGGCCTGCGGGCGGACGAGCCCAGGCCGGAGCCCTCGGGCCGCCGGTGGCGCACCGAGGTGCTGGCGGGCTTCGCCCACCTGCGGGGTGCGACCGGGCTGCGCCCGCTGGTGGCGGCCACCGCCGTCACGGGCTTCGTGCTGAGCCTGCTCCAGCCGGTGCTGTTCGCGCTGACCCAGCACGGGCTGCACCGCCCGCCGCAGTTCCTCGGCGTGCTGGAGACGACCGAGGCGGTCGGGGCGCTGGGCGGCTCGGTGGTCGGCGGCCTGCTGATCGGCCGGCTCGGGCCGCGCCGGACGGTCATGGCGGGGTCGGTGGTGTTCGGCCTCGGCACGGTCCTGCTGCTCGCGCCGTCCCTCCCCGTGGTGGCGGCCGGTCTGGTGATCGCCGGGGCCGGTATCCCGGCCGCCATGGTCGGCCTCGCCACGGCCGCCCAGGCAGCCACGCCGCCCCAGCTGATGGGCCGCGCCCAGGCGGCCGTCAACCTCTCGCTCACCGCCCCGCAGGCCCTCGCGGTCGGCGTCGGCTCCGGACTGGTGGCCGCCCTGGACTTCCGGGTCGTGCTGGCCGTGATGGTGCTCGGCGCCCTGCTCGCGGCCGCCCACCTGCTCGGCAAGCCCGAGGCCCCCACCGGGACCGAGAGCCCCGCCGGGACCGAGAGCCCCACCGACACCGAGGCCCCCGAAGAGCCCAAGAGCCCCACCGAGCCCGGGAGCGCCCCGGACCTCCAGCGCACCTGATCGCCCGATCACCCTCGACACCTCCTCTCCTCCTCACCAGAAAGCTCCTCGGATGACCGACCGCTCCTCGCCCACCGCCGCCCCGCTCCCCGTCGAACTGGACCACGTCGAGTTCTACCTGTCCGACCTCACCGCCGAGACCGCCCGGCTGACCACCGAGTACGGCTTCGAGCTGCTCGTCCCGCCCACCGAGCGCGGCGAGGCCGCCGAGCGCTGCCTCTCGGCGCTGGTCGGGCAGGGCACCATCCGGCTGCTGCTCACCCAGCCACTGGCCGGCGGCCACCCGGCCACCGACTACCTGGCCCGGCACGGCGACGGCGTGGGCGCACTGGCCCTGCGGGTGCCGGACGCCGCCGACGCCTACCGGACGCTGACCGGCCGGGGCGCCGACGGCCTGCGCCCGCCGCAGGCCGCGCACGGCTGCGTCACGGCGGTGGTCGGCGCCTTCGGCGACGTGGTGCACACCCTGATCGAACGCGGCCCCGAGGCCTCCGCCGACCGGATCCCCGGCCTGCCGGACGCCGTCCCCGTGACCGGTGCCGGCACGGTGGGACTGCGCTCCGTCGACCACTTCGCGGTCTGCGTCCCCTCCGGCGAGCTGCGCGAGACCGTCCGCCGGTACTGCGAGGTCTTCGGCTTCCGGATGATCTTCGAGGAGCGGATCGAGGTCGGCGCGCTCGGCATGGACTCGGCGGTCGTGCAGAGCGCCGACCACAGCGTCACGCTCACCCTGATCGAGCCGCTCAGCCCGGACGCGGGCGGCCAGATCGCCTCCTTCCTCGCCGACCACGGCGGCGCCGGGGTTCAGCACGTGGCCTTCTCCTCCGCCGACGCCGTGCACTCCGTCTCCGCGATGGCGGAACGCGGCGTGCCGTTCCTGCGCACCCCGGGCGCGTACTTCGACGCGCTGCCCACCCGTCTGACGCCGCTGCGGCACTCGCTCGACCAGCTGCGCGCCCTGGACCTGCTGGTCGACCAGGACCACGACGGCCAGCTGTTCCAGATCTTCACCCGCTCCCAGCACCCGCGCGGCACCTTCTTCTTCGAGGTGATCGAGCGCATCCGGGCCCGCACCTTCGGCAGCAACAACGTCCGCGCCCTCTACGAGGCCGTCGAACTCCAGCGCAGCGCCAGCGAAGTGGCCGGATGAACGCGCCGGCCCTGACCGGGCACCAGCCCTCCCCCGCCCCGTCGCCCTCCGTCCCGTCGCCCTCCGTCCCATCACCTTCCTTCCCGTCGCCCTCCGCCCAGCCGCTCTCCGTCGCCGAGTACGCGGAGCCGGCCCGGGCCGTCCTCGCGCCCGAGGTCTGGGACTGGCTGGAGGGCGGCGCGGAGCGCGAGCGCACCCTCGCCGGCAACCGGGCGGCCTTCGACCAACTGGCCCTGGTGCCCCGGGTGCTGGCCGACGTCTCCGCCTGCGACACCGCCACCACCCTGGTGCGCAGCCGCGCGAGCCTGCCGGTGGCGGTGGCGCCCGTCGCGTACCACCGGCTGTTCCACCCCGAGGGCGAGCTGGCCTCGGCCCGGGCGGCGGCCGCGGCGGGGGTGCCGTTCACCGTCGGCACGCTCAGCAGCGTCGGCTTCGAGGAGCTGGCCGCGACAGGAGCCACGCTCTGGTTCCAGCTGTACTGGCTGCGCGACCGGGGGCGGCTGCTCGACCTGGTCACGGCGGCCGAGGCGGCGGGCAGCGAGTGCCTGGTCGTCACCGCCGACGTGCCGTTCATGGGCCGCCGCCTGCGCGACGCCAGGAACGCCTTCGCGCTGCCCGCGGACGTCCGCGCGGTCCTGCTCGAGGACGGCGCCGCCGGGCGGGCCCACCAGGCCACCACCGCCGTCTCGGCGGTGGCCGCGCACACCGCCGAGCTGCTCTCCCCCGCCGTCACCTGGGCGGATCTCGCCTGGCTGCGCGAGCACACCAGCCTGCCGCTGATGGTCAAGGGAGTGCTCGACCCGGCGGACGCGGTGCGGGCCGCCGACCTCGGCGCCGAGGCCGTGGTGGTGTCCAACCACGGCGGCCGCCAGCTCGACCGGGCCGTCCCCTCGATCACCGCGCTGCCCGCCGTCGCCGAGGCGCTGGCCGGCCGCGACTGCCAGGTGCTGCTGGACAGCGGGGTGCGCGGCGGCTCGGACGTGCTCACCGCCCTGGCCCTCGGGGCGTCCGGGGTGCTGCTCGGACGCCCGATGATCTGGGGCCTGGCGGCCCGGGGCGAGGCCGGCTGCGCCCACGTGCTCGACCTGCTGGCCGCGGAGCTGCGGCACGCGCTCGGCCTCGCGGGCTGCGCCGACCTGAGCGCGGCCGCCGCGCTGCGCACCACCCCCATGCCCTGCCCCACCTGGAGTGCCCCGTGACCACCACCGCCCCACCCCGCGGCCTGCTGCGGGCCGACCTGCACCCCTCCCTCGCCGACCCGGCGATGACCTCGATGAACCTGCTCAACGAGATCTCCATCCGCTACCCGGAGGCGGTCTCCTTCGCCGCGGGCCGCCCGGCGGAGCAGTTCTTCGAACTCGACGCCGTCCACCGCCACCTGGACCGCTACGTCGCCCACCTGCGCGCCGAGCACGGGCTCTCCGAGGAGGCGGCCCGGCGGCAGGTGCTCCAGTACGGGCGGACCAAGGGGATCATCCACGAGCTGATCGCCGCCCACCTCGCGGTGGACGAGGGCATCCAGGTGCCCGCCGAGTCGATCGTGGTGACGGTGGGCTGCCAGGAGGCGATGTTCCTGGTGCTGCGGGCGCTGCGCCGCGGCCCCGAGGACGTGGTGCTCGCCGTCTCGCCCACGTACGTGGGGCTGACCGGCGCGGCGCTGCTCGCCGACCTGCCGGTGCGGCCGGTCGCCGACGGCCCGGACGGCGTGGACCTCGCCGACCTTCGCCGCCAACTGGCCGCCGCCCGGGCCGAGGGGCTGCGCCCGCGCGCCCTCTACCTGGTACCGGACGTCGCCAACCCGAGCGGGGCCAGCCTGCCGCTGGAGCTGCGGCGGGAGTTGCTCGCCCTGGCCGCCGAGGAGGACTTCCTCCTGCTGGAGGACAACCCGTACTGCGTCTTCGCCGGCGAGGAACGGCTGCCCTCGCTCAAGGCCCTGGACACCGAACGGCGGGTCGTCCACCTCGGCTCCTTCGCCAAGACGGCCCTCCCCGGCGCCCGGGTCGGGTACGTGGTGGCGGACCAGCCGGTGGCGGACGGCGCGGGCGGCACCGACCTGCTGGCCGACCTGCTCGGCATGATCAAGAGCATGACCACGGTGAACACCTCACCGATCGCCCAGGCCGTGATCGGCGGGGCGCTGCTCGAACACGGCTACAGCCTGCGGGCCGCCAACACCGAGGTCGCCGCGCTCTACCGGCGCAACCTCGCGCTCGTCCTGGCGGGCCTGGCGCGGCGCTTCCCGCCCGGCAGCGGGGTGAGCTGGAACGAACCGCGCGGCGGGTTCTTCCTGGTGGTCACGGTGCCGTTCGCGGTGGACGACGCACTGCTCGAACTCTCGGCCTCGGAGTACGGGGTGATCTGGACCCCGATGTCGCACTTCTACCCGGGCGCGGGCGGGGAGCGGCAGCTGCGGCTCTCCGTCAGCCAGGTCGACCCGGACACCGTCGACCGCGGGCTGGACGGACTGGCCGCCCTGATCGCCGCACGGTCCTGATCCCCGCACGGTCCTGATCCCCGCACGGTCCTGATCCCCGCACGGCTCCGACCTCGGAGGGGGCGCCCGCTCCGGCGCTCCCTCCCTTTCCGGGCCCCGCGTCAGGGGCGGCGGTTCGGGCCCGGGTCGGCGGTGCCGACGCCCCCGGCCGCCCCGTCCACGGGCGCGGCGTCCTCGGCCAGCATCTTGATCCGGACCTGCCGCACGTACCGGTCCACCAAGTGCCGCAGCACGCTGACCGTCGCGGCGACGTCCGGCGCCGGAATCCCGTCCAGCGCATTGGCCAGACCGGCGATGTTGGCCTGTTTCAGACGGTTGAGCATCGCCCGTCCCTCGGCCGTGAGCGCCACCTGGCGGGCCCGGCGGTCCAGCACGTCAGGGGTCCGTTCCACCAGCTGCTGGGTCTGCAGCCGGTCGATCTGCCGGGTGACGTGGGAGGGCTTGACCATCAGCCGGGCGGCCAGGTCGCCCACCCGGCTGACCTCCTCGGCCTCGGCGAGCGCGCGCAGCAGGTAGACGTCCGAGCGCGCCGCCGTGATGCCGGCCCGCGCCGTCTGGCGCTCGTGTTCCTGCGAGCGGGTCAGCAGGTAGGCCAGCGAGGCCAGCACCTCCTCCAGTTCGGAGGTGGCGGTCGGATTGTCTGTTGCGTCCGGCATGGGGGAACTGTAGCGACCCCGTTCGGGGAGTGGTTCCCCTCTCGACCACTGACCGGTTTCCGGACAGATTCGTTCGCCACCGGATGAGCCCTTTCGCCACCACTGACCGCGAGTTAGCGTGACGGTGAGTTAGTTGCTTAGGGCATGCAATGGTCCCGGGCGCTACCCCACGGCACCGCAGGCCCATCCGCTCGGCGCCACCGGCAAATCCGCTCCGCGAAGGGAGCCCATGATGGCCACCGCCGCTCACAACCCCCAGTTCACCCACCCCGCCGCCCGTGGCGGCTGCCCGTTCGACCCGCCGCCGGCCTACCAGCAGGCCCAGCAGGACGAACCGATCAGCCGGATCACCCTCTGGGACGGCGCCCCCAGCTGGCTGGTCACCCGCCACGACGACATCAAGGCCGTGCTCAGCGACGCCCGCTTCAGCTCGGACGCCGCCCGGCCCGGCTTCCCGTTCATCAGCGCCGGCGCCCGCCAGCTGAGCAGCGGCCAGCGGACCTTCATCCGGATGGACGACCCGGAGCACGCCCAGCTGCGCCGGATGCTCACCAGCGAATTCATGATCAAGAAGGTCGAGGCACTGCGCCCCGAGGTCCAGCGCATCGCCGACGAACTGCTCGACGAGCTGACCGCCGGCCGTAACTCCGGCGATCTGGTCCACGAGTTCGCGCTGCCGCTGCCGTCCCTGGTCATCTGCCTGCTGCTCGGCGTCCCCTACCAGGACCACGGCTTCTTCCAGGAGTGCAGCCGGGTCCTGTTGCGCCGCGACTCCTCGGCCGACGAGGTGCGGATCGCCCAGCAGAACCTGGCCGACTACCTGGTCAAGCTCACCGACTCCAAGCGCACCGAACCCGACGACGGCATCCTCAGCCGCCTGGTCGCCCGCGGCGAGCTGAGCACCGAGGAGATCGGCGCCATGGGCCGGCTGCTGCTGGTCGCCGGACACGAGACCACGGCGAACATGACCGCGCTCTCCATCCTGGCCCTGCTGCAGAACCCCACCCAGCTCGCCCACCTGCGCGAGCACCCGGAGTCGGTCGGCGGCGCCGTCGAGGAACTGCTGCGCTACCTCACCATCGTGCACTCCGGCCTGACCCGGGTCGCCACCGAGGACGTCACCATCGGCGACGTCCTGATCCGGGCGGGCGAGGGCGTGATCTGCATGATCAGCACCGCGAACCGGGACGAGCAGAAGTTCCCCGCCGGCGACGAGCTCGACCTCTCCCGCGACGCGCGCCTCCACCTGGCCTTCGGCTTCGGCGTCCACCAGTGCCTCGGACAGCCCCTGGCCCGACTGGAACTGCAGATCGCGCTGAACTCCATCCTGCGGCGACTGCCCGAACTGCGCCTGGCCGTACCGTTCGAGGAGATCCGCTTCCGGGGCGACATGCTCATCTACGGCGTCCACGAGCTCCCCCTCGCCTGGTAGCAGCCCCCGCGTCCGAACCGATCCTCCGAAGGGAAAGCCATGCTCATCCACATCGACCAGGAAAAGTGCTGCGGCGCCGGCCACTGCGTACTCGCCGCCCCCGAGGTCTTCGACCAGCGCGACGAGGACGGCATCGTCGTCCTCCTCGACGCCGCACCGCCCGCCGACCTCCACCAGGCCGTCCAGGACGCCGCCGCGGTCTGCCCGGCCGCGGCCATCCGCCTCGAACACCCGTAATCACCCCCAACCCCCCAACCCGCCGCCGAGCGAAGACCCTGACCGCGAGTCGGGTCCGGCCGAACCGACCGGTCCCGACCGAGGCCGAGCCTCGACATCCACACCGTGGAACAATGGCCGGACCTCGCGAGGGGAGGCGGCGAGCATCGAAGGAGCGGCGGGTTGGCAGGGCTGGTGACCGACTGGATCCGGGTTCCGGTGGGCGAGGACGCTTCGAGGTGGACCACCCGCGGTGGTTGCCGCCGGGTTCTCCTCGTCGTCCACAACGTGACCTCCGCGACCCGACTCCTGGACGTCGTTCCGCTGTTCCGCGACGACCTCAGGATCCAGCTGCTGGCCGCCTGCACGGGATCGTCCCCCTTCAGCGCAGGAGTCGCCGAGCTGCTGAGCTCCCTCGGGGTTCCGGTACTTCCGTGGGAGCAGGCCAGGAAGACACCCGTCGACCTCGCCCTGTCGGCCAGCTTCGGCGGTGAACTGGCTGACTTCCAGGGGAAGTTGGTCGTCCTCTCACACGGCACCGGATACAATAAAACGCTCGCGACACCGAACACCGAACACCGAACACCGAACACCGAACACCGAACACCGAACGCGCCGCATGCCCCGGTCTTCGGCCTGGCGCCCGAGTGGCTGCTGTCCGACGGGATTCCGCTCGCCCGGGCGATGGTGCTCTCCCACCCCGAGCAGCTCGGCCGGCTGCGCGAAGCCTGCCCCGAGGCCGCTCCGACGGCGGTGCTCGGCGGCGACCCCTGCTTCGACCGCATCCTGGCCGCCCTTCCGCACCGGGAACGCCATCGCCGCGCGTTCGACGTCCGACCCGGGCAGCGGCTCATCGTGCTCAACTCCACCTGGAACCCGCAGTCGCTCTTCGGTGACGCCGGCACGGACGACCCGCTGCCGTGGCTGCTCGACCGCCTCACCGCCGAACTCCCGGTCGACGACTACCGGGTGGCGGCCGTCCTCCACCCGAACATCTGGCACGGCCACGGCCCCGGCCAGGTCCGCCTCTGGCTGGACCGCGCCGAGCGGGCCGGCCTCATCCTGATCGACCCCCTGGACAGCTGGCGACAGGCACTGATCGCCGCCGACGCGGTGATCGGGGACTTCGGCTCGGTCAGCTACTACGCTGCCGCACTGGGCACCCCCGTTCTGCTCGGCACGGCCTCCGACGAGGTGCTGGGCGCCGGCTCGCCGGTGGCGGCCTTCGTCCGCGAAGCCCCCCGGCTCGCCCTGGACTCCCCCCTGCTGCCACAGCTGAACCGACTCCTGACTGACCATCAACCTCTTGATGCTCCCGGCAAGTTGACGACGTCGTCGCCCGGCGAGGCAGCCGGCCTGCTGCGTTCGCTCTTCTACGAGGTCATGGGACTGCCCGAACCGACAGAGCCGGCTCTCCTGGACCTGCTCCCACTCCCCGCCTACCGGCCGCCGATCCGAACCGTGCCGCTCCGGGTCCGTACCCGCCCGGGGCCCCGCCCGCACGAGGTCACCATCGAGCGGGTCACCGAAGGCCGGTACGGGCCTTCCGGGCCCGGCTCCGATCACCTCGCGGTGCACGAGGACACCCTCGACCAGGGCCTCCTCGGTCTGGCCGACGCGATCCTCCGCCACGGGGAGGCCGACGACCCCCGGATCGGTCCGCCCCGGGAGTGGGCCGCGGCGACGCTCGCCCGCTACCCGAACTGCTCGCTCGCGGCCTTCGTCTCCGGTCCGGACACCTGTGAAGTGCTGCTGCGCGACCGGGGATTCGTCCGCCTCACCAGCCGCACGCTCGACCCGGCGGCGGCCGCCTCGGCCCTGTTCGCCCGATGGAACGGCGCCGCCGTCCCCCGACCCCTGCGACCCCTGCGACCCCTGCCGCCGACGGAGCTGACGGTGCGCACCGGCGGCGCGTCCCACCCGGTCCTGGTCAGTCCCGTTCCGTGAGGCACTGCTGCCGCAGGCCCGCCAGGTAGCGCAGATGGGGCTCCGCCTGCTCGCGGTCCAGGATCGCGGTGGCCTCGTCGATCGCGGCCAGCGCCTGTTCCGTCGCCGAGGTGTCCGCCCAGGTCTCCGCGAGATTGGTGAGGGTGCGGGCCGCGTTGTAGTCGTCGCGCAGACGCCGGAATTCGGACAACGCCTCCGTCAGCCAGGTCCGGGCCCGCCCGTACTCGGCCAGTCCCCGCAGCGCCCGCCCCCGGTGCCGTTTCAGCAGCGCCCGGGCCCGCGGGACGTCCCCCGCCCGCTCGTGGTCCGGGCCGATCGAGGCGAGCAGCCCGTCGGCCCGCTCGAAGCAGTCGTACGCGGGCTGCCACCGCCACTGCCGGAGCCTCAGCAGCCCGAGCGACTCGACGGCCGTGGCCTGGCCCAGCAGGTGGCCGGCCCGTTCGAACGCCGAGGAGGCGTCGACCAGACAGCTCTCGGCCTCGGCCAGCAGGTCCAGTTCCATCAGGGCGAACGCCAGCTGGGTGTGCATCCGGCCGGCCATCGCCGAGTCCGGGTCGTGCGCGACCGCTGCCCGCACGGCGGCTCGCAGCGCCGGCAACAGGGCCTCGTGCCGACCGGCCTTGAGCTGCACCGCCCACGACGCCTCCGCCAGCTCGCACGCCATGGCCGGCGCGGCCAACTCCTCGGCGGCGAGCACCGCCTCGACCAGGTTGCCCACCTCCGCGGCCAGGGCGGCCAACGCCGCACCGGCGTCCGGGTAGTCACCGGGCCCGAGCTCGCGGTAGAGCGGCCCGACGTGCCAACGCTCCCGCAACGCCGCGTAGTCGGCCCGGACGGCGAAGCGCAGCAGGTGCTCCACGGCACGCGTCACCGCACCCGCGCACGCGGCCAGACCGTCCACCCGCGCCGCCTGCTCCTCGGCGAACCGGCGCACGGCGGGCCGGTAGCGGTAGCGGCCCTCGGGCGCAGCCTCCACCAGACCGGCCTCGGCGAGCCCCGCCAGCAGGACACCGGCGCGCTCGACCGCGGGTCCGCCGGGTCCGGCGACCGCCACGGTCAGCTCGGGACCGACAGCCGGCCACGGCCGCAGGGCGCAGAGCCGGAACAGCCGGGCCTCCTCCGGCTCCAGCGCCTCGTACGACTCCTGCACGGCGACGCGCACCGGATCACCCCCGTGGGGATCGCCATCGCCACCACCGCCCCGGCCGCCCCGGCGCTGCTGGGGGATGAACGCCAGCCGGGGAGCCGCGGCACGCAGGGCGAAGGGCGATCCGCCGCACCGTTCGAGGACATCCGACAGGGCGGGTCCGGCGGCGGAGACGGTCTCCTTCCCCGCGAGGTCCGTGAGCAGCCGCCTGGCGTCCTTGTCGGACAGCGGCCCCACCGGAATCGGGACGGCATCGAGACCGGTGAGCGGACGCCGGGCCACCACGACCGTGACGACGCCCGGAGCCCCGGTGATCAACGGCCGGACCTGGGCCGCCGACCGGGTGTGGTCCAGCACGACGAGCAACTGCCGCTCGGCGACCAGCGACCGGAACCGCTCGACCCGGTCCTGCGCGGCCGGCGGAACCCGGTCCGCCGGCATGCCGAGGTGGATCAGGAACTGCCGGAGCACGGCGGCCGCATCGGGTGCGGTGGCCAGCGACCCGCCGGAGAGGTCCGCGTAGAGCTGCCCATCCGGAAACCGCTTCCGCTGCAGCGCACCCCAGTGAACGGCCGCGGCACTCACGCCCATCCCCTGCGGCCCGTACAGGACACTGACGCGGGGCGTGCCGTCCGCCTTCCGTCCGGCCTCCTTGTCCAACAGTGCCAGCACCTTGCGCCGGTCGGTGAAGAAGCGGTCGGAGGGCGGCAGCAGCGAAGGCGCCGCCAACGGCCCGGACCAGCCCCCGCCCTGGCCGCCCAGCCAGGCCCGAAGCGCCCTGGCCCGCACGGGATCCGACTCCGCCACATCCAGCAACAGCTGTGCCACGGTGGCCCGTTCGGCGGCATCGGTCGGCGCCGGCACATCCCGCCCCGTCACCCGACGGACGAACGCACCCGCCGACTCCCAGGCCCACTTACCGGCCTCGTTCGCCACACTCGCACCCACGGCGCCGAAAACAGCGGCCACCGCCGACAACGACACCGGCTCCAACACCCCACACCCCCTGCTCCACCGCGGCACCCGACCAACACCGCCGCACCCTCACATCCGGCCCCACGGTAGCCTGCCGAACCCCACCATGGGCACGACACAACCAGGCCCAGTCCCGCCTCCCCTCCGAACCAACCACCCCACCACGACGTGGACACCATCGCCACCCTGAACGACCCCACCGGCTCCAGCATCTCCCCCGTCCAGACCAAGCGCTCCAAGACAAGATCGCAAGACGCCGGCACCACGGCCGCCCACCACCTGCCGGGCCATCAACAAAAAAGGCCGCCGGCCTGGGATTTCTCCCGGCCAACGGCCTTACGACATCACTGTCGGGACGACAGGATTTGAACCTGCGGCCCCTTGACCCCAGTCGCCCGCGCATAGCCATCGCCGCACGTCAGACGGTAGACAGCCCGCGCTGTTCGTTCACCGAGAAACACCTCAGAGGCGGTGGCGAACGACGCGCGGTCCCCGACAAGTCCCCCACCGGTACCCTTTCGCTGCAACCCTCAGCAACGCTCAGTGCGCAACCGCATACAGAGGAGTGGAACTCGGGATACTCATCGATCTCGCTGTAATGGTGCCGCACAGATATCATCCCTGAGGCGGAGGCCCTCCGACTTCCCAAGCCCCTCAAGGGGAGCCCCTCTCGCAGCTGCCGTATTCGCCCCCGGACACGACGGGAGCACCCCAGCTACATCTTTAGAATCAGCGTCTCAACGCTCTCCAGTTCCGCAGCGCTGGTATGCGCTGCGTCGCGGAGCGCCGTCAACTTCTCCATCCACTGGATCCGCTGGTCGGCCGGGAGCGGGTCCTCGCCCAGTTTGGTTCGCAGGTCGATCGCTTCGTTGAACCTGGTCATGAGTTCCTGAGCGGCAGCGGTGGCGATCCGGTAGCTGCCTTCGACTAGCTCGATTCGCGAGGGCATCTCCCGACGCAGGACGGCGAGCCGGTCGCGGGGGTCTTGCGGTGCTTGCCCGTTCGCGGTGGCCGGCATGGTGCTGGTGCTGCTGTCTGAGGCCGTAGTGTCGTCAGCCGTGGCGCCGGAGCCGCTTCCCGAGTTCGTGCTCTGGGTGAGGTCCGACGGAAAGGTGTCGTCGAACCACGCCTTGTCGACGACGATGCCGGTGGGTGCGCCGTCGAAGTCCGGGACGAGGATCATGCCGGGAACGATCGGACTCCGGTGGTCCTCGTTCACCTCGCGCTCGCCGTAGCAGACCGGCCTGGCGCCGTCGGGGGCCTTCGGCGCCAGGACGAGGTCGGGGTGCTCAAGGACGGATCGCGCGAAGGCCAGCAAGAGGGCGCGGCTGACGTTCTGTGCGCCTGCCGTGTAAGCCATGGTGAGCGCCGCGACGGCGTTGGCCGGACTGCGGCGTACGCCCTTGCGCCCGGCGCCGGCCTCGCTTCCCTGGCCGGGCGTGACGAGGGGCTGGGGCGCGTGGATCAGCGCGGGCATTATGCGCCGCACCAGCGCGGCCCACGCTGCCGGTTCACCGGCCTCGGCCCGCAGGAGCAGTTCCTTGAGCGACCGGGGGTCCTGATTGGCGCCATCCCTGGCGTCCGTCACCGTGAACAGGCCGAGCGCCGAGAGGATGTTGGCCCGGTGGAGAAAGAGTTGGGCGACGGCCGCCGACCACAGTCGCGTGCGGGTCTCGGCGTTCAGGGCCTTGGTCTGGCTCCACGCCGGTTCCTGCATACTCGCCCGGACGATCGGCCAGAACGCCCCGGTGTTCCGCACCTGCCGCTTCCCGTTGACGGGCCCGGCCGCGGGAATCTCGGGGAAGACCAGCGCGGTGATAGCCCGTACAGCGATATCCCGCAGGGTGACCGGCGAGACCTTCTCGTCCGCGGGCAGCAGGGCGGCCAGGGGGTCGAGGGGGCCATTCGCCGTCAGGGCGTTGCGCACCCCGTCCACGTCGAGGAGGTCCACGCCCTGGGCCGTGGGGAATGTCTCGTCGAGCAGTTCGACGAGCTTGCCGTCCTTGGCGTAGGCGTCGACGAGGGTCGCGAACAGGGCGACCAGCCGGGCTTCCTCGTCGTAGGGCTGGATCCCGCGGAGGTGGTCGTTGACGTTCAGGCCTCGCAGCACGTGTTCCAGTGCGGCCGGCTTGCTGCAGCCGACGACGATCTCCATTGGCACCGTGGCGATCTTCGCGGCGCGCCGGGCCGTGTGCTCCGGCTCCGTCTCCTCGTCGGCGTCGGCCTCGTTGAGGCGCTGCGAGAGCCGGTTGAGGGCCTCTCGCTGGTTCAGCAGCCGCACACCGGGTTCGTGCTTGTCCGAGGGCAGAGACACGACGGTCCGCGGCATGCCGGTGACGATGTGCTCGGGGCGCAGTCCGAAGACATCCAGGCGTGCCAGGGCGCGGTTGTTGGCGGTAACCGCGACCAGCCGCCACAGCTCGGACAGGGTTCCGTCCGTGTTCCTGATGCCCCACTGCTGCAGGACGCTCATGCCGCGCGAGAGCTGGCCGGCGGCGACCAGGGATTCGGCGAGGTCGTATCCGCGGGTCTTGCCGAAGCGCTTCAACTGGTCGGCAGCGTAGCGCTGAACGTGGACGGCCTGTTCGTAGGTCTGCTCGGCGAGGGTGAGCGCAGCCATCGGTGCACCGTCCTCCTCGGCCGCCCGCACCACGGGGCGCGGGAGGCGGTTGCCAAGCGAGGTGAGCACGGCGGCCCGGCGATGCTCGGCCTCTCGCACCTGGCGGGCGGCATCCGCCAGTTTGCTCTCCGCAGCGGCGAGGGCGGTGGCGTAGTGGGCGTCTTCGCTGGGAGCGCGGCGACGGGCATCGCGCTCCTTCTCCGCGGCCTTCTTGACCTTCTCGGAAGCGTCCAGCACGGTTTCGGCTGCGATCAGGTCGGCGACACGCCTGGTGGCTTCGGGGCTGGGCGGGGACCAGATGCCGACGGTGCGGTCGTTGAGGTCCCACGGTGCCACGGCCGCGCCATGGACATCGCAGATGAGCAGGAGGACGTGGTCGTTGCCCGACTGCACCACCCGCGACGCCGTGGGGTTGAGGATCCTCCTGCTGCGCGTGGTGCTGATGAGCTTCTTGATCTCGGTCTCACCAAGGGCGGTGGCAAGGCCTTCCGTGATCGCGGCGCGGGGCGGGGGCACCAGCCCCAGGTCCTCGCAGGTGTTCTCGACGGCTTCCGCCAGGTGGCTGGCCCACGCCGGGGTGCCGATGTACGGGTAGATGCCGGTTGGTCGCTTGGCGGCCATGAGATCTGTCCTTCTCCCGGCGGGGCCGGGCGGCAAGGCACGCCTCCGTCTCTCGGGGCGCGACACGCGCCCGAGGACTCACCCCCTCGTGCCAGCGCGAAATCCGCTGCAGGAACCGGAAGGCGCCCTATGCGACCCGCTACGTACGATTCAATGGTCGACGCCTGCAGAGGGATTACGCCGGACGACACCCACAGGTTGGGTGTCCGGGATCTCGCGTCTGGTTTCCTGCTCCGCCGACGGCGGCATGAGGCAAGCGGCGGTGATGAACCACCGACGTGCGACACCGACAGTGCCAGCGCTCGGGGCAAGGAGGCGAGCATCGACCGGTTCGTCCACTCGATCGGATGAACTTTCTCTCAGATCGCTGGCCAGCAGGCTGGTTTACGGCTTGAGGAACAGCGAAGCGGGGAGGTGGCCCGAGCTGGTGATCTTCCGAGAATCACCGGCCGGCAGCGGACGGGCCACAACCCAGCTACGACGTGACGGACTGGCCGGTCGCGGCCGCCGTGTCGGAGAGAGGGGCGTCTGCCGCCAGAGCCGCGAGCGGGCGCACCGGAGTTCCAGTCTGCAGCAGACGGCGCCACCGGGTCGGCCGACCGGTGGAGAGTCGGCGCAGTTCCGAGTACCGCACCACCGCCTGCGGGGTTGCCGTGCGGACCCAGATCGGGGCTCCGACGATGATCCGCTGAACGCCTTCGAGGCTGGTGCCGTCGAAGTTCCACCGCTCGGGGTCGAGCGCGACGTCGCTGTAGATCACCGCCAGCCATTCCACGTCGGTTGCATGGCCGAGCGCCCACCGGCGCGTCCACGGCTCCTGAGACGATCCACCCTCGGCTCGCTCCCTGTCCCCGAGTGCGATCTTCAACGCCTCGACGGCGAGTCCCGGCTCATCCCACTGCGAGGTGTTCCGGGCACCTCGGCTCGCCAGGAGTTCGGCGACGGCGTACCAGGCGGACGAGGAGCTACCCTCGACCGCTTCGCCGGCGCCGAAATCGGCCATGTTGTCCACACTGCCGAACAAGCACAAGTCGACCCGCTGGCCGGAGCTGCTCTCAGTGCGGGAGTGGAGCACGATGCCCTTCTCTCGGGCGGGTCCGTCGGTGAAGGCCGAGAACACGATCTTCCCCACCCCGCTGGCGAGCAGCACCTGCGGCTCGTCATAGGTCACGGCGATCCGCCCCCGAAATGCCCGCACGAGCCGGTCGGCCACCTGCTTCCGGCTTCGTTCGCGGTCTTCTGCGCGCTGGATGCCCACGACCGGGAGAGAGATGCCGAACAGGGAGGACGGGGTGCTCGCGGTGGAGAGGCGCCACGAGGAACCCAGGCGCAGGCCGTTGTCCCGCCCGAGGGCGCGGATCTGCCGTTCCGACCAGTACCGGTACCTCGTGAACTCGCGGACCATCTGCGCTGATGCCTCCTCAGGTCCACGCGAGCCTAGCGAGTACCCGCGCAGCTGGCTCGTGACCGGCGCCAGGCCCCTCCACCCAGGAGATCGTCACGGAGAGCCATCGATGCCCTGGATGTGGCACAGCGTTGAGACCGCTCGCGGCATCCGAGCAAAGGGCGATTGTGTCGAGCTGGACACGATCCCGCCACCTGAGAGGTGGTCAGTCGTGGCCAACTCTCGCCACACAAGCCCGATTTCCACCAGAAACGTGACCGGAAATCGACTATCACAGATTGGCAACGGTCGCTTAGCGTAGCTGAGCAGACAGGCATTTCGGGCCCACTCGAGACCGCTCGGGAGGCCACTGGGTCGCCTCGGTCCCAAATTGGCCCCAAACAGTGTGCGAACCAATTCCGCTAGCCCCTGACGGCCCATCACGCAAAAGGCCGATGACCTGGGATTTCTCCCGGCCGGCGGCCTTTCCGACTCACGTCGGGACGACAGGATTTGAACCTGCGACCCCTTGACCCCCAGTCAAGCGGTTCACTTATTGTCGACAGCCGAGACCTCAAGGTCTGGACTGTCTTGCTGATCAACCACCGTGAGGTGCAAGTAAGTTGGGACTTCTCGACGGAAGTGGCGCTGCGGAGCGCTGACCGTGGCTCAGCGTTTACTTTGCGCACAAGTGTCCGTTCGGATCATCAGCGTCCATGGGCGCTCATCAGGCGTGGTCCCAAAACGGTCCCCAGGCCGGCCACCCCGCCGCAGGTAC
The DNA here is from genome assembly GCF_044760075.1 of Kitasatospora sp. NPDC098663. NCBI lineage: Bacteria > Bacillati > Actinomycetota > Actinomycetes > Kitasatosporales > Streptomycetaceae > Kitasatospora > Kitasatospora sp. NPDC098663. Next base: position 18,754 of record NZ_JBIWAP010000020.1, on the reverse strand, counting down.
CGCCTGTAACCGGAATCTGTCGGGCTTTCAGGAGGCGGCGTCATGCCTGCCCGGCTGCGCTCGTACAGGTGTCGCCAGCCGGCCCGCAGGACCGGCGCCTGCGGGCGGATCATGGTCGCTTACCCACTGGTCACGGATGGTGACCTTCCGGACGGTGTGTCGTCTTGAGTGTGTCTTCTCCAGATGCTTCTGACGTGCTTCGCGCACCGCCCAACGCGCTCTGCCGCCACACCCGAAACAGCAGCCACTCTTGCCCCAGAAGCACCACCCAGTCCGAGAGAAGGGGAAGCTCATGGGACAGCGTGCGCAGCGTGGTCGGGTCTACCGACGGTGTGGTTGTTCGGACGGATCAGGGAAGCAGTTGGGGCCGTGGTGTCCGCGGCTGGCCGGGGATCTGAAGCACGGGAAGTGGACGTACTGCGTCGACCTTGCCTCCGAGGACGGGAATCGGAAGACCCGCCGACGCGGTGGGTTCGCCACCCGCGCCGAGGCGGCCCGGGAGATGAAGGCGGTGCTGAACGGTGAGCTGCGCGGCGTGTACGAGGACCGCCGTACGACGGTGGCGAGCTTCCTGCGGCAGTGGCTGGCGGCGAAGAAGGAAGAGCTCGCGCCCAACACCTACGCCGGGTACGAGGACTGCATCGAGCGGGATCTCATCCCCACCTTCGGCCAGTGCCGGCTGCCCGACCTGCGGCCGAATCACGTCGACGCCTGGGTGGCCACGCAGCGCAAGGCCGGCCGCGGGCGGGTCACGGTCTACCGGGTGGTCTCGACGCTGCGCAACGCCCTGCACCACGCGGTGCGCACGTGGCGGCTGCGCTACAACCCGGCCAAGCACAGTGTCCCGCCCAAGCCCCGCGCCGCGGAGCGTACCTGCTGGACCCCCGAGGAGGCCGCGGCGTTCCTGCGCCACAACACGGAGCACTACGCCGACCGACTGAGCGACCTGTTCGAGGTCATGCTCGGCACCGGCATGCGCCGCGGCGAGATCCTGGCCCTGCACTGGTCGGACGTGCACCTCATGGACCGCAAGCTCTACGTGCGCTGGACTCTGGCGGCCGTCAACAACAACGGCATCCTCTTCCGCGAGCCCAAGACCGAGGCCAGCCGCGCCTGGATCAGCCTCTCCCCCAGAGCCATGGCCGCCCTCCACCGCCAGGCCGCACTCCAGATGAACGCCCACCCCGAAGGACGCCTGGACGATCTCGTCTTCGCCAAACCGGACGGCTCACCGCTTCGCCCGCAGTGGGTCCTCGACCAGCTCCGCAAACGCACCGCCGAACTCGACCTACCGAAGATCGGCTTGGTGAGTCGGCCCGGGGCGCGGTGCCGGGATTGCTCCCGGTCCGTTTCCCCGGACCGCTCTCCGAACCCGCCGTGCGCCTCTCAGCGCAACGGGCTCTCCACGGTTTCTGCCGTCAGGCGGGGTTCGCAGGAGGCCATGGGGATGGGATCTTGTTGCCCCGGTAGGTGTAACGGGAGACCGTCACACCCTGGATCCGGAAGTACTCGACCCCGTCGGCCGCGATCACCCATCGCCCGGAGGCGGCGAGGTGTCGACGGACCTGTCCCCAGTTCCAGCCGTGACGCGCCCTCAGCATGTGGACGAGCCTCCACCAGGTGAAAGCGTCCAGTTTGCTGAAGGTCCACTTCGCCACGGCATGTCGGAAGTAGTTGGCCCATCCGCGCATGATCTGGGCAAGCCTGACCAGCACGGACGCGAAGTCCTGCTGCGATGTCCTGTGTGTCAGGGCACGGATCTTCGCCTTCACCGACCGGACGGGCCGGACCGCGATGAAGGTGTAGACGTACCACTTGTCCGTCCCCCTCTTGCGCTTCCACCGGATGCGGAAGCCGAGGAAGTCGAACCCGTCGCCCAGGTGGACCACTTGGGTCTTGGCCGGTGACAGCCGCAATCCGAGCGGGGCCAGCGCGACGGCGACCTCTTCGCGCAGCGCTTCAACGTGCTCGCGCGAGCCGTGCACCATGACGACGAAGTCGTCCGCGTAGCGGACCAGCCGCCACGTAGGCCGCCCCTTGGCGCGCCGGTAGTCGCGCTTGCCGTGGGTCGACATCGCCCCGCCCGGCTTCCACGGCCCCATCACGTGCTCGTCGAGCACGCTCAGGGCGATGTTGGCCAGCAGCGGGGACAGGATGCCGCCCTGCGGCGTGCCGGTCATGGTGTCCCGGTGTTCGCCGAGTTCCGTGAGGATCCCGGCTTTCAGGAACGCCTTGACCAGCGCCAGGACGCGTTTGTCCTTCACTCGCAGACGCACCCGGTCCATCAGGGCCGTGTGATCGATCGAGTCGAAGCACGCCTCGATGTCCGCATCCAGCACCCAGCGGTAGCCGCGGGAGCCGAAGTGGTGGATCTCGGCGATCGCGTCCTGGGCACGCCGCTTGAGCCGGAAACCGTACGAGCACGGCAGGAAATCCGCCTCGAAGATCGGTTCCAGCACCAGTTTCAGCGCCGCCTGGACGACCCGGTCCGCAACCGTCGGAATCCCGAGCTTGCGGACCTTCCCCGACCCGCCCGGTTTCGGGATCTTGCGCTCCCGCACCGGCAGTGGTCGGAACGAGCCGTCCTTGAGACCGGCCCGCAGGTCGTCCAGGAACCCGGGCACGCCCACCTGCTCCGCGACGTCGGCGACCGTCAGGCCGTCCACGCCAGCGGTGCGCGCACCCTGATTCCCTGCGACCCGGTCGAACGCCACGATCAGCGTCGCCGGATCACACACGAAGTTGAACAAGTCATCGAACCGGCGGCCGGGATCGGCCACCGCCCAACGGTGAAGCTTGGCCTGCATCTCCGATGCCCTCGCTCCCGGCCCGGCCGGACCAGAACGAGGAGCATCGCCGTTCGGCGACGCGTCTTCCGGCATTGCAGCGTCCCTCCCCTCTCGAAACCGCTGCCGCCCTTCCCCATGCAGCCGGCTTTCCCGGCCTCGGAGTACTACGGCGGCTCCGCCCCGTCCCGGACCGATCGGCGGTCGACGCGCCCAACCCCACCCTCGCCGCTGGAAGTGACGCGGAGGGCAAGACCCGGGACGGTTCCCGTGTTCACTGTGGTTCGCTCGACGAAGTAGGAGCCCGACTATGCCCCTGCGGCATCGCCACGAGTACGCCGCAGACCTTCCTCGTGGCCTCCTGGACGGCTCATGCCTACCGTCCTGGGAGTTACCCGCCCAGATGCTCGACGGGATACGCACCGCTCCCGGCCCAGATCTGCCAGATTCGAGCCGGTGCCTAATCAAGGGGGTGTCACACGCCGGTTCCTCGCGCACTCCTCTCCATCCCGCTCGCCGGACCCGAACCATCTGGCAGTACCGGCCCGTCCCGGCTTTGTCAGGGCTGCTCCCACCCTCCCCGGCGTCACCCGGATCAGGCTGCCCTCAGCTCCACCGTCCTGCTGCGACAGGATCAGCGGCGAAGGTCTCTCACCTCCACTCGAACCACAGCGCCTCACGGCGCACCCACGACCTGCGCCACACCGCCGCCAACATCATGATCGCCGAAGGCATCCCCGTCGCCGTCGTCTCCAAGACGATGCGCCACTCCACGCTCGCCATCACCATCGACCTCTACGGCCACCTCCTCAAGGACTCCGCAGACGAAGCCGTCGAGGCACTGGCCTCCGCGCTCGACCGGGCGGACACCGAGGTTGCCGGGCTGCCCGGTTCATCGGTCGACCACCACTTCGGCAAGGCGGCGTGAGCGGTCGGGTGTCAGGCCCTCGTACCCGGCCGCTGATCGGCCGGGTACGAGCCACTGGTCTCGGCGCGGTCGGGTTCCTCGTCATCGGTGCCCGGCCGGAGGAGCCCGAGCAAGTCCTGTGCTGCCCAGTCCGGAAGAGTGAGCGCGACGGGCACCGGCAGCAGGGCGTCACGTCGGAGGGATTCCTCCCTCCAGACGGCCTCGGTGAGCCAGGCGAGCGTGTCGTCGTCGAGCAGGTCGGGGTGGCAGGCGGCGGTGTCCGCGAGCCGCTCGACATCGGGGAAGGCGGGCGGGAGGCCGCCGTTGCCCGCGGCGCGGGCGACGGCGCGGCGGGCAGCGGTCTCGTACCAGCCGGATCCCCACCATTCGCCGACCGACTCCGTGCGGGAACCGTGCAGGGTGAGCAGCCGCAGAACGGCCTCAGGTCCGAGGGATTCGTCAGCCCGCTGCCAGAGGTCGATCTGGCGGTGGACGGAAGCGAGGATCGGTGCCCAGCCTTCTTCGAAGATGTCGCCGAGCACACTGCCGTCTGCGAGTCGGCGGGCGGGTGTGGTGAGGGCGACGCGGACGGCCGGCCAGTCGACGCCTTCGGGGTGGACGTGGGGCATGACGGCGCGGGTGGCGGCGATGTCGGCGCGGGCCATCGTGATGTCGCGGATCTTGAAGTGCCATTCCTCGACGTCGCTCTCACGGCGCCAGCACCATTCGACGATGCCACGGGCGCTGGCGGAGGGGACGGGGTCGGGGACGATCAGCGGGTAGGCACGCAGTCCGGCACCGGCCCGCCAGGAGAAGTCCTCCCCGAGTGCCGCGATCGCCTCGGATCCGTCGTCCGCGCCGCGGTGGCGACTGATCGCGTCGCTGATGTAGTCGGCCCACAGCAGCATGACCAGGTCGCGGCGCAGCCCCTTGGCGGTGTCGGGCAGGTGGATGCGGGTGGCGTCGAGGAGTCCCGCTTCGGCGAAGGCCCGACGCGCGGCTTCCGACTTCGCGGCCTGAGTCGGGTGTCCGCTGAGGTCGATGACGAGGCCGTCGTCGGGCGGGAACAGGGGCGGCAAGCTCTCGTCCTCGCCCCAGTCCCACCCGTCGGTCGGATCGTCCACGGTGAGCTAGGCGGTTGCGGGGTCCCAGTGGACGCTGATGTGGAAGTTCGAGCGGGACAGCTCTGTCGTGCCCGGCACGATCTCGGGGTTGTCGTCAGCCTCGTCGCTCTCGCACCAGCTCTCACCCGTGGCCCAGCCCGCCCGACGCAGGGGTGCGGCCAGTCGCTCCAGCAGGCGCGGGCCTGCGGCGTACGGCGAGGCGGTGACGGAAGGCGTGCGGTCGATGGGCGGGGCTATGTCCAGCGCTCGGGCGGCTACGGGCCGATCGCGACGGGACGTCATGACGTCTCGCGAGGGCGGGCGGCCTCGGTTTTGTCCTGGAGGTCGCGGACGATGCGCCGCCAGCGCCGGGATCCGCTCGTGTACCAGGAGTCCTGGCCGAGCGGGCGCCAGTCGGCCAGCTCCCTCAGCTGCTCCGTGGTCTCCTCCAGGTCGAGGTGCTCGTGGCCGCCACGCTCGCTGTCGAGGTCCTGGGCGATCTCGTGGAGGCGGTGCGCCGCGCGGTAGTAGGAGAGCTGGGTGTTGGTGAGCCTGCGGACGGCGTAGCCTCCGCACTTGCTGCACCAGTGGTGGTCGAGGTCCTCGCGGCCGAGGAGGTCTGCGGGGGTCAGGAGGTCGTCGTCGTCCGCGACGCCGCGCTCGTTGGAGTGCCTGCACAGGGGCGAGTGGCCCTTGGCCTGGATCCGCGGGTTGGCGTTCGTGGTGTAGATCTGGACGTCCGTGAGGACACCGAGCGGGATGCCACTTCCCCTTCGCCACCGGCCTCCGGTGGCGGCTTCGAACGGTTCGAGGTCGAGGGTTTCCTCGGCGAGCAGACCGTGCCACACCGCGCTGGGCATTGTCCGACTGTGGTCGTCACGATCGCGGCCTCCGTCCAGGATGCGCAGGTCGTGCACGCCGCGGGCGATGGCGAGGAGCCGCAGGTTGCGTTCGCGGTCCCGGTCGTCGAAGGCGAGCCAGGCAGTCTGCGGCTCGCCGTACTCCAGCCCGAGTTCAGCGCCGAAGCGCGGATCGTCCGCGTCCGGTACGGGTTGGGGCCACAGGGACGTGCCCGTCTCGGGCCGGGCGCCGATGCGCTCGGCCCAGGGCTTGATCAGGCTGGCCGGCAGGTCGGATGCGCCGGCGACGATCACGCCCTGCCAGCCGTCGGCTAGTCGCTTCTCGATCACGGTCAAGGGCAGGACTTCGGCCCCACCGCTTGTCGAGAAGACGATGAAGAGTCGGTCGGCGTCGGGCGCGAAGGCGCGAAGGCGCGAAGGGCACGCAGGTGCTCCACGGTGACCGGTCGGCGTTCGAGGACCGGGGTGTCGTCGAACACTCCGGGCTGGAGGCGGCTCGTGGGGTTGTGCGCGTCGCTGTTCCCGGGCTCGGTGCCGTCTGTGACGGGCTCGCAGGACAGCGGCCAGGACTTGGTGAGGAGTCGGTCCGCGACGAGTGCGGGGACGCGGAGAGTGAGAGTGCGGCGGCCCCAGTCGGCGTCGGTGAGGTGGGTGAGCAGGACGCCGAGCGTCCACGAGTCGATGTCGTGGAGGAAGCCATGCTCTGGCCGGTGCGGGGTCCTCTCCTTGATCTCCGACAGCGTCACCTTCACCAGCCGTGTGGGCGTGGGGTCCGCCGTGGCGACGACGGTGCGTATGTACTCCGTCCAGGAGGCGACGAGCAGTTTAGCGGCCTCGCGGGTCTGCTCGTACCCCTTTCGGTTGCTCCGGATTCCGTGCAGGAGGTTCGCCACGACGTAGGACGGCCGGGTGGAGCCGTTCCCGCTGCGGGCGGCTTCGTGCTGCCAGCCGCGCCAGAGTGCCGCGAGGCCCTTGGCGATCTCGCCGCTCTTGCCGAGCGCTCCGAACGCGGGATCGCTCACCGGGAGGTCGGGTTCGCTCATGCCGGCCGCGGCCGCGCCGGCGAGGAGTGCCGTTGGGTCGACGAACAGTGCTGCCTGGCACCAGAGTTCCTCCAAGTGGTGCTTCTTGGCCGTCAGCTTCGGCTTCGCCCAGTCCCTGAGCCAGGGGAACACCGCCGCGGTGCTCTCGGCCTGGTGCAGGCTCTGCGCGGCGGCGCTCCATCGGTCGAAGACGCGGTCCCGCAGCACTCAGCGTCGCGACGGGCATCCTCTTCAGGGACTTCGTCGTCCTCGTCGTCTTCCTGATGCGCGGTCACCGAGCGGAGCAGGCCAGCCGCAGCTGGGGTCTCCCCGCTGTTCCAGCCGACGTCCTCGTCGGTCCCGTCGTAGCACTGCAGTTGGGACAGCAGCCCACCTCCGCCGAGCGCCCTCAGGAAGACACCCAGCCCGCTCCCCGACCTCGTCCACGGCCCCCAGGACCAGCACTGGGCGCACAACCGCCCGACCGTAGCGGTGTCCAGCAAGACCCTGGCTTCCGTGACCGCTGCGGTCCGGCGCTGGGAGCAGTCCATCGTGGTGTGGAGCTTGGCGTTCCTGCCCTTGGCCGAGTGAACGGTGACCGGTGTCCCCGCGAACGGGCCGAGCGGGACGTCGACGGTCAGCGGGTTGTCGTACACGAAGCCCCCCTGTCGATGGCGGTCTCGAAAGCCTAGTTCCCGGTACCGACAACATCGGCCGGTTCCATGGATGAGGCACGCGACGACACTGCTACTGGCAGCGGGCCATCCGGTGAGTGACAGCCGGCGATCATGTCGGCCCCCGGGCCGCGCTCGATCTCCAGGGCGTGGTAGCGGTGCTGGCCTGAGCCCCAGCGCGGGAGGCCCTCGCGGTCGACGAGGTGGATCCGCTGCCGGATGGCGAATCCGGCCGCGGGGTCGGTGAAGCTGTTGAGGGCGACGAGGCGCCCGGCTCGAAAGGCATGTACGCCTTCCAGGTTCCTCGTGATAGGGCGGTGACTACCCAGGTAGGGGCAGGGCTGTGCGGGGTGCGCGGGGTCGGGACCGAGGACCACGACCACCTCGGCGAAGAGCCGGTCCGCCAGCTCGCGGCTCGCCGGGGAGAAGACGTCTTTCCCGGCGACGTCGGCCTTGCAGAACCAGCCTGGCCCATCGGCCCCCAGCACGCGCCGGAGATGGGGCTTCCGGATGCCGTCCTCCTCGAACGGGAACTGGAGCCGGACTTCGGGCCCCACAGAGCCGGAGACCTCTTCCAGCAGGCCTCCGCGTTCCAGCACCGTGGGATTGTGGAGCAGACCGGACCTGATCCGGTCCCAGCGGTCCTCGGCGAACGCCGAGAGCGTGAGCTCGATGCCGCCGACGACCAGCGCGACGGAGGTGATGACCCCGCTGTGCCGGAAGGGCCGGATCTCCATCCCCTCCACCACCGGGACCAGCAGGGCGCCCAGGTCCAGCCGATTTCGGCGGGGCTCGGCCAGTTCCGTGACGTCCCACGGCCCCGTGACGGTCCCGCGCTCGGCGGCCCCCTCCTCGGAGCCCTCCTCGCCGGACCTTCCGGGGTGCATCTGGTACGGGAGTCCCGCGGGGTGCGCCGAGAACCGCTCGGCGTCGGTGATCAGGTCGATCAGCTCTGCGTCCGACAGCTTCAGGTCGTTGACGAGGCCCAGGAACAGGTAGAGCTCGTAGGCGACGATCTCGTGGTGCGAGAGCTTCGCCACGGCTTCGACGTCGGCGCCGCCTGCGGCCCACAGGATGACGGAAACCGCCTTGTCCGCTGAGTACTTGACGTAGGTCCGACTTGATTCCAAGGGCCATGGGCGCTTCCGCGCCATGAACTTGAGGATCTGCCGGAGCTTCACGGACCGGCCGAACCTCCGCTCGACAATCCGGTGGAACGCTTCCTCCAGCAGGTCCTGCCAGGTTTCGCCTTCCTGCGCGTCCTGCCGGAGTTCGGAGGACCAGTGCTCGTAATCCTCGCCGTCCCCCCGGGTGAAGGCGTACAGCATCCGTCCATTCGCGGTCCGTGGACCGAATTCCGTCATCGTCCTCCGCTTCGTCCGCCTCGGCCCCGCTTCCGATTGACGTATGCCACGACCGAGACGGCCAGTTCGAGGATTCCGCCCACGCTGGCACGCTCCTTCCCTTCCGGCAGCGAGCTGTGTGTGTCCTTCAGCACGGTCCCGGTCAGACTATCGGCGGCGCCCTTGCGCTTCTCGGAGTCCTCCGGTTTGTCCTTGAACTTCTCCGCCGTCGAATCGCCGGGCTTCTCGCCCTCCTCCGCGCCTCTCCCGGCGGGCAGTTGTGTACGAGCACCGGAGTGTCGCCGGTGACCACGTAGTACGTGTGATGAGGCTTCGCTCAGGGCGGGCGCCCGAGAAGCGCCGGGGCGCCTGCCTATATCAATGCGGCAGGCGCCCACTAATTGCAGAGTCCCGAGCCGGTGAACCCTAGTACACCTGAGCCACCGAAATCGAAATCGTTCGTGCAATCACCTCCAAAGCCATTGGCCCCGCGAGGACCAATCGCGCAACATCCGGAAATCCAGAAGGTCGACAGCCAAGCCTTTCGAGCCCACGCGGCCACAAAGTTTCAGCGCCCGGGATGCACTCCACCGTCATTCCCTCAACGAAGGAGGCGTCCATTTCGAGCAGATTCTCAGCAAATATGCCAACGATTCCGGTTAGTGAGATCGCCACATCTGGACGATCTGTACCGATTCGAAGGAATACGTCGACGCGCCCGCCTGGATACGAGGAATCAACTTGTAGCCTCTCGATGAAGTAACCGTCGAACCCGCCGAGGATATCGGCAGCCCGCTCGCAGGTGGCTATGAAGTCGCTATTTGCACCCAAGATACTCTCCATGATCGTGCGATTGAGTCTTCTCCCCATTCTGATCCCAGCGCTGAGGATAGTTTTTCTGGTTCGACCCAGGATCAACCATAGAGGTACGCGTCACCCGGCCATCTTCCAAGCGAATCGTCAGCTTGGTCTTATCGCCCCCCACATAGGTGGCGTACTTCTCCGAGATGGCTTGCAGTTCAAATCCATTGCGCGCCACCACCGAATCCGCGTCGGCCTGGCTCAATCCAGAGAGGTCTGGCAGACGTGCAACATCCGGAGTGCCGCCATCATTATGAACTAGGACCGGAGTTCGACCCGCCAGCACATAGTACGTGTGGCGGTCGGCGACGGTGAGATTGTCGGCCGTCTGGGGCTCGGTGCTGTAGGTACGGGCGGAGACGACGACGAGGCGCCTGTGATCCGGGGTGGTGAGCTGGTCGCCGGGCCGGAGGTCCTCCGCCGCCGTCCAGCGGTGGGTGGTGTCGTCCCAGTAGGGGTGGTGGGCGGTGGAGGTGAGCTCGGTCTCCGGGCCCGGGGTGCCGTTCTCGTCGGCCTTGGCCAGGGTGAGGTCGGTGAACCGGGAGTCGTCCGGGGTGACGGTCTTGTGGGTGATCGCCGTCCCGCCGGTCTCGCCGGTCTGCGGGTCGGTGGCGGTGACGACGTCGCCTGGCTGGAGGTCGCCGATCGGCTTGGTGCTGCCGTCTGCCATCAGGACCAGCGTCTGAACCGGGAAGCTGTCGCAGCCGCGGACGCGGCTCCCCTGGGAGGACGACCCTCCGCGGACGCCGCCCTTGGCCGAGTTGCCCCCGGCGAGGATGGAACCGCCGGAGCCGGCGCCCTCGGCGGGGCCGAATGCGGGGAAGTTCTCGAGCTCCCAGGACATCCGGTCGTCCCAGAGCTTGTTGTAGACGCTGGTGTCGTCGCAGGCGGCGACCTCCTGACAGGCATTGAGTGCCGCTGCCCGGTACTGCGTTTCGTCCTCTACGGCGCTCACGCCGAAGCGGTAGTGCTCCTTCTGGTATTCGGCGAGTTGATCAACGGTCTTCTTCAGAACCTTCTGGTAGTCGGGAATCACGGGGAACCCGATGTTGCCGGGAAGGTAAGCCAATTCGCTCTTGCGGACCTCGACGGACCAGCCGCCGCTCTGGAGGCTCCAGCCCTCCTCGACGGTGTGGCCGTCCGGCGTTCGACACAAGCCCGAGCCGCCGCAAGTGCCGTCCGGGCGCATGCCGCTGGGGTCGCTGAGGTTGACGGGGTTGTTATCGCTGTAGGCGTAGCCGTTCCACTGCTGCGGATCGGCCCGGTCGAGGATTGGGTCGGGGTTGATGAAGCGGCCGGCGGACGGGTCGTACTCGCGGGCGCCGAGGTTGGTGAGTCCGGTGGCGTCGCCCTTGGCGCCACCGACGTAGCCCTTGGTGCCGGCCCATTGGCCTGTCGCGGGCTGGGTGCCGCGCGGGTTGCCGAAGGGGTAGGTGGGTCGGCGGGTGACGGTCATCGCGGCGTCGGTGCCGATCTTGACACCGTTGGTGCCGTGCGGGTCGGCCGCCTGGATCAGGACGGTGCCGCCGCGGTCGTAGCCGTAGGCGGTCGTGGCGTCGCCGGTCCCGGAGCCGCCGTGCACCACCGACGAGATGGTCTGGCCCAGGGCGTTGGTGAGTTCCGTTGTCGGGGCTCGGCCTGTGGGCGGGGTGGTGTCGACGCGGTCGGCGCCGGGGTAGGGGCGGGTCGACTGCCGCAGCACGTGGCAGGGTGACGGTTGATCTATCGCTCGAATACCGAAAGAATTGACGACAAGTCAACAATCTCCAACTCCGTCTAAAACAATGGGCTTTGGGCTGACCCAAAACCATTCGGCGCTTTTGAGAAACAAGGAGAACGATGAATCGCATTGCGCGTTCCATGGCCGTGGCCGCGACCGCCGGGTCGCTCATGCTGCTGGCTGCGCCGGCCTCGCAGGCGGCAGGCTCGACTGCGACGACCGCATCGTGCGTCAACGTGACCACGTCGAACTCGGCCGGGGACGGCCAGATCTCGGTGTGTCCGCAGGGTGGCAGCAGCTACCACGTCACCGGCTACATCGAGACCAGCATGCCGTACGACCCGTGGAACGGCCCGATCTGCGCGGAGTGGTTCATCTCGCAGGGGTCGACGAACTACACCTCCGGCCCGATCGTGTGCGCGAAGGCGGGCGTGCCCACCTCCAAGAACACCTTCGACTACACCACGACGCTCTCGGCCGCGCCGACGGGGGCCTGGCTGCAGCAGGCCTGGATCTGACATCCACCTGAGGGGTGCCTCGCGCCTGGGGATTCGCGACCCCAGGACGAGCACCTCTCGGGGCGTTCACGGAGAGTTGACGTGTTCATTCGCAACGCCCGGCGATGCATGCCATGATTCACGCGGTGATCGCGGTCGCCGGCGCGCAGCCGTCCGACAGGCCTCCGAGCCCCACCTCGGGCCTGGTTCTCGTGGTGCTCGGGGTGCTGGCCACGGGGTTCGGACTCCTCTGGGCGGCAGACTTCCGCGGCATGGTGACTCGCCGTCATGACCAGCAGCTGGCAGACCGGACGCGATCACCGGAACCACTTCGCCGCCTGTTGCCGAGTCCGACGAGGCCGAGCGCCCAGCGCGCAACGGGTGTGCTCCTCGCAGTTGTCGGATGCGCCCTCGCCGCCAGTGGAGCTCATGTGCTGTTCTCGTAGGCCTTCACGCGAGAGTCACCTGGCTCGCAAAGGTCGGGGACAGCGCCGAACCGTTCAACCGCAGCCACGCGTCAGTTGAAACTTCGAACGATTCGCCAGGTGCAGCCAGACCACCCTCCGCCCAATACCAAGCAGGCGACCAGGTGTTGGTGGCCACCAGCGTTGGCCACCTCGGCGGCCTCCCCCGGCACTCAGGTCCGGCCGGCACTCTCGAATGCTCCGGCGGATCCGGCGGCTATGGGAAGTTCGCACCCATCGAACTCCCGCTCGACAAAGGCGCCACTTCTTGTGACGATGGCTCAGCCGTCAGGCTGCTGAACCACGAACCACCTCGCGCACGTTTCGGAGGTTCCGCAGGCTGGCCACTGCCATGCCCACAAGGCCTTGCCGGGAGATGTCCACGCTTCCCGGCGCTAGGGGGGAACGCGATGAAACATATCGACATGGTCGCACCGCTGACGAGACGCCTGAGACGGAGTTCTTCGGAACTGGCTTCCTGAACACACTGTCAACGGGGGTACGTTGCTGTGATCCACTCGGTTGCCGAGCTGCTCGAGCGCACTCATGAGGAAGGAACCGACCACCATGCCATCAATTCACCCATTCTCCACCAGACCCTGACACCCGCCAGGAACGAACACCAGATCGCCACACTGGCGATCTCTTCCCTCCGCCCCGCGGACTCACCGCGTCTGGGAGGGCTTGACCACGAGCACATCGCGCAGCTGGCAGGCGTGGAGACTCTGCTGCCTCCGATCCTCGTGGACCGGCGCACCCTTCGGGTGATCGACGGGATGCACCGGCTGCTGGCTGCGCTGGCCCGAGGCTTCACCACCGTTGAGGTCGAGTTCTTCGACGGAACGAGCGACGAGGCCTTCCTCTGTTCCGTCATGGCGAACGTGACCCATGGCCTCCCCCTCTCGCAGGCCGACCGACGGGCGGCGGCCGCGCGGATCATCGCCTCGCAGCCGAACATGTCCGACCGGGTGATCGCCCGCGCCTCCGGCCTGGGGGCGAAGGCTGTGGCCTCGATCAGGCGGGCCGCCGCGGACAGCCTGCCCCAGATGACCGCACGGGTCGGCATGGACGGTAAGGTGCGTCCGCTCGACGCTGCCGACCGCCGGTACAAGGCTGCGGAGGTCCTGGAGTCTCGGCCGGACGCCTCCATCCGGGAGGTCGCCCGGATCGCCGGGATCTCGCCGGCCACGGCGAGCGACGTGCGCCGGCGACTCAGGGAGGGCAAGGCTCCGGTCCCCGTGCGCCTGACTGCCGACCGACCTGCGGGAGACACGAGCACGCACGCGCAGCTCCCGGCCGAGATCGTGGAGCGCAAGCCCGATCCGGTGCCCGTCGACGGCTCCGCGATCATGAAGCGGCTGCTGAGGGACCCTTCGCTACGCCACAAGGAGGAGGGACGCCGGCTGCTGCGGCTGCTGCAGCAGAGCGCCATCACCCCCGAGGAGTGGTACAGCCTGATGACCGCCGTTCCTCCGCACTCCGCCTCTCTCATCAGCCAGCTCGCCCGTCTGGTCGCCGAGTCCTGGCTCAGCCTGGCCCAGGAGCTGGACGAGCACGTCCGTGGCACGGTCCGGGAGAACACCTCCTGAGCCACCGCACCGGGGTGGCCGGCTGCCCGCGTACCGGGCACCGGCTACCCCATCGCACATTCGTTCGCCTGTCTCACCGGCCACTGCCGGACCGAGAGCGCCCGTTCCAGGGACCCTGCCTCCGCCTCGGCCACCGCGAGGTGGACCAGCGCCGTCTGCCGTACTGCCGGATGCTCCAGGCGGATGTCCTCCACGTTCACCCCGGCCAGCGCGACGTCCGCGAACAGCCGCGCGAGCTCACCGGGCTGGTCGCTGATCGGCACGGCCACCGTCCGGCACCGCGCCGGCAGGCCACCGCGCCCGCCGAAGATCCCCGAGTCGTCCATGCTCCGCCCGCCCAGCAGGCCGCGCATCACGTCGCCGTGCTCGCGGCCGGACTCCGCCGCTGTGTCCAGGGCCCGCAGTCCGACCGCCGCCTCACGGAGGTCGGCCGCCAGGTCCTCGACCAGGTCGGCGACCTCCGTAGCGTTGGCCCGCAGTACGTCGCCCCACAGCTCCGGGTCGGCCGCCGCCGTCCAGGCGAGGCCACCCATCCCGGGACCGGCCAGGTCCACGACGCCGTTGCCCTCCCGCCGCACCTGTTCGGCCATCAATCGGGCCACCACGTACGGCGCGTGCGAGACCAGCGCCAGCAGGCGGTCGTGCGCGGCCGGCTCCATCACGACCGGGATGGCCCGGCAGAGGGAGACCAGCTCCAGCACCGTGTTGAACGTCTCGGTGTCGGCCTCCGGCATCGGTGTGAGCACCCAGCTGCAGCGCTGGAACAGGTCCGCCCGGGCACCCAGCGTTCCGGACCGCTCCCCGCCAGCCAGCGGGTGGCCGCCGACGTAGTGCTCCGGGTCGCAGCCCAGCGCGACGGCGTCCCGCTCCGGCCCGGCCTTGGCACTGGCCACATCGGTGTAGTGCCGCGCCACTCCCCTGGCCTGGAGGTCGACGAGCACGTCGCCGACCCGTCCCGGCGGCACCGCCACCACGGCCAGGTCCACCACCTCGGCCGGCTCCTCCGCCAGCCCCGCTCCCAGCGCGGCCGCGGTCAGCACAGCGGTCCGGTCGGTGTCCGACAGGTACACCTCGACGCCGCGGGCCGCCAGCGCGAGCGCCACCGAGGTGCCGATCAGTCCGGTGCCCAACACCAAGGCGGAGCGCATGGCTTTCTCCTCTACCGCTTCGACGTCCCGGCCGCCGTCACGCCGGAACCGCCTCGATGAGACTGAGCGCGAAGGGGAGCTCGACCACCCGGCGCACGGTCAGGTCCGCCTCGCGCAGCAAGCCGAAGTACTCGGCCTCGGTACGCTCCCGGCCGCCCTGGTGCAGGGCCAACATCCGCATGTCCAGTTCCTTGCCCAGGTGGGGCCGGTCGTCGTCCGGCAGCAGCATGTCGAGCAGCAGCACCCGGCCGTGGTCCGGCATCGCCGAGCGCACGTTCCGCAGGATGGTGACGGCGGTGTCGTCGGCCCAGTTGTGGACGATGTTGGACAGCAGGTAGGCGTCGGCGGTCGGGACCGCCTTGAAGAAGTCGCCGGCCACCACCTCACAGCGGTCGATGACCAGCTCGGCGGCCAGGAACGCCTGGGCCCCCGCTACCACGGACGGCAACTCGAAGAGCACACCGTGCAGTTCGGCGTTGGCGTGGAGCACGGTCGCCAAAATCGTGCCCGCCCCGCCGCCGATGTCGGCGAAGCTCCCGATCCCGGCGAAGTCGTAGCGCGCGACGACCGCCTCGGCGATCGCCCGCGAACGCGTCACCATGTGGGCGTCGAAGTGCTGCCGGGCCTCCGGGTGGCTGTCGAGGTAGGCGTAGAAGGAGCCGAACTTCGCTCCGAACGGGGACTTCCCGGTACGCACCGCGTCGGCCAGCGCCCCCATCGCGTCCATGAAGTCCGGAGCGCCCTGGGGAATGACGACCGAGCGCATCGAGCGCTCGTCGCCCGCGTCGAGCGTCCGCCCGGCCTCGGTCAGCGCGTACCGCGAGCCGCCCTTCCCGTCCGGGACCGAGCGCACCACGCCCAGGGTCGCGTTGGTCCGCAGCAGCCGGGCCAGTGCGCCCTCGTCCAACGCGCAGAGCCCGGCGAGCTCGGACACGCCCATCGGCCGCTCGCTCAACCACCGGGCCAGGTCCAGCTCGACGAACGCGTACAGCGCCGAGAACCTCCACTGACCGCGGATGACCTCCCAGATGACGGCCCTCGGGTCGTCGCCGCCGACCACGTCCTTCACCTGACCGACCATGTCCTTCACCTGACCGGGCATCTCGCCGACGAACCCCGCCGCGGAGACGATCGTCGGCAGCGGACGTCCGCCGTCGGTGTGGTGGACGTCGACGTCGGTGGTACCCATGGCTCTCCAGAAGTGTGGGAGGTGTCCGTGAAGGACCCGCGTGGTGGAGGGAGACGGCGAATTGCGCGCGCTGTCCGCTCGGTGCCCCTGCCGTGTGCCCCGTCCCTCGTGGGCGGGATACGGCGTGACGCTGGACGTGCGGTGGATGTGACGGCCGCGCGGGTGATCGGCCGGCCGGCGCCGCTGGGCGACCGGGGCGGGCCCGGCATCGATGGCAGACCCTGTGAGCCGGCGGAAGCGGTGCCCCGGCCTGGCGCCCATCGAAGGTATCGCGGGCACCAGCGCTGATCAACCAGGTTCTGTGCGAAGGGCGTTCAACTGCAGCTGCGCCGCAGTCGAACGACCGCCCCGATCACGCGGCGCGGAGCTCCAGGGTGCAGCACTTGACGCTGCCGCCGGCCTTCAGCAGCTCCGTCAGGTCCACGCCGATCGGTTCGAAGCCGCGCTCGCGCAGCTGGTCCATGAGCCCCACCGCCGACTGCGGCAGCAGTACGTGACGCCCGTCGGAGAAGGCGTTCAGGCCGAAGACCGCCGCGTCCTGCGCGCTCGCCCTGATCGCGTCGGGGAACAGCGCCTCGAGCACCCTCCGGCTGGCGTCGGAAAACGCCTCCGGGTAATACATGACCTCATCGTCCGAGAGCACGCTGAGCGCGGTGTCCAGGTGATAGTGCCGCGGGTTGACCAGGGTCAGTGATATCACCGGGCGACCGAAGAAATCCTGCGCCTCGGCATGCGAGCGACGGTCGGTGCGGAATCCGTTGCCGGCCAGAATCAGTCGCCCGGCGACCAGATAGTCCCCCTCGCCCTCGTTGATGTACTCGGGCCAGAGCACGGACTCGAACCCGTTCTCCTGGAACCAGCGCAGGTACGCCGGCCCCTCCGCGACGCGCTCCACGTGCCGGAACCGCGCGCCCAGCACCCGGCCGTCCACCACCGTCGCGCCGTTGGCGGCGAACACCATGTCCGGCAGGCCGGGCTCCGGTGCGATGACCTCGACCGTGTGGCCGAGTTCCACGTACAGGTCGCGCAGCTGCTCCCACTGGGCGACCGCCAGGTCCCTGCTGGTGGGCTTCTCCGGAACCATCCAGGGATTGATCGAGTAGTTGACGTCGAAATGGCTGGGCGGACACATCAGCAGGCGCTTCGGAACCATCGTCCGAACATCCTGACGCGTCCGGCCGGAGACCGTCCCGGTTATTTCTTCGGTGAGCAAGGCGAAATCCCCTCGGTAATCGATGGAACCGCCCGGGCGATCGGGCGGTACGAAATATGACGGCAAATCAAGGTGGAGAATTTCGGGTGGTCCGGGCAAGCACACGAACCCGGACCGGCGGCCCTTCCCGAAGGGGGTGCGAGAAGGGCCGCCGGAGTTTCCTGCGCCGGTGTCGTGTCGCGGTCAGCAGCCCCGCGACTTCAGCCAGGCCACCAGGGCCTCCGCGACCAGACCGAGGGTGTCCGGCGCGACCAGATTGGAGTGCGCGGACGGGACGGGCGCCTCGGCAACCTCGCCGGCCACGTAGTCCGCCCACCGAGCGAAGTTGGACACGCCCTCCGGCTTTCCTTCGGTCGCGACGATGAGCAGGGCGTCGCCCTCGAACCGCCCGAGCGCGTGCGTGTCCCGGATATCCAGGTTGTTCTGGAACAGCCTGGTGAGGATCGCGATCTCGTCGTCCGAGAACCCGCTGAGCACGTGCCCGAACTCCGCCTTGATGATCTCCGCCCAGAGCTCCGGACCGGCCTGCCCCTCCTCCCCCGGCTCGGCGTCGGCGGCCGCCGACGCCTCCCCGGCCGGCTCCTCCGCGGAAGGCTCCGGCGGGTAGGCGTCCAGGAGGATCAGCGACGCCACCTCCTCGCCCTGCTCCTGGAGCTGGACGGCGATCTCGTGCGCCGGCACGCCGCCGAAGGAGAAGCCCAGCAGGTGGTATGGACCGGAGGGCTGCACCGAGCGGATCTGCTCGATGTAGTCCGCCGCCATCTGCCGGACCGAGGTCGCCAGCGGCGTCGCCCCGTCCAGGCCCCGAGCCTGCAGCCCGTAGAGCGGGTACTCCTCGGGCAGGTGCCGGGCCAGCGGCAGGTAGCACCAGCTCAGGCCGCCGCCCGGGTGCACGCAGAAGATCGGCGGGCGGTCACCGCCGGTCCGGATCGGGAACAGCGTACCGAGCGAGTCCTGGACCGACGACAGGCTGAGCGTGTTCATCAGACCGGACACCGTCGGGCTGCCCATCACGTCGCGGACCGCGACCGAGACACCCCGCGACCGCAGCTTCTCCACCAGTGTGACCACCAGCAGCGAGTGGCCGCCCAGGGCGAAGAAGTCGTCGTGCACACCGACCGTGGGCAGTCCCAGGACCTCGGCGAACGACTCACACATGACCTCCTCCAGCACACCCACCGACCCCCGGGCCGTACGGTCCGTGCCGGTGGTGTACTCGGGTGCCGGCAGCGCACGCCGGTCGAGCTTGCCGTTGACGGTCAGCGGCAGCGCCTCCAGGACCACGAACGCCGACGGGACCATGTAGGCCGGCAGCCGCTCGGCGATGTAGCTGCGCGCCACATCGACGTCCAGGCCCTCGCCGGGGACGAGGTACGCC
>NZ_JBIWAP010000019.1:0-179311 GCF_044760075.1 Kitasatospora sp. NPDC098663 | reverse complement strand
CCTGGGCCATCACCCCCACCACCACATAACGCAGGAGGGGCTGTCCCCAACCGGGACAGCCCCTCCACCAACAAGATCTTCAGGAGCCTTCTAGAGCGCGGGCGCGGGGATGCGCCAGAGGGCGGCGGGGTTGGCCTCGCCGCCCGGGGCGGACTCGAAGGCGATCCACTTCCCGTCCGGGGACCAGCTCGGCGCGCCGTCGTACGAGCCGTCGTCGCCGGTCACCCGGACGGGGCGGCCGCCGTCGGCCGCGACCACGAAGACCTGGGCGTTCGGCAGGCCGCCGAGGTCGGAGGAGAACACCAGGTACCGACCGTCCGGGGACCAGGTGGGATCGGTGTGCTCGCCCGGCACGTCGGTGACCTGGCGCAAGCCGGTGCCGTCCGCGCCGACCGTCCACAGCGCCCAGTTCTCGGCGCCGGCGGCGCGCCGCTGGAAGACGATCCGGTCGCCCCGGGGCGACCAGTTCGGCTGCCGGTTGTCGGTGCCGGTGCCCTTGCCGTCGACCAGCCGGAGGGGGGCGCCACCGTCGCGGCGGACCTTCCAGAGCGAGTCCTGTTCGGCGTCGTCGCCGTGCACGGCGGCGTGTTCCGGCTCCCAGCTCTCCTGGAAGACGATCCACACGCCGTCCGGGGAGAAGCTCGGCTCGCTGTAGCCGCTGTTGTCCTCGTGCCGGGTGACCCGCTCGGGGCTGCCGCCGGGCGTCATCAGCCAGACCTCGTCGTGGCCGGACTCCCGGTCGGTGGCGAAGGTGAAGGCACCGGTGGCGGCGTTCCAGCTGGTGCCCGGGAGGTTGACGGCGGCCTTGTCGGGATCCTCCAGGACCTTCTGCGGCGTGCGGGCGCCGTCCAGCGGCAGCACCCCGAGGGCGGCGGCGCCCTTGTTGTAGCCCTCGCTGAACTCGGTCAGCAGCACCGAGCGGCCGTCCGGGGCGAAGGCGGGGTTCTGGGCGCTGCGACCGCCCTCGGCCCGGTAGAGCAGTTCGGCGCCGTCGGCCCGGCGCTCGCCCCCGGTCGGCGGCGCGCCGCTGCCCCGGGTCGGCCGGGGCTGCGGCCCGCCCTCGGAGCCGGATTCGGCGCAGCCGGACAGCAGCAGCACCGTGACGGCCGCGGCGGTGAAGAACGTGCGAGTCCTCATGACTCACAAGCTAGTTGACGCTTCGTCATATCGCGTACGCCCGCAGGCGGATCAGGCGTCGCCGTCCAGCAGGTGCTGGCGGACCTCCTGGAAGGTCCAGGCCCCGCCGGCCGGGCGGGCGAACACCCAGACCAGGTCGAAGCGGTCCGGCCAGGTGGCGGGCGCGCCGCTGCCGGCGGCGCCGAGCGCCTCGACGATCCGCGGGATCCGCGAGTGCTCCCAGCAGATCAGCACCGGCTGGGGCCCCGCCAGGGCGGCGCCGGCCAGCGCCGTCTCCTGGGACTCGGCATACCCGGTGTCGACGGTCAGCCCGAGCTTGGCGGCGAGCGGGGTGACGGTCTGCCGCATCCGGTGCGCCCCCGCCAGTGGACCCTGGTCGGCGGCGGCGAGGATCCGGGCGGGGGTGCGCAGGCCGGGGGCGGGCGGGGCGAACAGGGTGGGCAGCGCCCGGGCGCGGGACCAGCCGCGCTCGGTCAGGGACTTGCCGTCGTGCCCACCGTTCTCGTCCAGTCCCGGGTGGCTGCCGTCCGGCTTCTCGCCGTGCCGGATGATCATCACCAGGGCCTCACCACCCGCGTCGCTCGCCCTGGCCGCGGCGGCCTCCTTGCCCGCCTTCCGGCCGGCCTTGCCGGAGGAGGCCGAGCAGCCCGCCAGCAGCACCGGAGCGGCGATCGCCAGGCCGGTGAGCAGGGTGCGCCGGGCCGGCCGCGCCGCCACTCGGTGCTCCACCACTCGGCTCCCCACCACTCGGCCCCCGATCACCTGGTCCCCCGCCACTCGCTGTCCCGTCACTCGGCACCCCGCTCCAGGCGCACCAGCGCGTCGACCGCGACGCCGTCACCCTCGCCCTTGTGCCCGGGCTCCGGGCCGACCGTCCGGTGCACCCGTTCGGCCCGGACGGTGCGCAGGCCGCGGTCCGCGAGGTCGGCGAGGACGTCCTCCGGGGTGAACAGCACGGCCGGGTCCTGCGGGCCGCCGACGCCCTCGGTGAGGTTGCTCAGGTCGTGCCCGACCACCAGCAGGGTGCCGCCGGGAGCGAGCGCGGCGGCGGCGCGGCGCAGCGCGGCCCGCCGGTCCTGGGCGGGGACCTGGAGGTAGGCGACCAGGATCAGGTCGTAGCCGGCGGCGGGGGCCTCGAAGGTGCGGGCGTCGCCGTGGCGCCAGGTGAGCCGGTCGGCGACCTCGTCGGGCAGGTCGGCGGTGAGCCGCTCGGCACGTTCCAGGGCGACGGCGGAGTAGTCCAGCCCGGTGACCTCCCAGCCCCGGCCGGCCAGCCAGATGGCGTTGCGGCCTTCGCCGGCGGCCAGGTCGAGGGCGTGGCCGGGGGTGTGGGCCGGGGTGAGGCCGGCCAGTTCGCGGACCACCCAGCGGTTGGGCTCCGCGCCCCACACCAGCTCGGTCGCGGCGTAGCGGTCGTCCCAGTCCTGGCTGTCCATCGCGAGTCCTCCGTTCGGCGGGCCTGCTCCGCAGCGGTCAACCTACCGGGCCCGGGCGTCGGCGGCCCGGAACGGTCCAGCGGGCGGACACCCTTGACGGCGAATATTGGTCCAGTCCAATCTGTGATGTCGTGACGCGAGCGGGTCAGCCGGCCCGCCGCGCTCGCCGTCCGTACGTCGGCACGCTCCACCTGCCCGCGCGCCCCCACAGCGCCCGGGCGGCTCCCCCGGCCCACCCCGGGCCACGCACCGCCGGAACCCCCACACATCCGGAGGACACACCGCATGCACGACCGCGTCATGCCCGCACGGCCCACCCAGGCCGCCGGGCGCCGGACCGCTCCGCGCAGACGGGCCCTGGCCCTGGCCCTCGCCGCCACGCTCAGCACCAGCGGCGCCGCCCTCGCCCTGCCCCTCAGCCCCGCCTCGGCCGCCCCGGTGAACCTGCTGGCCAACGGCGACTTCGAGGCCGGCACCCTGGCCGGCTGGACCTGCGCCAACGGCTCCGTCGTCACCACTCCGGTACACGGCGGGAGTTACGCGCTCAGCGGCGCGGCCTCGGCCTCCGACACCGCGCAGTGCCAGCAGACCGTCACCGTCCAGCCGAACACCGCGTACACCCTGTCCGGCTTCGTCCAGGGCAGCTACGTCTACCTCGGCGCCACCGGGACGGGCGTCAACTCCTCGGTGTGGACACCCGGCGGCACCGGCTGGAACCAGCTGAGCACCACCTTCACCACCGGCGCCACCACCACCTCGGTGACGGTCTTCACCCACGGCTGGTACGGCACCGGCGCCTACTACGCCGACGACCTCAGCCTGACCGGCCCGGCCGGGCCCACCTCCACCGGCAGCCCGACGGCCACCGGAAGCCCGACGGCCTCCACCAGCCCCACCGCGTCCGGCAGCCCCACCACCTCGACCAGCCCCACCGCGAGCGGCAGCCCGACGGCCACCGGCAGCCCCACCGGGTCCGGCAGCCCGACCGCGACGGCCACCGCCAGCGGCCCGGCCGGGGACGGCAAGGTCACCACGCCCACCGGCGTCGGCGTCAGCAAGGTCACCGCGGGCGCCGTGGTGCTCACCTGGCAGCCCTCCACCCTGACCACCGGCGACGGCCCGATCGCCTACAAGGTGTGGTCCAACGGCCAGCTGGTCGCCACCTCGATGGGCACCTCCGTCGCCGTCAGCTCACTGCTGCCCGGCAAGGCGTACACCTTCAGCGTCCAGGGCTACTCCGGCTCCCACGCCTCGGCCCAGTCCGCCGCGGTGAGCACCACGACGGCCGCCGCCCCCGCGCAACAGCCCGTCCGCTCGGCCTACTTCGACCAGTGGGGCGTCTACGAGAACGCGTACTACCCGAAGAACGTCGACACCAGCGGCGCCGCGGGCAAGCTGGACGTCATCCACTACGCGTTCGCCAACATCGACCCCACCAAGCTCACCTGCTTCCAGGCGGTGAAGGCCTCCGACTCGACCAACGAGAACAACCCCAACGCCGGTGACGGCGCGGGCGACGCCTACGCCGACTACCAGTCCGACTACAACTCCGGCACCAGCGTGGACGGCAGCAGCGACACCTGGGAGCAGCCGCTCAAGGGCAACTTCAACCAGCTGCGCCAGCTCAAGGCCAAGTACCCGAACCTGCGGTTCACCATCTCGATCGGCGGCTGGACGTACTCCAAGTACTTCTCCGACGCGGCCGCCACCGACGCCTCCCGGAAGACCTTCGTCTCCTCCTGCGTCGACATGTTCCTCAAGGGGAACCTGCCGACCGGCGTCGCGGGCGACGCCTCCGGCGGCGCGGCCACGGCGGCCGGCATCTTCGACGGCGTCGACCTCGACTGGGAGTACCCGGGCTCGGCCGGCGGCCACACCGGCAACCACTACTCCCCCGCCGACAAGCAGAACTTCACCCTCCTGCTCAAGGAGTTCCGCACCCAGCTGGACGCGCTCGGCTCCGCCCAGGGCAAGCGCTACCTGCTGTCCGCCGCCCTGCCCAGCGGCCAGGACAAGATCGCCCAGCTGGAGACCGACAAGATCGGCAACTACCTCGACTACGCCGACGTCATGTCCTACGACATGCACGGCGCCTGGGACGCCAAGGGCCCGACCAACCACCAGGACCCGCTGCACGACAGCCCGGCCGACCCGACCACGCCGATCACCCCCGGCACCCGCAAGTACAACGTGGACACCATGCTCGCCGCGTACACCACCGGCCTGCCCGAGTACGGCATCCCCGGCGGCTTCCCGGCCAACAAGCTGGTGCTCGGCATCCCGTTCTACTGGCGCGGCTGGACGGGCGTCCCGGCCGGCTCCAACTACGGCCTGTACCAGAGCGCGACCGGCCCGACGGCCGCCAAGCCGCTGAGCCAGGAGGCCGGACTGGCCGCCTGGAAGGAGCTCAACCCGACCGCCGCCACCACCCACTGGGACCCGATCACCGAGAGCAGCTGGGTCTACGACGGCACCAACTTCTGGACCGGCGACACCCCGCAGGCCATCCAGGCGCGCGGGGCCTACACCAAGAGCAAGGGCCTGGGCGGCCTGTTCGCCTTCTCCCTGGAGAACGACGACGCCTCCGGCACGCTGCTCAACTCCATGGACGGCAGCCTGCGCTGACGTCCGGCACGCCGGTGGGCCCGCGCGCAGATCCGCGCGGGCCCACCGGCTTCGGCGAGGTTCGGCGGGCCCTGCTCAGCCCTTGAGCCCGAGGGAGGGGAACAGGTCGACGAACGGCTGGGTCGTCACCGAGACGCTCCGGCCGAACGGATCGTCGAAGTCCCAGATCATGAACAGCAGGAACGCGATCAGCGCGCTGAAGCAGCCCGCCAGGATCAACTCCCTCGGCGTGCGCCGGATCTGGAGCGCGAACAGCATGCCGACGGTCACCACGGCACCGGTGATCAGGCCGAACCAGACGACCCCGGGCATGGTCGGCCCGGCGTTCTGCCCGCGCGAGTTGCGGGCGTCGTCGGCCTGGCTGATCCGGTCCATGATCGGCTGGTAGGACTGCGACTCCAGCTCGGAGGCCGGCGGCCGGGTGGCGACGTCCACCCGCAGCTTGTCCAGCAGTTCGGTGCCCTTGTCGGAGATCTCGCCGTTCTTGCGCATGTAGTCCCACTCGACCTTCACCACGTACGAGACGTAGGCGTCCACGTCGGCCCGGACCTGGTCGCGGAACTCGGCCGGGTAGACCACCGCCCGGTCGCTCACCTCCTGCAACGACTGCGCCTCCCGGAACAGGTCGTCCTGGGCGGCGCCGCGCGCCTCCCAGACCCCCGCGAGGGCGAGACCGAGGACGATCGCGTAGACCACGCCGATCATCATCGTGATGTAGTCGATGACGTCCGGGGTCTCGTCGACGTTCTTCTCGGTGCCCACCCGGCGGTGCCGCAGCACCACCACCGCCACCACGACGGCACAGGCCGCCGCCATCGCGACGGCCAGCGCCAACCATTCGGACATGGGAACTCCCTTCTCTGGCTCGGCTTGTGACGGAACAAAGGGTCGAGGCCGGCCCCGGGCCGGGCAGGTCGGGCTCCAGGGCCGGACCGGGGGCCGGGGCGGGCCGCCTCGGCGGGGCGGTCAGGACCGCCCGGAACGGCCGCGTCCACGGCCCGGGCGCAGGGCCGCCGCCGCCAGGATGGCGGGCACGGTGACCAGCAGCATGGTGGTCGTCGCCGGGGCGTTGTGGTGGTGCTGCAGCGGGGCCGGCGGCTGCGCCGCCCGCACGTGGTACACGGGTTGCGCCGCCGGGGTCGGCCACGGCGGGCTCGGGCGCACCGGGCTCGGCGCGTCCGGACTGGGAGCCGCCGGGGCCGGCGCCGGGGGAGCCGCCGGGGCCGGCGCCGGGGGCGCGGGCGGGTTCGGCGCGGGCGGCGGAGGGGGCGCGGGTGCCGCCGGCGGAGGGGTGGGCCCGGGTGTCCTGCTGGGAACCGGCGTTGTCGGCGCGGGGGTCGGCGACTGCGTGGGGACGGGTGTCGGAGCCGGACTGGGCTTCGACGTCGGCGAGGGCGTCGGCGTGGCGCTCGGCGACGGGTCCGCCGTCGGGCTGGGCGTGTGGGTGGGGCTCGGCGTCGGCGTCGGCGTGGGGCTCGGGCAGGGGTACGGGTGGTGATGGTGGTGGTGCCACCAGCCCCCGTGCCACCAGTCCCCGTCGTGATCCCCGTCGTGGTCCCGGTCGTCTCCCCCGCCATGGCCCCCGTGCCCGCCGCACGGGTGGTGCCAGCGCGGGAGCTCGGGGCCCTCGGCCTTCGGGGCGACGGTGACGCCGACCTGGACGTCCACGTCGACCCCGACGCTCACGCCCCCGCCCGGCCCGACCTGCACCGACACGTCCGTCCCGGTGCAGACGCAGGAGTCGACGGTCGTACCGTGCCGCTGCTCCCCGCCGCCGTGGCGTCCGGCGCCGGCCGCCGAGGCGCCGCCGACCAGGGCGCACATCGCGACCACGCCGACCGCGGCGCCGATCAGCCTGGTCCGCCGACCGGAGGCCGCACCCCCACCGCCGTCCAGCGATATCCGTCGGGACTGCCGGCGCTGCGGCATGGGCTCCACTCACCTCTCGGGTCGCCGGGGACGGGATCAGAACAGGGCGATCCGCCCGGCCCGCACGGAGAACGCGGACAGGCGCGATCGGACATGATCAGACGTGATGGGGCACGATCAGGCGGACGGCCCGCCTTCGGGGGCGGGCCGTCCGTCATCAGGTCAAACGATCTTCGAGCCGGCCGGTTACGGCCCGGCCCCGCTGTCGGCCGTCCTCAGTGGCGGCGGTGCGCGATCTCGACGTTCTCCAGGACGCCGACCGCGTCCGGCACCAGGATCGCGGCCGAGTAGTAGGCGCTGACCAGGTAGGAGATGATCGCCTTCTCGTCGATGCCCATGAAGCGGACCGACAGCGACGGCTGGTACTCGTCCGGGATGCCGTTCTGGTGCAGGCCGATGACGCCCTGGTTGTCCTCACCGGTACGGATCACCAGGATGGAGCTGGTGTTCTCCTTGGTGATCGGGATCTTGTTGCACGGCAGGATCGGCACCCCGCGCCAGGCCGGCACCTGCTGCCCGCCGAGGTCGACGTGGTGGGGGTACAGGCCGCGGGCGTTGAACTCGCGGCCGATCGCGGCGATCGTCTTCGGGTGGGCGAGCAGGTAGTCGGGGTCGCGGCGGCGGTTGAGCAGCTCGTCCAGGTCGTCCGGGGTGGGCGGGCCGGAGTGGGTCTGGATCCGCTGGTCGAAGTCGGCGTTGTTGAGCAGGCCGAACTCCGGGTTGTTGACCAGCTCGTGCTCCTGGCGCTCGCGCAGCGCCTCGATGGTCAGCCGGAGCTGGTGCTCGATCTGGTTCATCGGCTCGTTGTACAGGTCGGCGACGCGGGTGTGGACCTTGAGGATGGTCTGCGCGACGCTCAGCTCGTACTCACGGGGCTTGAGCTCGTAGTCCACGAAGGCTCCGGGCAGCTCGAACTCGCCGTGGTGGCCGGCCGACATGGCGATCTCGGCCTCGCCGCGCTCGTTCTGGGCCTGCTGCGGCAGGGCCAGGAACCCGAGCAGGTGCTCCTGGAGGCTCGGCGAGTTGTCCCGGATGGCGGCGAAGTCGCGGCGGGTCAGCGTGAGCGCGACGCCGGCGGTGGCGGTCGTGGCGGTGAACTCCCAGACGGCGTCCGGGTTCAGCAGGGCGTCGTCGCCGAAGCGGTCGCCGTCGCCGGCCACGCCGACCACGGTGTCGTCGCCGTACTTGCCCGTGCCGATCTTGTTGACCTTGCCGTGCGCGATCAGGAAGATCCGGTCGGCGGCCCCGCCCTGGGTGGTGAGCACCTCGCCGGGGCCGAAGTCGCGCTGCTCGCAGCGGTCGGCGAGGGCGGTCAGCACCTCCTCGTCCTCGAAGCCGCGCAGCAGGGCGAGCTCGCCCAGCTCGGCGGGGATCACCCGGACCTGGGAACCGGTCTTGATGAACTCGACCACACCGTTGCCGACGGTGTAGGTGAGCCGTCGGTTGACACGGTAGGCGCCACCGGCGGCCTGTACCCAGGGAAGCACCTTGAGCAGCCAGCGGGAGGTGATCTCCTGCATCTGCGGTGCGGACTTGGTCGTGGTGGCAAGGTTGCGGGCAGCGGCCGTCGTGAGGCTGGACTGCTGCGGGACCTGCGCTGTCTCCGGGCTCGTGTCCACGGGCATCGGCAGGGTTCTCCATTCATCTGGTCGGATCACGCGGTCAGGGTCGGACGGCGACTAGGTCACCCCTGTCCACCCCGACTGATGCCATGATGGATCATCAGATACGCGCATCGATGGTGGTGTTGGCGATTCATCGCGATCACGGCCACCGTCTCCCGGCGGCCCATCGGGAACCCTAGATCACCATCGCCCGACCGGGCCCGCGCGGAGGCCGACTACCCCCCGATAGGGTGAATCTGAAGCAGTCCCATTCCGCTCGGGCCCCGGGTCGCGAGAACATCCGTTCCCCGTCGCGGATCCCGCGCGACCGACACCCCGCCCGCGCGTGGACAGCGGGCAGTAGGCAGCGGACAGGCGGCGTACCTCCCGTACGACATCGGCGGGAGCGGACCGCCGCCGGGATCCGGGCACGCGAACGGCCCGTCAGGTGCCGGGACGGGGGCGGCCGGCACCTGACGGGGGATCGGGGATGCGCAGTGGGGGTGCGACGGGGAAGCGGCGAGGGAGCGCCGGTCGGGCGATGCGTCAGGCGCAGGCGATCTGACTGCCGGGGATGCCGACGATGCCGGAGTTCTTGGCCTCGCCCCCCTTGTACTCGTAGTACAGGTAGGAGTAGAAGTCGATCCTGGTCGCCGCGCCGCAGGTCGAGTCCGGCGCCACGGTGTAGGTGACCGTGAAGCTGCTCGTGGCACCGGGGGCGAGCGGCACGTTGTACCGGGCGATCCCGCCGTGGACGTTGTCACTGCAGCCGTTGGTCTGGGTGCCGCAGGCCGTGGCGGTGAACTTGAGGCCGTTCTCCAGACTGGTCTGGTAGGTCGGCTGAACGCTCTGGTACACGAACTGGATCGGCGTGTCGTACGGGTTGCTGAGCGTCAGGGTCAGGGTGAACTCGCCGCCCCGGACGGTCGTTTGCCGGTCGGAGACGGCCGTGAACGGCAACGGGGTGTCGGCCTGGGCGGGTGTGGCGGAGAGGAGCAGACCGACGGCGAGGGCCGGGCACGCGGCGAGGGCGACACGGCTCAAATGTGTTCTGCGCATGACCAAGGAGCGTAGGGCTCGGTACCGGTTCCGTTGCCCCGCTCCGCCCCGGTCCGTACCGACGCACGAGTCGGGGGCGGACACCGCGGACCACCCCGGCCGCGTTCCGCCCCCACTCCCCCGCCCGGGGCCCTATGCTTCGCCCGCCGCCCCGGACGGTCGGCCGGCGCCGGTCGCCCGGCGGTTCGGTGCCGGTCCGGACGCCCCGGGCCCGGCCGGTTCAGGCGGGCGGCGGCAGGATGTCGCAGAGCGCGGCGAGCGCCGCCGGGTAGGCGTGGTCGGGCGGCGTGGCGTAGCCCACGACCAGGCCGTCCATGGCCGGCATGGCCTCCGGGCCGATCCCCGGGTGCCGGAAGTCGGCGAGCCCGTCCAGGCCCAGGCCCCGGCGGGCGGCGGCCTGGAGCACCGCGTGCTCGGTGCCGGGCTCCAACCGCAGGACGGCGTGCAGGCCGGCCGCGACGCCGGAGACCCCGACGTGCGGGGCGCTCGCCGCCAGCGCGGCCACCAGCTGGTCCCGGCGCTCCCGGTAGCGGCGGCGCATCCGCCGCACGTGCCGGTCGTAGCCGCCGGAGTCGATCAGCTCGGCGAGGGTCAACTGGTCCAACGTGCTGGCCCAGCCCTCGCGTTCACCCTTGGCGGCGAGCACCCGGTCGACCAGGTGGTCCGGCAGCACCATCCAGCCGAGCCGCAGCGCCGGTGACAGGCTCTTGCTGACCGAGCCGAGGTAGACCACCCGCTCGGGGTCGAGCCCCTGGACGGCACCGACCGGCTGGCGGTCGTAGCGGAACTCGCCGTCGTAGTCGTCCTCCAGCAGCAGGCCGCCGCGCCCGCGCGCCCAGTCGACCACGGCGGCGCGGCGGCCGGCGTGCAGCGGTCCGCCGGTCGGGAACTGGTGGGCGGGGGTGAGCAGCGCCGTCCGGACGTCCTGACGGCGCGCCAACCCGCCCAGTCGGGCGCCGTGTTCGTCGACCGGAAGGGGCACGGTGGCGACCCCGGCGGTGGCCAGCAGCCCGCGGTGGAATCCCAGCCCGTACGCCTCGACGGCCAGCGGCCCGGTCGACTCGGGCGGCAGGGCGGGCGCCCCGCCGGCGAACAGCAGCCGCAGCGCGTGGGCGAAACCCGAGCAGACCACGATCCGGTCCGGGTCGGTGCGCACCCCGCGGACGCGGGCCAGGTAGTCGGCGAGGACGGTGCGCAGTTCGCGCCGGCCCTGCGGATCGCCGGGCCCGAAGGCCTCGTTGGGCGCCGCGGTCAGGGCCCGGCGGGCGGCGGCCAGCCAGGCGGTGCGCGGGAAGGACGCGGCGTCCGGCTGGCCCTGGCGCAGGTCGTGGACGGGCCCCGGCCGCAGGGAGGGCCGAGGGGACGGGCTCGGCGGGACGGGTTCGGCGCGCTCGGCGACGGCGGTGCCGGAGCCCTGACGGGCGGTCAGCCAGCCTTCCGCGACGAGTTCGGCGTACGCCTCGGCGGCGGTGTTGCGGGCCAGCCCGAGGTCGGCGGCGAGCGCGCGGTACGGCGGCAGTCGGGTGCCGGGTGCGAGCCGGCCGCTGCGGATCGCCTCGCGCAGGGCCGCCATCAGCGCGGCACGGCGGCCCCCGACGGCGGGGAGGTCGAGGTGCAGGTCGCTGCCGGTCGGGTGGGCGGGCCCGGTGGGGTGCGCGCCCGGCGTTTCCGTCATGGTCACGCACCCTACCCGCCGCCGCCGGGCCCCCCGCCGGGCGGCCCGGCCGCGCTACGGCACCACGGTGACCGGCCAGCGGCCCGCCTTGACCAGGCGGACGGCGACCGAGCCGATCACCCGGTGCCCGGCCTGCTCGGAGGCGCCGACCACGACGGCGTCGGCGCGCAGTTCGTCCGCGAGCTTGGCCAGCCCCGTATAGGGGTCGCCCCGCATGGTGAGGAAGCGCCATTCCACCCGCCACACCTCCTTCACGTGGTGCTCGGCCTCGCGCAGGGCGGCCAGCAGCTCGTCGGCGATCTCCTGGGTGGTCTCCTCCACCGCGGCGCCGGCCAGCGCGGTGGCCGCGCCCAGGATCGGCTGGACGTACGCGACCGCGAGGGTGGCGCCCTGGCGGCGGGCGAGCCCGGCGGCGTAGGCGGTGGCGCGCCAGGAGGAGTCGGAGCCGTCCAGCCCCGCCAGGATCACCTTGGGCCCGTCCGTCCCCAGTTCGAAGCCCGCGGGGGCCGCCGCCCCGGGCTCCCCGGCGGCGCCGACGGCCTCCACGTCCTCTGCATCGCTCTCGTTGCTCATGGCCCCGAGGCTATGCCCGCCACCGTGCGTGAGCGGAGGGGGGCCTCCCGGTGAGCGTTGTGGTGCGGGCCACCCGGGGCGCCGGACGGTGCGGCGATTTCGCCACCGGGGGCTCGCGGGGCGTCACGCGCTGTCGACGATGTGCGCGGGCTCACACGGCGTTCGGCGTGACGCAGGCCACTTCGCCGGGTGGTTTGATCTTGCAAATGGTGGCAAATCGGGCCAAATCATGTCATTTCCTTGATCCTTACGCCCGGTAACAGCCCCCTGACGTGCCTAAACCTCCAAATCCTTGAAACCGCCTCAATCGCCCCCGTACCTTCGAATCCGTTGCACCAAGCACTCCGCTCCGGTCGGCTTCACCGCCCCGGAACCGGAACGGTGCCGGACCACGCGAGTGACGTGTCCCCCGAAACCAACGGCCTTCCGAGGGCCTGGTTCCGCGCGCTCGCAGCCTCCTCCGAAAGGACCCGCATGACCTTCCGTAACGAGACTGCCGCTGCCACCACCACCGCCACCCCGAAGCGCCGCAACCGCGTCCGGATGGCTCTGATGGCCGGGGCGATCACCGCCCTGCCGGTCGCCGGCCTCGTCACGGCCACCAGCGCCTCCGCCGCGCCGGCCACCGTCTGGGACAAGGTCGCCTCCTGCGAGGCCACCGGCAACTGGGCCGTCAACTCCGGCAACGGCTTCTTCGGCGGCCTGCAGTTCACCTCCAGCACCTGGGCCGCCTTCGGTGGCACCGCGTACGCCCCGCAGGCCCACCAGGCCACCAAGGAGCAGCAGATCGCCATCGGCGAGAAGGTCCTCGCCTCGCAGGGCCCCGGCGCCTGGCCGATCTGCTCCGTCAAGGCCGGTCTGGGCAAGTAGTCCCCACCCCCCGGCCCGCCTGTCCCGGGCCCCCGACGCCGCCGCACCCTCCCCGGGTGCGGCGGCGTCGTCGCGTTCCCGCCCGCTGCGGCCGACCGCACGCGCCGGTCCGCGGACGGCGGTCGAGCGAGCCGGGCTACCGGACCGGGGCCCGTTCCGGACCGCCGCCGGGCGGGCCGCCGGCCGCCACCGTCACCGTCACCGAGAAGTCGGTGTGCCAGTCGGGCGAGGGGCAGTCCTCCCGCCCGGCCACGTCCAGCGTCCCGCCGGGCAGCACCTGGCCGGCGGTCGTCGCCGGATCGATCACCACGGCCGGGTCGATGAAGATCGCGTCGTGGTAGCGCGGCCCGACCCCGTAGTGACAGGTCAGGGTCCGCGGCCCGGTGGCCGTGCAGCCGGACGGCGTCGGGCTGGTCAGTGTGGTGTGCTCCGGCACGGTGATCCGCACGTCGATCGGGTGGGTCGAGTACGACGGACCCGCGTTGTACACCCACAGCGGCAGGTCGATGGTGGCCCCGGGTGCGCCGGTGAGGTCGCCCGGCTGCGGCACCGGGTGCCCGGCCTGCCAGGCGGAGGAGGCGCCGACCATGAAGTGGGCCTGGGTGTCGGCGGTGGTGAAGCTGTACGGCGTGGTGTGGCCGGACTGGTCCGGGTCGCCCGGGTAGAAGGCCTGCACGTCACCGCTGATCGTGGTGAACGGAGAGGTGATCGGCGCCACGTACAGCGACAGCCGCTCCACGGACGTGGCCCCCGGCGCCAGGCCGGCCGGGACGGCGTAGGAGCTGCCCGTCCCGAAGTACGTCAGCTCCACCGGCGGGTCGGCCGACTTCACCACGCCCGGCGGGGGCAGATGCACGACCACCAGGGTCGGATCGGTGGTCGCCGCCGGGCCCTGGTTGGTGACGCGCACCTCCAGGATCCCGCTCTCGCCCGGGACCACCGGGCCCCGGGGCGGGCAGAGTTCGACGGACAGCCGCGCGGTCGCCGACCGCTCCGCGCGCGGGGCGGCGACGGCCTGGACCGGCCAGGCCATGAGGACTGCGGAGAGCGCGGCCAGGGCGGCCGCACGCAGGGTTCGTATCATGACCATCACGCTCCCCCCATCCGACACGCAGGGCAACCGGATGACTGCCGTCCGTAGCGCGACCCGCGGCGCCGTTCCGCTCCGGCACGAGCCGCCCCGGGGGCCCGAGCGAGTACCGAGGTGGCGACGTTCCGGCCGCGAGCCGGTCACGAACCGATCCGGCGCACCGCACGGCAGGTACGGTCGGTTCGCCGGGACCGTAGGCGAATTCCACCGGGGGGATCATGCGCCGCACCTGGACCCTGCTCGTGCTCGTGGCCTCGCTCGGGCTGGCCGCCTGCGATCCGCACACCGATCCCGGCCGTACGCTGCCGCCGGACGACCGGCCCGGCTACGCGATCCCCGCACCCAGCCCGCCCCACCCGCCGATGCCCGAGCTGCGCGGCCAGACCGTCCTGGCGGCACGGGCGCTGCTGCCCCTCTGGTACCCGGTCAGCGTGCGGGACGCCGATCCGCGGGGGCGGGTCGTGGTGGTGCAGTGGGAGTGGCGGGTGTGCGGACAGAGCCCGGCGGCCGGCGAGGTGCTGACCGGGCAGGTGATCGGCCTGACGGTGATGCGCGTCGAGGAACCCTGCCCGTAGCGCGGGCCTGACGGAACGAGAGCCGCTACGTCCTGTCCGGCCGGGGCGGGAGCGGCAGCGGGAGAGCGGGGAGGCCGTCGATGCTGGTGCCGACGTACTGCTTGCCCTCGCAGTAGGTGCTGAACTCCTCCTCGTCCTTGCGGCCGAAGAACTGCGCGTGCAGCTCGCGGTCGGCGCGGTAGTCCATCAGCGGGACGGCGAACCCGCAGGAGTCGCTGACCCGTTCGGCCCGCACCAGCACGATCGCACGCAGCCCGGAGCCGTCGACGGCCGGGTCGAAGCGGCCCAACAGCCCGGCGAAGCGCGGGTCGTCACGGAACACCGGCTCGCCGCGGCCGTGCACCCGCACCACGGTCGGCGGGCCGTCGAAGGCGCACCACATCAGCGTGATCCGACCGTTCTCCCGCAGGTGAGCGATCGTCTCGGCGGTGGATCCGCCGAAGTCCAGGTAGGCGAGGGTGAGTTCGTCGATCACCACGAGCGTGCCGGAGCGGCCCTTGGGTGAGACGTTGACGTGCCCGTCGGTGGAGAGGGGCGCGGTCGCGACGAAGTAGACGGGCTGCCGTTCGATGAACTCCCGCAGCCTGCCGTCGATGCTCTCGTACTGCTTTCCCATGCCCACCAGTGTGCGCTCATCTCGCCTGGTAAGAAAGGATGATCCACCAAGCGAGACAGCCGCCCCACCGGGACGCCCGCAGGGCGGCCGAACTCGGCGGCCCCGGTGCGCGTTTGTCCAAGACACCCGCCCCCGCCGCGCGGCACCCTCGAAGGGCCCGGCCGGTACGGGGGACCGGCCGGGCCCGGGCGGTCGATACTGGGAACGTGACGACGGAAACCCCCGAGACGTCCCCAGCCGGCGCGGACACCGCCACCGGCCGGATCGACGAAGCCGTCCGCGCCCGGCCCGCGCCCGCGCTGCGCCCGTACGTGGCCTGGTACTCCGGGTACCGCCAGCGCGGCATCCCGCCCGCCCTGCACCGCGGCCTGCCGTCCCCGTACCTCACGTTCATCCTCACCCTGGACGAGCCGCTGGTGATCGCCGGGCACCCCGACCCGGCGCAGCCGCCCGGCAGTTACCCGACGCTGCTCGGCGGCCTGCACACCGGTCCGGCGCTGATCACCCACGACGGCCGGCAGTCCGGCGTGCAGATCGCCGTGCACCCGCTGGCCGCCCGGGCGCTGTTCGGGCTGCCCGCCGGCGAGCTGGCCGGGATCGACCTCCCGGCGGAGGAGGTGCTGGGGCGGCTCGGCCCGCGCCTCCAGGAGCAGTTGCGGTCCGCGCGCACCTGGTCCGAGCGCTTCGCCGTGCTGGACCGGACGCTGCTGCGGGCCGCCCGCCCGTCCGGGCAGGTGCCGCCGGAGGTCGGCTGGGCCTGGCGGGCGCTGCGGCGCAGCAACGGCGCCCTGCCGGTGGCGGCGCTGGCCCGGGAGACCGGCTGGAGCGCCCGGCACCTCCAGGAGCGGTTCCGCCGGGAGACCGGTCTGACGCCGAAGGCCGCCGCCCGGGTGATCCGCTTCGACCGGGCCCGCCATCTGCTGGCCGCCTCGCCGCCGCCCCGGCTCGGCGACCTGGCCGTCCGCTGCGGGTACTTCGACCAGGCGCACCTGGCCCGGGAGTTCCGCGCGTTGGCCGGGGCGGCGCCGAGCGCGTGGCTGGCGGCGGAGGGGCCGGAGGAGGCGAAGTTCCGAAACGTCCAAGGCGGGGCGGGTGCGGCGGCCGCAGAGTGGGAGGCGTAAGCAACCAGCCCCCCCGAGGAGACAGCCATGGACGGCACCGCCCCCGCCCCCCAGGTCTGGCCCAGCCTGCGCGCCACCGACGCCCGGGCCCTGATCCGCTTCCTGGTCGACGCCTTCGGCTTCCAGGAGGTCGTCGCCTACGGTGAGGGCGGGTTCGTCGCCCACGCCGAACTGGCCTGGCCGGAGGGCGGCGGCGTGATGCTGGGCTCCGACCGGGAGACGCCCGAGGGCGGCGCGCCCTGCCCGGGCCGGCCGGGCGGTTTCACCGCGTACGTGGTCACCGCGGACCCGGACGGCGTGCACGACCGCGCCGTCGCCGCCGGGGCCCGGATCACCACCGCGCTCACCGAGACGGACTACGGCTCGCGCGACTTCGCCGCCGCCGACCCGGAGGGCAACCAGTGGTACTTCGGCACCTACCGGGGTGCGCCGCGGCCCGCCGCCCCCGCGCGGGGCTGAGCGGCCCGCCTCCGACGCCGGTGGACCGGCTGCGCCCCCGCCGCCGCCCGGGCAGACTGGCTGCGGGGGCCACGCACAGGCCCACCCAGGCTCCGGGGAGCACCCAATGCCGCAGCTCACGGTGGACGGGCGCACCCTCGCGCTCTCCCACCTCGACAAGGTGTACTACCCGCGCACCGGCACCCTCAAGGGCGAGGTGCTGCGCTACTACGCCGCCGTGCACGACGCCCTGCTCCCCCACCTGCGCGACCGCCCGGTCTCCTTCCTGCGCTGCCCGGACGGGGTGGAGGCCGAGGTGTTCATCGCCAAGAACCCGCCGGCCGGAACCCCTCGCTGGGTGCGCACCGTCGAGGTGCCGAGCAGCGGCGGCGACCTGCGCCAGGTGGTCCTCGACGACGGCGCCGCGCTCCTCTGGGCCGCCAACCTGGGCTGTCTGGAGCTGCACGTCCCGCAGTGGCACGCGGCCGCGCCCGGGCTCGCCGACCGTCTCGTCCTGGACCTCGACCCCGGGGCGGGCGCCTCCGTCCTCACCTGCCGCACCGTCGCCGTCCTGCTGCGCGAGCGGCTCGCGGCGGACGGCCTGGCGGCCTGGGTGAAGACCTCCGGCTCCAAGGGCCTGCACCTGCTCGTCCCGATCGAGCCCACCCCCAGCACCCGGGTCTCGGCGTACGCGAAGGCGCTCGCCGCCGCACTGGAGGGCGACCACCCGGAGCTGGTGGTGCACACCATGGCGAAGGCCCGGCGGGCCGGCCGGGTACTGGTCGACTGGTCGCAGAACAACGCCAGGAAGACCACCGCCGCGCCATACACCCTCCGGGCCCGGCCGCTGCCGACGGTCTCCACCCCGCTGACCTGGGCCGAGCTGGAGCGCGCCGGCACGGCGGACGACCTGGTGTTCACCCTCGCCGAGGTGCCGGATCGCCTCACCGCCCACGGCGACCTGTTCGCCCCGCTGCTGGACCCGGAGCGGGCCCGGCCGCTCCCGGCCGGCCCGGCGACCCGGCCGGAGCAGCCCCGGCAGGTGCTCCACCCGCCCGTCGAGGTGATGCGCCCCGCCGCCGTCACCGCCGTCCCGCCCGCCGGCGGCCTGGGCGGCGCGGGCGTGCAGTACGAGCTGAAGCTGGACGGCTTCCGCTGCGTCGCCTTCGCCCGCGGCGCCCGCCCGCCCGTCCTGCAGTCCCGCACCGGCCGCGACCTCGCCCCCGAGTTCCCGCCGATCGCCGCCGCCGTCGCCCGACTGCCCGAAGGGCTGGTGCTGGACGCCGAACTCGTCGCCTGGCGGGCCGGCCGGTTCGCCTTCGGGGAACTGCTGCGCACCCGCCGGGCCCGGGCCGCCGCCCCGGACGTCGTCCTCGGCCTGATCGCCTTCGACCTGCTCGCCCTGCCGGGCCGCGACCTGCGCCGGCTGCCGCTCACCGACCGCCGTCGGCTGCTGCTCGCCGCCCTGGCCGACGTCCCGCCGCCGATCCAGCCGGTACTGGCCACCACCGACCGGACGGAGGCGCTGGACTGGATGACCCGCCTCGCCGACACCGGCGTCGAGGGCCTGGTCTGCAAGGCCGCCGGCTCCCCCTACCGCCCGCGCGGCGCCGGCCGCGCCTGGGTCAAGTACCGCCGCAGCGACACCCTCGACGCCACCGTCCGGGCCTTCACCGGTCCGGCCTCCCGTCCGCACGCCCTCGTCCTCGAACTCGACGACGGCCGGGTGCTCCTCAGCACCCCCCGGCTCACCCCGGTCCAGGCCCGCGAGGTCGCCGAGGCCGCCCGCCCACTCGCCGGCCCGCCCGTCACCGACCCCGAGCACGGCCCGGTCCACCCCCTCACCGGCCCGCTGCGCGCCGAACTGGCCCTCACCGGCCGCCCACCCGCCGCCGCCTTCGTCCGGCTGCGCGGCGACTGACCGCCCCGGGAAGGGGGTTCAGCCCTTCCGCCGCTTCGCCGCGTGGACGAACTCGGTGACCAGGGTGTCGTTGAAGACCGGCAGGTCGGCGGGTCGGCGGCTGGTGACGAGGGGGCCGGGGCCGGCGCGGCAGACGTGCACCTCCTCGTCCACCCAGTGGGCTCCGGCGTTGCGCAGGTCGGTGCGCAGGCTCGGCCAGGAGGTGAGGGTGCGGCCGCGGACGGCGTCGGCCTCGATCAGGGTCCAGGCGGCGTGGCAGATCGCGGCGACCGGGCGGCCGGAGGCGCAGTAGGCGCGGACGAAGGCCACCGCGGCCTCGTCCAGCCGCAGCGCGTCGGGGCTCGCGACGCCGCCGGGCAGGACCAGGCCGTCGAAGGCGGACGGCCGCGCCCCGGCGACGAGGAGGTCGACGGCGAAGGTGTCGCCCGGGGCCCGGTGCCGGACGGCCTGGACGCGGCCGGGCCCGGTGGACAGCAACCGCGGGGTGCCGCCGGACTCGGCCACCGCCTGCCACGGCGAGGTCAGCTCGACCTGCTCCGCCCCGTACGGCGCGACCAGGAAGGCGATCGTCCGGCCGGTGAGCGTGGTGGACGGCCAGCCCATGGCTCAGTGCCGGTGCGGGTCGCAGGCGGAACCCAGGTGGACGGCGGCGGGCGGGGCGGGGCTGAGCCTGGCGCGCGGGCAGTCCAGGTGGACGGTCAGCTCCAGGTGGTCGATCCGCGACACCAGGCCGACCGGGACGGACAGCCTGGTGCCCGCCACCCAGGGCCCGGCGTCGACCAGCAGGTGGTCCCCGGTGTCCTGTTCGACCCGGCCGAGCGGGCCGTCGGTCGCCTGCACCTCGTACCCGGTCAGGTTCAGTTCGGCAGCGTGGTGGGGGCCCGGTCGGTACTCCCACAGGTCGGTGGTCATCACGCCTCCGGTTGGTCCCAGGGGCGGCGTTCGCGGCGCTCGTCCCGGTCGGGGGGTTCGGCACGGCGTTCGCCCCGGTCCCGGCCCGCAGCCCGGTCCCGGCCCGCGGCCCGGCGGCGCAGCAGCGCCGAGGTGGCGATCGCCGCCGCCACCGAGGCCGCCCACACCAGCCCGAGGGCGGTCAGCACCGCGGTGGTCGGGGTCCGCACGCCGATGCTGAGGCAGATCGCGGACATCACCAGGGCGGTCAGCACCACCCCGGCGGACAGGCGGCGCCCGACGCCGCGCAGCACGCGCCGGGCCCGGCTCGGCGGCTTGGCGCCCATCGTGCTCAACTTCCGGTCGAGGCGCGTGTCCTGGCGCAGATCGGACTCGATCTCCTCAAGGAGCCGTCGCTCCCATCCGCTCAACGCGGGTCCGTCCATCTCGGTCACCTCCGACACTTCCGGTGACGTGCTCGCACCCGGGCGGTTGCCCGGTCCGGGCAGGCGCTAACCGCTCAGGGGGCCGCCGGTTACGGCGTGTGGTGCGGCGCCGGCGGCGGCGCCCACGGGGCCGAAGGCCCGGGGACGGGCCAGCAGGCTGTCGTCCAGGACGCGCAGCAGGGCGTCGGCGTCGCGGTGGACCTCGACCGCGCCCGCCGCCCGCAGCTCGGGACCGGCGTCCACACCGGCCGCCAGCGCGACGCACGGCACCCCGGCCCGCCTCGCCGCCAGCACCTCGCGCACGCTGCCGGCCACCGCCACGGCGTGCGGCGGTGTGCCGCCGACCAGTTCCAGCGCGGCCCGCACCGGGTCACGCCCGGGGGCGGTCACGGTCAGGGCCGGTGCCCCGCCCGGCCCGGGCCCGGTCAGCACGACCGTCCAGCCCCGGGCGGCGCACTCGCGCAGCAGTTCGGCGGAGCCGGCCGGCGCAGGGCGCCAATCGGTACCGAAGAGAGCCGCCGAGATCACCGTCATGGCCGACCGTTTCCCTTCCCGGGCCACGCACCGTACGCGCCCTTCCAGGTTAGGCCGCTCCCCCGCCGTGCGCGCAGCCTGCGGCCCACCGGTTTCCCTGCAGCGGGAGGACCGGCGCGGCGGCCGGTCGTCGGCCGGTCGGCGAACCCGGCTACCCGGCGTCCGGGTCGTTGGCGAGGCGGGCGTGGAGGTGCTCGTCGACGTGGTCGCCGTCGCCGTAGCGGTAGGAGGCCCGGGTGGTGCCCTCGTGGCGGAAGCCGCCGCGGTCGGCGACGCGGCAGGAGGCCTCGTTGCCGACCGCGTGCCAGAGCTCGATGCGGCGGGCCTCGGCGGTGGCGACGGCCCAACGGGTGACGGCGGCGACGGCACGGGTGGCGATGCCCCGGCCGCGGGCGGTGGGGAGCAGCCAGTAGCCGACCGTGGCGATGCCGTCCGACTGGTCGGTCCAGCCCAGGAAGGCGTTGCCGTGGAGGGCCCCGTCGAGGGCGTCGGTGATCGCGAAGGCGGCCGCGCTCCCTTCGGCCCAGCCGGTGTCGCAGCGGTCGAGGTAGGCCTCGGCGCCGGCCGGGTCGGCGATGCGCAGCGGGTTCCAGCGGGCGATCTCCGGGTCGGCCGCGGCTGCCAGCAGGGCGGGGACGGTGCCGCCGGGCACGTCGAGGGCCCGGCCCCAGGGGCGCAGCACGACGTCGCCCAGGTCGAGGGTGGCGGGCCGCAGGACGCGTCGCTCGGTGGACGTCTCGGTGGAGGTCTCGGTGGAGGTCTCGGTGGTGCTCATCCGGCTTTCCTATCCCGCCCGTTCCGGTTCCCGCCAACGAATTCTCCCGGCGGGGAATCCGCCCCCCGCCACCCGATGGCTTCCGGTGAGCGGGGCGGCGCACGGCGGGCCCGCCGTGCGCCGCCCGGACGGCCGGGTCAGACGATCCGGGACAGGTACCCGTTGTCGACCAGCCAGAGCACGTTCAGCTTGGCCGGGCCGCCGGGCACCAGGGCCGCGTCGAGCTGGTACTGCAGGCCCCAGCCGGGCTGGCCGAACCACGGGGCGATCGGGCCGGCGTGCACCTTGAAGGGCTTGACCACCTTGTAGTCGTGGTAGTTGCAGCCCGCCGGCGGGGTGCCGTCGAGGCTCTGCGGCGGGATCGAGCGGGTGGAGTAGGGCAGTCCCTCGGGGGCGAGGAAGGCCCCGTACTCGCTGCCGTAGCGGTCGATGTTCTGGTTCGGGTAGAGCGTGAGATCGAACTCGACCGGGGTGCCGTCGGGCAGGGTGACGTAGCCGTCGGACGGCGGGTAGATCCAGCCGCCGGCGCCGTTGTTGCCGGCCGGGTCGTAGTAGGTGGTGAGGAACTGCTGCTCGCTCAGGGAGCCGGTGCGCTGGTAGCCGACGAGTTCCCTGCCGACCCGGCCGGTGGTGGGCAGGTCGGCGGGGCCGAGCCGCTTGTCACCCTGGTGGAAGTCGGCGGAGCACTCGTCGGCGGGCGTGGCGGCCCGGGCGGAGGTGCCCGTGGTGGAGGTGCCCGCGGTGGCGGTGCCCGCGGTGGCGGTGTCGGCCGCGGCGGCCGGGATGCTCGGGGCGATCAGGGCGGCGGCCGCGGCGAGTGGCGCGACGAGCAGGCGAAGGCGAAGGCGCACGGTGTCTCCGTCGTGAAGGGGGGGTCGCACGGAGGGGGCGTGCCGCTCACCCTCCGTGTCCGTTTCGGCACCAGGCAAGCGGATCAGCTGATCATCCGTCAACACGACTAGGCCGACGGCGTACCGAATTCTCCGGTTCCGGCCAACCCCGGGACACCGGACCGGTTCACCCGAAAGAATGAGCGGTCCGGCACCGGTCCGGACACCCCGCGCGGCCGGCCCCCGTCAGCGCCCCGGCGCGACCCGCCCGACCAGGTGCAGCAGCCGGTCGAGGGCGTCCTTGGAGTTGGGCTCGGTGAGGTTGACCATGAGCCGGAACGCCACCTTCAGCAGCGCCGGGTGGCCGAGCCCGGCGGCGCCGGCCGCGCCGAGCAGCCTGGGCCGGCCGAGCAGGTCGGCGGCGAGGCGGCCGAGCGCGAAGTAGCCGGCGTAGGCGGAGCGCAGCGCCTGCGGGTAGGCGCGCAGGGCCAGTTCGCGGCCGCGGTCGGTGCGCCGGGCGAGGGCCTGGACGATGGTCTCGGCGGCGTAGCGGCCGGATTCCATCGCGTAGGCGATGCCTTCGCCGGTGCCGGGGCTGACCGTGCCGCCGGCGTCACCGATGAGCAACAGACCGTCGGCGTAGTGGGGTTGGCGGTTGAGGCCCATCGGGAGGGCGGAGCCGCGGACGGGCTCGGTGACGGCGTCGGGGGTGTAGCCGTACGCGGGCGGCAGGCTGTCGCACCAGCGGCGGAGCAGGTCCCGCCAGTCGAGGTCGACGTGGGCGGTGTCGAGGACGCCGAGGCCGACGTTGGCGGTGCCGTCGCCCATGCCGAACACCCAGGCATAGCCGGGCAGCAGGCGGCGGGCGGGGTCGCCCGGGTCGCGCAGGTCGAGCCAGGCCTCCAGGTAGCGGTCCTGGTGGCGGGGGGTGGTGAAGTAGGTGCGGTAGGCGACGCCCATGGCGCGGTCGGTGCGGCGGTAGCGCTTCATCGCGACGGAGAGGCGGGTGGAGTTGCCGTCGGCGGCGACCACGACCGGCGCCTGGTAGCTGACGGGCCGGCGCTCGTCGCCGAGCTTCGCGGTGACGCCGGTGATCCGGCCGCTCCGCTCGTCCACCAACGGGCCCGCCACGTTGGCCCGTTCGATCAGCCGGGCGCCGGCCGAGGCGGCCCGGCGGGCGAGCAGTTCGTCGAAGTCGGCGCGCCGGCGGACGAGTCCGTGGCCGGGGTAGGCGGACAGCTCGGGCCAGTCGAACTCCAGCGCGCGCCGGCCGGAGATCAGCCGCAGCCCCTGGTTGTGCAGCCAGCCGGCCTGCTCGGAGACGTCGATGCCGAGGTCGGTCAACTGCTTGACGGCGCGCGGGGTGAGGCCGTCGCCGCAGACCTTCTCGCGCGGGAACGCGGACTTCTCCAGCAGCAGGACGTCCAGGCCGGTGCGGGCGAGGTGGTAGGCGGCGGTGGAGCCGGCCGGGCCTGCGCCGACCACGATGACGTCGGCGTTCTCCTCGGTCCGGACGGGCCGGGGGGGCCGGCTGCCGTCTGCGGGCACCTGCTGCTCTGGGCCGGGCATCACGCACTCCCACGGGGTCGGATCGACTGCGGGCCCGACGGGGCCGCAGGGGCCCGGGACGGACTCGGACAGGTCATTCGGACAGGTTCGTTCGGACGGGGACATCCGGACGCGGCCGGACTCGGCGGTCCGAGACGGACGATAGAGAACCACGGCACCCGCCCGCCGCCCCGACACGCGGGCCCGCCCCGATGACCGGTCAATACCGGCCACCGGGGCGGCTGCGCGGCCACCCGCCGGGCCGGAGCCCGCCGTTGGCCACCACGGTGAAGGCGGCGCCCGGCCCGTCGGCGGGCCGCCGCCCGGCACACTCCCCCTGGAGACCACGGAGCCCCTGGTTCCGACGGCGGTGTCGGACGGCAGGGGCTCCGTGGAACTGCTACGGCGGCGTCAGGGGTTCAGCGCCAGCACCACGTAGGCGGCCAGCACGGCGAGGTGCACGGCGCCCTGGAGCGGGGTGGCCCGGCGCGGGATGACCGTCAGGGTGCCGAGCACGATGGTCAGGGTCAGCAGCACCATGTGTGCCGGGCCGAGGCCGAGGTCGAGCGGGCCGGAGAGCCAGGAGGAGGCGATCGCGACGGCCGGGATGGTCAGGCCGATGCTGGCGAGCGCCGAGCCGAGGGCCAGGTTGAGGCTGGTCTGCACCCGGTTGCGCAGGGCCGCGCGCAGCGCCGCGATGGTCTCCGGCAGCAGGACGAGCAGGGCGATCACGACGCCGACGACGGAGTGCGGCAGTCCGGCGTCGTCCACGGCGTGCTCGATGGTCGGCGAGACGCCCTTGGCGAGGCCGACCACGGAGACCAGGGCCACGCCGAGCAGCAGCAGGCTGATCCAGGCGGCCTTGGCGGTCGGCGGCGCGGCGTGGTCCTCCTCGTCGAGCACCCGGCCCTCGGGGGTCACCGGCAGGAAGTAGTCCCGGTGCCGGAAGGTCAGGGTGGTCACGAACAGCCCGTACAGCACGATCGAGGCGGTGGCCGCGAAGACCAGCTGGGTGGTGGAGAACTGCGGACCCGGGGAGCTGGTGGTGAAGGTCGGC
This sequence comes from Kitasatospora sp. NPDC098663, assembly GCF_044760075.1. NCBI lineage: Bacteria > Bacillati > Actinomycetota > Actinomycetes > Kitasatosporales > Streptomycetaceae > Kitasatospora > Kitasatospora sp. NPDC098663. The sequence continues at coordinate 154,561 of NZ_JBIWAP010000019.1, read as the reverse complement.
AGCACCAGGCTGAGGGTGGCGAGGGTGCCGATGCAGGCGAGCGCGGCGCCGGTGCCCTCGGCGTTGAAGACGGCGGTCCGGTACTTGACCGCGGCGACCAGGATGGACAGGCCGAGGATGCCGTTGCAGGTGATCATCACGGCGGCGAACACGGTGTCCCGGGCCAGGGTCGCGGACTTGGAACCGCCGTCGGCCATCAGCGTCACGATCAGCGCGACCTCGATCACGGTGACCGCCACCGCGAGCACGAGCGATCCGAAGGGTTCCCCGACCCGGTGCGCGATCACCTCGGCGTGGTGCACGGCGGCGAGCACCGCGCCGGCCAGAAAGCAGGCGACGACGCCCACCACCCAACCGGGCAGGTCCCGGTGCCAGGTCAGGGCCAGGACGACGAACGACACCACCGGAACGACGACGGTCCATTGCGCGGCGGCCGCGCGGAGCTTCGTGATCATGCCGCCGAGCATCCCAGACCGGGGGCCGCCCACCCGGTTGCCCGCGCCGGGATACGGGCGGATGTGGCACAACTCATCCCGTTTTGCCTGGTCACCCGCCGTAGTCGGCGAGGTACCGGAGCACCTTGTCGACGTGTGGGCGGACCCGTTCCGGGACGCCTCCGGCGGCCGCCACGGTCTTGTCGCTGGTCCGGTAGGCGGCGGTCACCAGGGCCGGCAGGTCGCGGGTCAGACCCCGGTGCTTGATCTGCTGGTCCAGCCAGCAGACGTAGTTGCCCATCGCGGCGATCGCGTCGCCCGGGTCCAGGTAGGACTTGGGGCCGTCGTGGGCCGCCGCCTTCGACCAGGCGTCGAAGACGGCGGGCGTCCACATGGCGATGCCGTACTCGCCGGTCTCGGGGCGGGCCGCGTTCGGGTCGAAGCCGCTCTCGGCCTTGAGCATCGCGGCCAGCAGCGCCGGGGTGATCTCGGGCTCGGGGCAGCGCCGGGCGGCGAGCTCGATCATGCCGCGGTAGGCCACCGGGACGTCGGAGCCGGCCGGGATCGCGCCGGGCAGCGGGGGCGCGGCAGGGTGGACGGCCGGGTGGGCGGCCGGGTGGGCGGCCGGGTGGGCGGCCGACCCCGCGACGGGTACGGCGGTGCCTCGCTCCGCGGCCTCCGGCTCGGGGGCCCCGGTCAGGGCGAGGACGGTGGCGGCGCAGGCCAGCAGGCCGGTGGCGGCCCGCAGGGCGCCGCCGCGGCGGCAGGCCGGACCCGCGCCGGCCCGGGCGACCAGCGCGGCGAGGTCGGTGCGGGCCCGCTCCTCCCGCCCGGGGGCCAGGCAGGCGGTGACCACGGCCCGCCAGGGCCCGGGCAGCGCCTCGTCCAGCCTCAGCGGCGCCGCGCCGCGCGCGTACGCCTGGGCGGCCAGCGAGCGGGCTCGGGCGGTGGCGCCGAGGAACGGGTGCAGGCCGCCGGTGAGCACCTGGTGGGCGATCACCCCGAAGGCCCAGATGTCGGCGCTGGGGCGCACCGCGACGCCGCGCGCCCCGGTGCGCTCGGACCACCACTCGGGCGGGACGTGGTCGGGCGAGCCGAGCGGCGGCGCGTAGGCGTGGGTGCCCTCCAGTTCGGCGGTGAGGCCGAAGTCCGCGATCTTGGCGGTGCCGTCGGGCATCAGCAGGATGTTGGCCGGTTTGAGATCCCCGTGCACCCAGCCGCCCCGGTGCATGTGGGTGAGCCCGGCGCAGACCTCGGTGAGGACGCGTTCGGCGCCGGGCACCGGGGTGCCGGGGCGGGCGGCGGCGAGGACGTCCTGGAGGCTGCGGGCCGCGCGTTCCATCACCAGGGCGACGGCGCCGTCCAGGCCGGGGTGGGCCGGGTCGTCGACGACCGTCACGGCGAGGGTGCGGATCAGGTGGGGGTGGTCGGCGCGGCGGCTGAAGCGCATCTCGCTGCGGGCGGCCTCCGTCATGGTCCGGCACTGGCCGGGGCTGAGCCGGGCGGGGCTGAGCAGTTTGACGGCGGCCGGGGTGCCGTCGGGGCCTTCGGCCGCGTACACGCTGCCCCAGGCGCCGGCCCCTAGGTAGGCGCCGGTGCGGTAGCCCGCGAGCCGGTAACCGGCCGGTACCTCGAACTGCTGGTCCGGCAGGGGCCGGCCCTTCTCCGGCAGCCGCTGCTCGGACGCCGGATCGTCGGGCGGCCGCCCGTCGGGCGCCCGGCCGGCGGGCCTCACGGCCGGGCGGCCGGGCGCCGGGGCGGGAGCAGGGCCAGGTGCTCCTCCCGGACGAGGTCGAACTTCAGCGCCAGGGCCGCGAGTTCCTCGCGCTTGCCGCCGCCGGGGCCGTCCTCGTAGGGCTCGCGCAGCCGCAGCTTCGTCCACACCAGGTAGTCGATGTGGTAGTTGACCGCCGAGCGGGTCAGCCCGTGGCAGGAGGGCAGGGCACGCAGCCGGGCCAGCACGTCCGTCACACCGGGGACGACGGCGGCGGAGGGCGAGCGCAGCCGGGGCTCACAGAGCGCGAGCAGCACCAGGAAGTACTTGGCGGTCGGGTCGAGGGCGAACGGGCTGACGGTGAGTTCGCCGCCGACGCCGCCGGCCCGGCTCTCCAGGTAGGCGTGCTGCGGGGCGAAGACCTTGAACGAGGCGGGTTCGCCGAGGGCGGGCAGCAGCACCCGGGAGAACTCGAACGGGACGGGCGCGCCGAGTCGGCCGGGCGCCACCTTGACGTGCTCGCCCGCGCCCTCCAGGTTCTCCACCACGTAGGTGGCGGAGGTGCTGAAGTTGGACAGCCGCCAGTAGTCCTCGGCGGCGGTGACCTCCCCCGCGCGCCGGGAGACGCCCTGGTCGGGCAGGGGGATGGGGGCCGGACGGCCGGGCTCGCCGCGCCCGAACGCCGCGGCCTCGCCGGGGCCCATCCGCAGCAGGCCGGGCGGTTCGCCGGGCGCCATCACGGGCTCCCGGTCGGGCAGTTGCACGATGACCGTGTCCACGCAGGCACCTCCGTGGTCCGGGTCGATGCTAACGGCCCGATTCGCCCCGACGGCAGTTCGCCACCCGGACGAGTGAAGGAGCACCACCAACCCGGCTCAGGCGTCTCCGAGTTGCCTCCAGGGCCGCTCACCTGCCGGTCCGTCGACCGCTCGACGGGTGGTTGCAGCACGTAGTTGAATGGTCACCTTGAGTGTGACGCAACACACACACGGCATGTCCACGTTCTGTGCAAGACTCATCTCAAGGAATGAGATCCCCTTAATTTCCAAGGAGGTTCATATCATGCGCGCTCGGATCGCAGCTGTGACGATGATGGTGGCAGGGATAGCAGGCCTGATGGCCGGACCGGCCATCGCGGCCCCGGCGACGACCGAGAACGAAGCGGTGGCCTGCGCCTCCGTGCTCAACACGCCCTGCATCTCGCACCAGCACGACGGTGAGGGCTTCTTCGGCGTCGCCCAGGTCTCCGCCGACCCGAACCAGTTGACGATGGTTCAGGTCGAGGTGCGGACCCAGAAGGCCTGGGGCAGCCCGTGGGAGACGATCGCCTCCGCGACCACCGTGCGCCTGGGCTCCGCGAAGGCGGTCACCCCGCGCGTCGTCACCACCGACCTGCGGATCATCTGCGCCACCGCCGGCCCGGCGCTGCAGGCGACCCAGCAGGTCACCACCTGTACCAACCCGTTCTGACGGACCCCGCCGCTCCACTGGCACCAAGGTCCTCGATCGACCCGACCCACCCCACCCGCCGGGGCGCCCGCGCCCCGGCTCCAGGGCCGGCCGCCGGCGCATCCGGCGGCCGGCCCGTCGGCATGTACCGCCCTCGCAGGGCGGCTCCCGACGGTCCGGGGGCGGGCAGAGCGGCTCCGACCAGGGCCCGAGTGGACCTGGGGCACCCGTTCACGGCAAACTGGTCTAGACCTCAAGGGTCTAGACCAAGCACCCGGCTCAGAACGGTGGACCAGTATGGAAATCGTGATCGTCCCTGACGCCTCAGCGGCCGGCGAACTCATCGCCGCGGCGATCACCGATCTGCTGACCGGCAAGCCCGAGGCCCTGCTCGGCGTGGCGACCGGCTCGACGCCGCTGCCGATCTACCAGGCCCTCGCCGAGCGGGTCCGCGACGGCCGGCTCGACGCCTCCCGGGCGCGCATCTGCCAGCTCGACGAGTACGTCGGCCTGCCCGCCGGCCACCCCGAGTCCTACCGTTCGGTGGTGCTGCGCGAGGTCGTCGAGCCGCTGGGCCTGACCGAGGACTCCTTCCTCGGCCCGGACGGCAACGCGACGGACATCGCCGCGGCGGCCGCCGCCTACGACCGCGCGCTGGCCGCGGCCGGCGGCGTGGACCTCCAGCTGCTCGGCATCGGCACCGACGGCCACATCGGCTTCAACGAGCCCTGCTCCTCGCTGGCCTCCCGGACCCGGATCAAGACGCTCACCCGGCAGACCCGCGAGGACAACGCCCGGTTCTTCGACAGCCTCGACGAGGTCCCGCACCACGTCATCACCCAGGGCATCGGGACCATCCTGGAGGCGCGCCACCTCGTCCTGCTCGCCACCGGCGAGGCCAAGGCCGAGGCCGTCGCCCTCTCCGTCGAGGGCCCGCTGTCCGCCGCCGTCCCCGCCTCGGCGCTGCAGCTCCACCCGCACGCCACCGTGGTGGTCGACGAGGCCGCCGCCTCCGGCCTCAAGCTCGCCGACTACTTCCGCGACACCTACGCCGCCAAGCCGGCCTGGCAGAAGCTCTGAGGTCAGCGGGCCCGTTCGGGAGGCAGTCGCCTCCCGAACGGGCCCGACCCACATGTCCTTCCAGCAGCACCCGGCGGTCAGCGACCGCGGAGCCAGTCGCCGAAGGCCGCCAGGGCGGGGCCCGGGTCGCGGCGCCCCAGGCCGATCCGGAAGCGGTCGGCGGGGGCGGGCGTCAGGTCGGAGTGGAACATGCTCGCGGGCAGCAGCAGGACGCCCGCCTGCTCGACCAGCGCGGTGCAGAAGTCCTCGACCCCGTCCGCCCCGAGGTAGCGCGGGTAGGCGACGCAGCCGCCGTCCGGGGCACGCCACTCGAAGAGGTCGCCGAACTCGGCGAAGAACGCGTCGAACCGGGGCAGGTTCTCCGCGATGATCGCGCGGTTGCGCGCCAGGATCTGCTCGCGGGCGTTGATCGCGATCCGGGCCAGCACCTCGCTCGGCGCCGAGTTGCAGATCGTGGTGTAGTGCTTGGCCCGCTCCAGCCGGGAGCGCAACTCCCGGTCGCGGCAGGCGATCCAGCCGATCCGCAGGCCGGGCAGGCCGAGCGACTTCGAGGTGACGTTGAGCGAGAGGGCGCGCGCGGAGAGGTCGGCGGCCTGCGGCAGCGCCCGGGCCGGGTCGCGCTCCAGACCGCGGTAGACCTCGTCGGAGAAGAGCCGGATGCCGCGCTCGTCGCACAGCTCCACCAGACGCGTGAAGTCGGCCGCGTCGATGACCTTGCCGGTCGGGTTGTTCGGGAAGTTCACCGACAGCACCCGGGTGTTCGGGCGCAGTGCGGCCGTGACCGCGTCGAGGTCGAGGGCCCAGTCGTCCTTCTCGTCCAGGGCGACGCCGGTGACCTCGCAGAGGGAGAGCGGGATGGTCTCGGCCGACTGGTAGTTGGGGGTCACCACCACGGCGTGGTCGCCACGGTCGAGGAGCACCTGCATGGCGAGGTTGAGCCCCTCCTGCGCGCCGCCGAAGCAGAGCACGTCGTCGGCGTCGACCTCCTGGTACATTCCGGCGATCGCGCGGCGCAGCTCCGGATCACCGTAGGTCTCGGTGTAGCCGAGGGCGAGGCCGTCCCAGGCCCGGCGGTCCTCGGGACCGGCCAGGGCGAGGAGTTCGGCCATCGTCATGGTCTGGGCGTCGGAGGCGGCGAGGTGGTGGCGGGCGCTGAACTCCCAGCGCGAGAAGTAGGTTTCGAGCCGGAAGTCGGGGAGCCTGGTCATCTCTCTGTCACTCGCTCTCGTCGGCGTCGGCGCCGGTGTCGGTCTCGGTGTCGGGGTGCCGGTGCCGGGGTTCGGGGGGCTGCCGGTCCTCAGGGGCTTGCCGGGGCTCGGGGGTCTGCTTGAGCTCGGCGAGCAGGGTGTAGGCGGTCGAACGGGAGACCCGCAGTGCGGTGGCGACGGCCGGGACGGCGCGGCGGACGGCGAACACCCCGGCCTGGTCGAGTTCGCGCAGGACGGCGAGCCGGTCCTCGCGGCCGAAGCGTTCGAGCGGGCGGCCGTGCTCGCGGACGTAGCCGCCGATCACGTCGTTCATCCGTTCCGTCCAGTCGCGCTCGAAGAGCGGTTCGGGGCGGGGCGCGGTGGGCGCGGCGAAACCCGCCAGCAGGGCGGCGGCGTGCTCCAGCGGGCCCCGGTCGAGGTTGACGCAGAGCACCGCCGAGGGCCGTCCGGCGTCGTCGCGCAGCACGGCGCTGACGGAGGAGAGCCGGCGCCCGTCGGGCAGCAGCTTCTCGTAGGGCCCGTAGACGTCGGGGGCGGACGCGTCGAGGGCGTCCAGCTCGCCGAGCAGCGACGGGTCGCCGGGGGCGCGGGGGGTCATCGGGTTCCAGATGGCCAGCACCCGGTCGGCGGTGGCGTCGTGCAGCACCACCTCGGCGTACGGCCCGAGCAGCAGGGCCACGGCGCGGCAGACCGGTGTCCAGGTCCGGACGCGCGGGTCGGGGGTTTCGGTGGTCATGTTCGGACTGTACGTCCAAACCAGACGTTTAGTCCAGATGGTGCGTCCAGGCGTTGCGTCCGGACATCCGGCGGCTACGGCGAAGGCCCCGCCGACGCCGGCGGGGCCTTCGGTGCTCGGGGAGGGTCAGTGGCAGGTGATCAGCAGTCCGAGGACGGCGGTGCAGCTGCGGGTGTCCCGGCTGGTGGCCGGGGTCGGGTCGGCGGGCACACCGGCGGTGCGGGCCACCGTGACGTCGAAGGTGCGGATCAGGCTGAGCAGGCCGACCGAGATCGAGAAGTGCCGGGTGGTGCTCGCCCCCTTGGCGAGCGGCCCGGTGAGCTTGCAGGTGAGCTTGGTGCCCGCGATGGTGCAGTCGCTGGAGGTCGCCGCGAGGCCGGCCGGGAGGTCGGCGGAGACGGTGCCCGAGGTCAGCGTGTCGGGGCCCTGACCGGTCAGTGTGACGGTGTAGTCGACCCGGCCGCTCAGCAGGTTGGACACCGGCGTGGCGGTCAGGGCGACGCCGAGGTGGGCGCTGGGGGCCGTGTAGCTGAAGCGGTCGGCGGCGACGGCCGCGCTGGTGCCGCCGGGCGTGGTGACCCGGACGTCCACCGGCCCGGTCACCGTGGTGGCGGGGGCGGTGGCGGTGCAGCTGGTCCTGGTGCACTTGAAGGCGGTGGCGGCGCCCGCCGTACCGAAGGTCACGGCGGTGGCGCCGTTCAGGTCGGTGCCGGTGACGGTCACCGTCGTGCCGCCGACCCCCGAGCCGCCGGACGGGCTGATCCCGGTGACGGCCGGGACGGGCAGCGGGAAGTCGAGCACGTCGACGGCGCCGCCGGTGAAGTCGGTGAGGTAGCCGCGCCGGCCGTCGCCGGTGATCGCCAGGCTGTACGGGCTCGCGCCGACCGGGACGGTCGCGGTGACCGTCCGGCTGGCGGTGTCCACCACGCTGACCGTGCTGTCGGCGTAGTTGGAGACGTACGCGGCGCTGCCGTCCGGGGCGATCGAGACGGCGTACGGGCCGGCGCCGACGGCGACGGTGCCGACGAGCGTGTTGCCGGTGGTGTCGAGGACGCTCGCAGTGGCGTCGTCGGCGTCGGCGGCCCACAGCCGGGTGCCGTCCGGGCTGAGCGCGAGGCCGAAGACGCTGTGGCCGACGGGAACGGTGGCGCTCACCGTGCTGCTCGCGGTGTCGATCACGTTCACCGCCTTCGCGCCGGAGGCGGCGACGTAGAGCCGCTTGCCGTCCGCCGAGACGGCCAGCCCGTGCGGCTCGGCGCCGACCGGGACGGTGGCGGTGACCGTGTTGGTGGCGGTGTCCAGCACGCTCACGGTGTCGGCCCCGGCGTTGCCGACGTAGGCGCGCGAGCCGTCCGCGGAGAGCGCGAGGCCCCACGGCTGGGCGCCGACCGGGACGGTGGCCGTCACGGTGTTGCTCGCGGTGTCCACGACGCTGACGGTGCCGTCGAGGTGGTGGGTCAGGTACGCCCGGCGCCCGTCGGGGGACAGGGCGACCGTGTAGGAGCCGGTGCCGGCGGTGAAGGTGGCGGCCACCGTGTTGTTCGAGGTGTCCAGCACGCTCACGGTGCCGCTGCTCTGGCTGGTCACGTAGGCGTGGCCGCCGTCCGGCGTGAGCGCCACGCCCGCCGGGTAGGGCGCCACCGGCACGTGCGCCTTGACGGTCGGCGGCGGTGTGGCGGCCTCGGCGGTGGCGGGCTGCGACAGCAGCGCGGCCGTGGCCGCGGCTATCGCGGTCACGGCCGTCCAGGTGCGCCCGGGTGCGCGACGTGTTCTCACGAGTCTCTCCAGCATGGTCGGTCAAGGGATGCAACGCCGGTCGCTCCAGCCCCCTGCGGATCCGGAGCCGCACGAAGCGTAGAAGCCGGTATGACCATCCGTCAGGGGCTGATCGGTAATGTCGCCAACTGTTCAGATTCGACCGAGATTCGGACAGCGGCCGCCACCCTCCCCCTCCCCGTCGCGACCGGGGGCCGGACGTGGGCCGACCGGGGGCCGGACGTGGGCCGGTCGAAGGTGGGTCGGGACCGGTCGGGGAGGGGCGTGCAGGAAATTGGAGTTGTGGAGTCGTATTCGATAGCGTTTCGAACGTGAGGCTGACCAAGAGCACCGACATCGCCCTGCGGATCGCCATGCGGCTGGCCGTCCTGGACGAGGACGCCAACCCGACCACCCGCGAGGTGGCCGAGGCGGTCGGCGTGCCGTACACCCACGCGGCGAAGGTGGTCAGCCGCCTGCAGCACCTCGGCGTGGTGGAGGCCCGGCGCGGGCGCGGCGGCGGGCTGCTGCTCACCTTCGCCGGCCGGACCGGCTCGCTCGGGCTGCTCCTGCGCGAGCTGGAGGGGGTCGGCGACGTGGTCGGCTGCGAGGACGACCCGCCGTGCCCGCTGCGGGCCGCATGCCGTCTGCGCGGTGCGCTGCGGACCGCCCAGGAAGCGTTCTTCGCCTCGCTCGACCCGCTCAGCATCGACGACCTGGTGGCCGCGCCCACCGGCCCGGTGCTGCTCGGCCTCACCACCAGACCCACCGACTGATCCCCCCACCCCCGGGCCGGGCTCACGCACGGCCTTTAATGCGAATCTCACATACCAGTTAGGAGCCGGACTGATGCTGTCCGCCAAGTCCGCCGAGGTCATCGAGGCCACCCTGCCCGTCGTGGGCGGCGCCATCGGGGACATCACCCCGCTCTTCTACGACCGTATGTTCGCCGCCCACCCGGAGCTGCTGCGCGACCTGTTCAACCGCGGCAACCAGGCCAACGGCACCCAGCGACAGGCGCTCGCCGGGTCGATAGCCGCCTTCGCCGGCGCGCTGGTCGCCCACCCCGACCAGCGGCCGGACGCGATGCTCGCCCGGATCGCCCACAAGCACGTCTCCGTCGGAATCGACAGCAGCCAGTACCGGATCGTCCACGAGCACCTCTTCGCCGCCATCGTCGAGGTGCTCGGCGAAGCCGTCACCCCCGAGGTCGCCGCCGCCTGGGACGAGGTGTACTGGCTGATGGCCAACGCCCTCGTCGCCGTCGAGGACCGGCTGCGCGCCGAGGTCGCCGCCGGCGGCGACCAGGCCGACCTCTGGCGCCCCTACACCGTCGTCGCCCGCTACCAGGAGACCGACACCGTCACCACCTTCCTGGTGCGCCCCGCCGACGGCGGCCCCGTCCCCGCCGCCCGACCCGGCCAGTACGTCTCGGTGCGCACCGAACTGCCCGACGGCGCCCGGCAGATCCGCCAGTACAGCCTCTCCGGCACCGCCGACGGCGCGCTGCGCTTCACCGTCAAGCGCGAGCCCGGCGGCGAGGTCTCCGCCCACCTGCACGACCACCTGCACACCGGCGGCCTCGTCCACCTCGCGCCCCCGCTCGGCGACATCGCCCTCGCCGACGGCGACGGCGACGGGCCGGTGCTGCTCGCCTCCGCCGGCATCGGCAACACCCCGATGACCGCCATGCTCGACCACCTCGCCGCCACCGGCTCCACCCGGCAGGTCGTCTCGGTGCACGGCGACCGCGACCAGCTCACCCACGCCTTCCGCGCCGACCTCACCCAGCTCACCGCCAAGCTGCCGAACGCCACCGCCCACGTCTTCTACGAGCGGCCGCTCGGCGACTGGCCCGCCGAGCGCACCGGCCTGGTCGACCTCTCCACCGTCGACGTCCCGACCGGCACCACCGCCTACCTGTGCGGCCCGCTGCCCTTCCTGCGCGCCGTCCGCGAGCAGCTCCTCGCGGCGGGCGTCCCGGCGGCGGACATCCACTACGAGGTGTTCGGCCCCGACCTCTGGCTCGCCTGAAATCCCCCGGGACCCCCCGAGGCCCCCGAGATCCCCCGCCCCGGCCGGCCCGCTCGGTACGATCACGAGCGGGCCGGCCGGTGTCGCCGGACGAAGGGAGGGCCGATGCGGGTCGCACTGTTCGCCACCTGCGTCAACGACGCGCTGTTCCCCGCCACGGCGGTCGCCACCGTCCGGCTGCTCGAACGCCTCGGCGTGACCGTGGACTTCCCCGCCGGGCAGACCTGCTGCGGGCAGCCGCAGTACAACACCGGCTACCGGCAGGCGTGCGAGCCCCTGCTGCGGCGCACCGCACGGACCTTCGCCGGGTACGAGCACGTGGTGACGCCCTCCGGATCGTGCGTGGCCATGGTCCGGGACAACTACCCGCGGATCGGAGCCCGGGCCGCCGCCGACGGCCGGGGCGGCGAACTCGACTCCATGGCAGCCTCCTTGACGCCCCGGGTGTACGAGCTGACCGAGTTCCTCACCGACGTGCTGGGCGTCGAGGACGTCGGCGCGCACTTCCCGCACACCGTCACCTACCACCCCTCCTGCCACGGCCTGCGGGTGCTCGGCCTCGGCGAACGGCCGCTGCGGCTGCTGCGCGCCGTCCGGGGCCTGGAACTGGTCGAACTGCCCGGCGCCGAGGAGTGCTGCGGCTTCGGCGGCACCTTCGCGGTCAAGAACGCGGCCGTCTCGGCGGCCATGGCCGAGGACAAGATCGCCCACGCGCTCGGCACCGGCGCCCAAGTCCTGTGCGGCGCCGACAACTCCTGTCTGCTGCACCTCGGCGGCACGCTGCGCCGCCGGGGCGCGGCCCTGCGCCCGCTGCACCTGGCGGAGATCCTCGCCAGCACCGAGGAACACCCGTGGAGGCCCGCATGACCGGCACCTTCCTCGGCATGCCGGCCTTCCCGCAGACGCCCTTCCCGCAGGCCGCCGCGACGGCCGTCCGGGACGAGCGGCTGCGCGCCAACCTGCGGCACGCCACCCACACCATCCGGGACAAGCGGGCCCGCGCCGTCGCCGAACTCGACGACTGGGCCGAACTGCGCGCCGCCGGCAAGGCGATCAAGGACCACACGCTGCGCCATCTCGACCGCTACCTCGTCCAGTTGGAGGCGGCCGTCACCGCGGCCGGCGGCACCGTGCACTGGGCGGCCGACGCCGAGGAGGCCAACCGGATCGTCGCCGACCTGGTCCGCGCCACGGGAGAGACGGAGGTCGTCAAGGTCAAGTCGATGGCCACCCAGGAGATCGGGCTCAACGAGGCGCTCGCCGCCGAGGGGATCACCGCGTACGAGACCGATCTCGCCGAGCTCATCGTCCAGTTGGGCGAGGACCGGCCCTCGCACATCCTGGTGCCCGCGATCCACCGCAACCGCGCCGAGATCCGGGAGATCTTCGCCGAACGGATGGCCGCCTGGGGCCGCCCCGCACCCGAGGGCCTGACCGACTCCCCCGCCGAACTCGCCGAAGCGGCCCGGCTGCACCTGCGGGAGAAGTTCCTGCGCGCCCGGGTCGCGGTCTCCGGCGCCAACTTCATGGTCGCCGAGACCGGCACCCTGGTGGTCGTCGAGTCCGAGGGCAACGGCCGGATGTGCCTCACCCTGCCGCGCACGCTGATCTCCGTCGTCGGGATCGAGAAGGTCGTGCCGACCTGGCGGGACCTGGAGGTCTTCCTGCAACTGCTCCCCCGTTCCTCCACCGCCGAGCGGATGAACCCGTACACCTCGCTGTGGACCGGCACCACGGAAGGCGACGGCCCGTCCGCCTTCCACCTCGTGCTGCTCGACAACGGGCGCACCGCCGCGCTCGCCGACCAGGTCGGCCGCCAGGCGCTGCGCTGCATCCGCTGCTCGGCCTGCCTCAACGTCTGCCCGGTGTACGAACGGGCCGGCGGCCACGCCTACGGCTCGGTCTACCCGGGCCCGATCGGCGCCATCCTGACACCCCAACTGCACGGCACCACCAGCCCCTTGGAGGCCTCGCTGCCGTACGCCTCCTCGCTCTGCGGGGCCTGCTACCAGGTCTGCCCGGTGGCGATCGACATCCCCGAGGTGCTGGTGCACCTGCGCGAGCGGGTCGCCGAGCAGGGCGGGCACCCGCTGGAGCGGGCCGCGATCGCGGCCGCCGGGTACGTGCTCGACCACCCGGCGGCGCTAGCGGCCGCCGAGCGGCTCGCCGGGCGCACCCGCGCGCTGCACCCGCGCCGGCTGCCCGGCCCGGGCCGGGCCTGGACCGACACCCGGGACCTCCCGGAGGTGCCCCCCGAACCGTTCCGCGACTGGTGGCGGAGGAACCGCTCATGACCGCACGGGAGTTGATGCTCGCCCGGATCCGCGCCGCACTCGCCGACCCCGGCCCCGGCCCGGACCGGGACCAGGACCGGGACCAGGACCGGGCCCCCGACCGGGGCCTGGCAGCGGAGGAGCCGGTCGCCCGGGACTACCTGCGCACGCACAGTCCGGACGATCCGGCGGCCCTGCTCGACCTGCTGCACCACAACCTGGCCGACTACCGGGCCCGGGTACACCGCTGCACCGAGGCCGAACTGCCCGGCGTCCTGGCCCGGTTGCTGGCCGAACGCGGCAGCCGCACGGTCGCCGTGCCGCCCGGCCTGCCGCCCGGCTGGCTCAGCGCCACCGCCGTCACGGCCGTCCCCGACGACGGTACGCTCACCGCCGCCCGGCTCGACGCCGTGGACAGCGTCGTCACCGGCTGCGCGCTCGCGATCGCCGAGACCGGGACGATCGTGCTGGACGCCGGACCGGGCCAGGGGCGGCGGCTGCTCACCCTCGTCCCGGACCACCACCTGTGCGTCGTCCGGGCCCCCGGGCAGGTCGTCGCCTCCGTGCCGCTCGCACTCCCCCGGCTCGCCCCGGCCCGCCCGCAGACCTGGATCTCCGGGCCGTCCGCGACCAGCGACATCGAGCTCGACCGGGTCGAGGGCGTGCACGGCCCGCGCACCCTGGAGGTGCTGCTGGTCGAGGGCTGACCGAGCCGACCCGACCCGGGCCGCGGCGGCTCGGCTCATCGCCACCTCCGCCCCGGATGCCCCGGATGCCCCGGATGCCCCAGCCACGCTCCACCGGACGGCGGGGCGGCCGGGAAGGTCCGCGAGGGCAACGCGGAGGGCAGCGCCGAGGGCAGCTCCGACTGCGGGGCCGGACTCAGGCGGGCCGCAGCTCCAGCGTGCAGCACTTGGCTCCGCCGCCGCCCTTCAACAGCTCCGAGACGTCCACCGGGACCGGCTGGTAGCCGTGCTCGACGAGCCGACCGGCCAGGTGTTTCGCCGCCTCGGGCAGCAGCACCCGGCGCCCGTCCGAGACCGCGTTGAGGCCGAACACCTCGGCGTCGGCCCGGTCGGCGAGGATCGCGTCCGGGTACAGGGTGCGCAGCGCGGCCCGGCTGTCGGCGTCGAAGGCCTCCGGGTAGTACATGACGTGGTCGTCGGCGAGCACGGCCAGCGCCGTGTCCAGGTGGTAGAAGCGCGGGTCGACCAGGGTCAGGCCGACCACCGGGACGCCGAAGAACTCGCCCGCCTCCGCGTGCGCGGCCCGGGAGGTGCGAAAGCCCGTCCCGGCGAGCACCCGGCCGCCGGCCACCAGGTGGTCGCCCTCGCCCTCGTTGACGTGCCCGGCGCGGTGCACCTCGCGGTAGCCGTGCGAGCGGAACCAGGCCTGGTAGGCCTCGGACTCGGCGGCCCGCTCCGGGTAGCGGAAGGTCGCGACCAGCGCCCGGCCGTCCAGCACGGTCGCGCCGTTGGCGGCGTAGACCATGTCGGGCAGGCCGGGCACCGGGTCGATCAGCTCGACGGTGTGGCCGAGGCGGCGGTACAGCCAGTACAGCCGCTCCCACTGGCGGACGGCGAGCGCGGTGTCGGTGGGCTGTGCCGGGTCCATCCACGGGTTGATCGCGTAGTCGACGGTGAAGTACGTCGGCCGGCACATCAGGTAGCGCCGCGGCCTGGCGGTGCGCTCCGGTGTCTGCGTGGGCATTCCTCAACCATCCTCGGGTACAGGGGAGTTCGGGGATTCCGTTCCCCAGGCCGCTGCCCCGGCGGGGCTGTTCGCACACCCGCGCGGGCGCCCCCGGCGGGCGCAGGCCCCCGCGCACCCGGCGCGGGCTCCGGCGCACGCGCGGCCGATCGCCACGGGACGGACCGCACCGAGCGTCACGGGGGCGGGCCGCGCCGAACGTCACGGGGACGGGCCGCGCCGAACGTCACGGGGACGGGCCGCGCCGAGGTGTCACCAGCGGACCGCGCCGAAGTCCACCGGCGCGGTCCGCAGGCCCCGGCAGCGGTCGGCGAGCGCCCGCAGCCGGGCCGCCGCCTCCTCGGCGGGCATCCGGTGCCGCTGGCCGTGCCCGGGCAGCAGCCACTCGAAGCGCAGCGCGTCCAGGCTGCGGTCCAGCGAGGCGGAGAGCTCCTCGATCGAGTACCAGGTGACGGTGTCGTACACCTCCAGGTCACCGGTGGTGCGGGACCAGTACAGGGTGTCGCCGGTGAAGCAGTACCGCTCGTCGACCAGGTACAGCACGCTGCCGCGGGTGTGGCCGGGGAAGGGGTGGGCGGTGACGCCGGGGGCGACCTCCACCGGCTCGACGCCGCGCAGCACCCGGTCGGCGTCGGGCGCGGCGTCCAGGTCGCCCTCGTGGATCCAGAGCCGGGCGCCGAGCCGGTCGGCGTACGCCCGGCCGTGCGCCGCGTGGTCGCGGTGCGTCAGCAGGATGTCGGTGACCGGGCCGAGAGCCTCGTACCGGGCCGCGAGCGGCTCGGCGAAGCGGGGAGTGTCGACCATCAGCCAGCCCGTGGGGCGGCGGCAGAGGTAGGAGTTGGCCCCGGCGTTGTGGCGGGAGTTGTGGCCGAGCAGCAGCAGGCCGTCGTCGAGGCCCAGCGGGAAGGGGTCGGTGGCCGGGTCGAGCGGGCCGGTGCCCGGCCGGATGGAGCGGGTGGGGCAGGCGTGGGCGGCGGCGAGCAGCCGGCGGTGCTCGGCCCCGTCGCGCGGCTGGCGGACCAGCTCGGAGCGGCCGGCGCGCTCACGGATCAGTCCTGGCGCGAGCTGCCGGGCCACGTCGCAGTTGGTGCAGCGGTCGTCGACGGACCACTGCCCGGACAGGCCGGAGGTCGGATTCGGAGCCATGGTTGTCTTCCCCCTGGAAGGACGGCGGCCGGGCCGGCCGCGCCCTTCGAGCATCGTCCGGGCGGGCCCAAAAGCGGAAGAGGGGCGGGATCTTGTGGTTTCCGGGGGCCGCCGCTCTGCACCCGGTTGTATTCCGGGTGGGGCACGTGGCCCATCTCACGTGCCGGCGGGGTCACCTACGGTGGCGTAGGTCACTTGAATGGGTGAACTATCTCCTTCATGCCGAACCTCCAGGAGACCCTTGACCTCAGTTCGTATGCCGCCCTCGGCGACAGCTTCACCGAGGGCCTGAACGACCCCGGTGCCGACGGCGCCTTCGCCGGCTGGGCCGACCGCCTGGCCGGGCTGCTCGCCGACGGACGGCCGCCGGGCGGGTTCCGCTACGCCAACCTGGCGGTGCGCGGCCGGCTGCTGGACCAGATCACGGCCGAGCAGGTACCGCAGGTCCGCCGGCTCCAGCCCGACCTGGTCACCTTCTGCGCCGGCGGCAACGACATCCTGCGGCCCGGCAGCGACCCGGACGAGGTCGCCGAGCGCTTCGAGGCGGCCATCGCCCAACTCACCGCCTCCGCCGGGACGGTGCTGATCTGCACCGGCTTCGACACCCGGGACGTACCGCTGTTCAAGCACCTGCGCGGCAAGATCGCCACCTACAACGGGCACATGCGGGCGGTCGCCGACCGCAACGGGTGCAAGGTGGCCGACCTGTGGTCGCTGCGCGCCGTCCAGGACCGCCGGGCCTGGAGCGAGGACCGGCTGCACCTCTCCCCCGAAGGCCACCAGCGGGTCGCCCTGCTGGCCGCCCGCTCCCTGGGGCTGCGCACCGAGCAGGACCCGGAGGCGCCCTGGCCGGCCACCCCGGAGCTGTCCCCCGCCGACCAGCGGCGCGAGAACCTCCAGTGGGCCCGCGAGTACCTGCTCCCCTGGGTCGGCCGACGGCTGCGCGGGGAGTCCTCGGGGGACCACGTCGAGGCCAAGCGGCCCGACCTGCTTCCGCTCTGACGTCGCGTCAGACGGCACCGGGTGCTGCGGTCCTCCTCGCAGCCCTTGCGGCCTTCGCGGTCCGCAGCACCCGGTGCACCAGCGCGGCGAACACGGCGCCGACCAGGTACCAGAACAGGTCCGGCGGATTGAACGTCGACCCCAGCACCAACCGGGCCAGCCCGCTGCGCCGCCCCAACTCGTCGGGCACCCCGGTGATCTGGAACAGCTCCACCGCCCAGCTCAGCCCCGCCGCCACCACCGCCGCCCGCCCCGGCCGCACACGGGGCGCGACCAACACCACCAGCGCGTACACCAGCACCGTGTAGAGCGCGTCCCCGGCGTACTTCGCGACGTCCCCGCCCAGCCCGGCCCGCACGCCCAGCCCGGCCGCCACCGTCACCCCGGCCGCCAGCAGCGGCACCACCCGCACCCGCAGGCGCCCCCAGAGATCATCCACCCGCTCCACCCTACGGCCCGGCCGTCGAGTCCAGGGCTGGGCCGTCCGGGTGTCTCCGCGCACCCGGGACGCCCGCATGTCGTTGGCCGATGCGTGACCACACCCGGAAAGCTCATCCGCACGGCCGCCGCCGCGCTGTTCCTGACGGCCGTCACCGTTCCCTCCGCCGCCCCGGCCGCCGCCGCCCCCGCGGCCCACCCCGCGCCGCGGATCGTCCGCGACATCCTCGAACCCTCGCTGCCCGTCGACCAGTTCCCGCCCCAGGTCGAGGAGGCGTGCCGCATCTGGCACGACCTGCAGTGGCCGACCGCGAACGCCCCCCGGGACTACCCGGTGGCCGGCTCCCCCTTCGTGATCCGCGGCAGCAACGTCTACGGAAACCGCAGCGGCGACCTCCCCCAGGACGGCCACTACCGCGAGTACGACGTCAACCCGCGCCAGCCCGGCCAGCACCGCGACGCCGAACGCCTGGTCCGCGACCCCGCCGCCCAACAGGTCTGGTACAGCGACGACCACTACGCCGACTTCCGCGAGATCAGCTCCGGATGCTCCTGATCCGACCATGCGGGCACCGCCCGTGGGCCGGGACCGCGCGGGTCACTCGCGTGACCGCTCGGCCTCGGCGTCGGCCGCGGCGAGTGACCGCTTCTGCTGCGCGGTGAAGTTCCGCTGCAGACCCGTTGCGACACCACCGGGGTTCACCGCATTGGCGACGATGCCATCGGACTCCCACAGGCGGGTCGCCTCGACGGCGAACAGGGAGTTCGCCGTCTTCGACTGGGCGTAGCCGATCTGCGGGTCGCAGCCGCACCGCTCGAAGCGGCGTCGGGCGCCGTTCCCGGACGTCCTGCCTCCGGACGGGGCGTGGGGTATCCGGTATCGTGGCGGGGTTGGAGGAGGGCATAGAGGTGAAGGCAGCAGCGACCGGCGGACCGGATCAGCCGACTGACCGCGCCTCGGCGATCGCCCGTCGGGTGGAGCGGCTCATGGCCCGGGAGGCGGCCAGGTCCGGTGGGCGGCCTCCGGCCTACCGGGAACTCGCTGAGCGGATCAACCGTCTGGCGGGCCGGGACGTCATCTCGCGGGACACCATCCGCAATCTGCACCTCGGCCTGAACCAGAAGGGCCAGGCCTCCAACCCCACGGTGGAGACACTCGACTGGCTGGGCCGGGGTTTCGGCATCAGCGCCGGCGCGAGTTACTTCCTGGACGACTCCAAGGCCGCCGTGGTGGACGAGCAGCTGGAACAGCTGGAGAAGATCGGCGAGCTGCGGCAGGCACTGGGCAACGACGGGGTGGTCAGCCTGGTCCAGCGGGCCTCCACGCTTTCGAACGGCAGTCTGAGGGTGCTCCTCGCCCTCGCCGACAACCTCCGCCAGGTCGAGGAGCACGCCGCGGGACGCGAAGAGGGCCCCGCCGGTAGGACATGAGCGGGGCTCTCGTCCCCGTGGAACCCAGTCCTTGAGGTCCGTACCCGTCCGCACTCCCCGCACCTGTCTGTCACGTCCGAAAGAACCTTCTGCCCCATGGCGTTTCCCCGCGGCCTGCGCAGGCGTTGCGAGCAGCGGCTCGCGGAGCTGGACCTGCCCGATCCCTTCACCGTCGAGGGCTTCCGCGTCCTGCTGGAGGATCTCCGAAGGCGCCCGATCGTCCTGGAACCGCTGCCCGCCCTCGGCACCGACCTTCCTTGCGGTCTGTGGATCGCGCTGCCCAGCATCGACGTCGTCTACTACGAGGAGCGCACCAGCCCGGCCCACCAGGACCTGATCAAGCTCCACGAGCTCGGCCACGTCCTCTGCGGCCACAGCGGGTCCCTCGAACTGTCCCGGTTGGCCGCGGTGCTGCCCGACCTGACCCCGGAGCTGGTCGCCGAGGTCCTGGGCGCGGGCCGGACCAGCTACGACACAGCCGAGGAGCAGGAGGCCGAGATGATCGCGCTGCTGCTGGCCGGGCTGGTCGGCACGGCCGCCGAGCTGAGCCCGGTCTCCGGCCGCCTGGCCGAGAGCCTCGCACATCCCGTACGCCCACGCCGCTGGAGGTTCCCCTGATGCGCCCGCTGTTCACCTGGCTGATGCCCGTACTCGCCTGGGGCGTCGTGCTATGGCGGGCCCCGTCGGCCTTCGCCGGCAGGGTGAACCGTTCACTCTGGGGGAGCTTCACCGCGATCGCCGCCGGGGTCAGCGTCCGGCCGGCGGCGGTCGAGACCGCACTCGCAGACCTGACCGGTATCCGGGACGTGACACTGCTGGTCAAGCACCTCACCGGGCTGGCGGCGGCGTACTTCCTGCTGGAGTACGTCCAGGCCGTCCGCGGCGGGCCGCGGCGGGCCGGTGCCGCACGTGCGCGGCTGCTGTTCACCGGTGCCGCCGCCGTCGCGCTCACCCTGCTGTTCGTCTTCGCCCTCCCGCACGACTACGACGGCGCGTTCGGCATCGACGCCCACTACGGCGACCCCGGGGTCGAGCTCTACCTGAGCGTGTTCAACACGGCCTTCGCGGTCGCCGCCCTGCGGGCCGCCGTCCTCTTCTGGTCCAACCGTGCGAGCGTTTCACCCGGCCCACTGCGCGTCGGGGTCACCTGCATGGCGATGGCGAGCGCCACCGGCGTGCTCTACACGCTCTACCGGGTCTACTTCGTCCTGAGCCACGGGGACGCCACACAGCTCGACGCCGGCGGGAAGCCGGTGCCCCTCACCGACCCGGTCTGCGAACTCCTGCCCGCCGTCATGATCGTCCTGTTCGTGCTCGGCGTCTCCATACCACCCGCCCGCGTCCTGGTCGGCTACCTGCGCGACCAGTACGCGCTGTGGCGGCTCCACCCGCTCTGGGCGGACGTCACCGCGGCCGTGCCGCAGGTGGTGCTCGGCACCTCGAGCGGTCGGCTGCGCGACCTGCTGACTTTCGGCGACCGCTCCGTCGACCTCGCGCACCGCGTCTTCGCCATCCGCGACGCGGCCCTCGTTCTGCGGGAAGACTCCCAGGCCCCCGGGGGCACTGTGGCCGTCGACACGGGCATCGACGCGGGCATCGTCACGGGCATCGACGCGGGGGAGCATCTCGCCAGCGTCGAAGCCCGCTGGCTGCGTACGGCCGTCCGGCACCGGGCGCGGAACCTCGCCGCCCCCGCACCGCCCGCCGCTCTCGACGTCACCGCCGGCGGCCGCTCCTCGCGCGAGGAGATCGCCTGGATGCTCGCCGTCGCGGACGCCTACCGGGGGCCCGGCGGCAGCGGGTCGGGGACGTAGCCGGGCCGGAGGAGGGACGGGCTCCCGACCGTACCCTCCCGAGTACGTGCGCGCGTGAGGCGTGAGGCGACGCGGCATCACAACCAACCGCGTTGGGCCGCCTTCAGCCCGGCCTCGAACCTGCTGGTCGCCTGGAGCCGTTCCATCAGCGCCGCCATCTGCCGACGCACCGTACGCATCGACACGCCCAGGCGCTTGCCCGCGGCCTCGTCCGTCATGCCCGACGCCAACAGCTTCAGCAGCTCCCGTTCTCCCTGACTGATCCCGCCCTCGGTATCCCGGCTCCGCACCGCGCCGAGCGGAACGGCTGCCTCCCAGGTCTGCTCGAAGAGTGCGACGAGGGTGGCCACGATGCCGGGGGAGGTGGTGCACAGGGCACCCAGGCGGGAGTCGCCCGGGTCAATCGGGACGAGGGCCGTGGTCCGGTCGAAGACCAGGAGGCGGCTGGGCAGTACGGGACTCGTGCGGACCTCCCCGCCGCGTTCGGTGGTCCACTGGGCGTACTCGAACGTCGCCGGGTCGTTGCGGACGCTCTCCTGGTAGACGGCGCGCATCCGCACCTTCCGGTTCAACGCCTGCTCGTCCAGGGGCCGCGAGGCCTCGATACTCGCCTCGGACTGAGCGCCGCCCGGGATGATCGACAAGCACTCCTCGCCGAGCCGCCGGGTGAGGACCTCCAGGCGGGCCTGGATGGCATCGAGACCGAGGAGGCGTTCATTGCCGTCCCGATCCGTGTCGGGCCGCAGGGCCGAGTACTCGGCGACAGCCCGGGCCGCAGCAGCCTTGCCTGCCGCCAGCGCGTGGTGACGCCTGGCCAGTTCCTCCTCCTGCCGACGCAGCAGGTGCGCCAGTCCGGCCTCCAGACTGACGGCGCGCAGGCCCCCGACGGTTTCCCGGGACGGAGTCAGCAGGCCCAATTCGACCAGTCGATCCAGTGCCTCCCGCACCTCCGACTCGGTGGTTCCAGCCTGTGTCGCGAGCTCGGCGACGCCACCGGAAGTCCCCTCCAACATCTCCCGGTAGACAGCTTCTGCGCGAGAGTCCACTCCGAAAACATCCAGCACTTGGCATCCCCCAGCCCCAACGTCGGCGTCGGCGAACCTCCGATAGTGGCGATCATAATCGCTACTTGTGTCGGTGGCACCAAGCGGCCCGGCCTATTGGTGACAGCTGGCACCCGTTCCCCCGACGTGGCCGGCCCGGCAGGATGGTGATCACCGGGACGACGGGGACCGCAGCCCCCCGGCTCCCGGATGACGTAGGCCCACTTCGGCCCGATCCGCCATCAACTCCTCTGGGGACCCCTGTGCTCCGCACCGCTTCCGTGATCGTCACCGGCGCCCTCGCCGCCCTGCTCCCGCTTGTCGGCGCTTCTGCCGCCTTCACCGTGACCGGCACCGGCACCGGCACCGGCGCACAGGCCGGTCGTGCCGAATCCTCACAGGTCATCGGCTGGGACGCGCCCTCTCGGGTCATCGGCTGGGACGCACCCTCTCAGGTCATCGGATGGGACTGACTCCATGCGGGTTGTGCTCGCCCGTCTGAACGGCTCGGGCGCCGACCCTCCCGCCGGTCCGATCGGCCCGCTCGTCGAGGACCTGATCTGGGCTCACGCCAGGCCGTTCGAGGGGCTCGAACACCTCACCATCCGATCCGTCGCGGAGGGCCTGGAGATCTACCTCTTCGTCCGCTCCGACTCCGAGTCGGCCGCCCTCGACCGTGCGCGGGCCCTCCTGGGCCGGGTGCGCGGACCGCTTTCCCAGTACGGCTTCGCCCTGGACCACCACCGATCCCTGCCTGAAGCCCCGCCGGGCCGTGGGCTTTGGCGATTTTAGTCGCCGCGATGCCCGGTCAATCGCCGCGCGCTCTCGTCCCCCAGCAAGCCGTGCAGGCACGTCGTGCCTGCGCACCCTGCGCGCCGCGCAGCTTCGCAACACCCGTATTCCGCCTTTCTTTCACAGGAGATCCTCCATGTCCATCGTCAAGTCCTCGTTCACGCGCACCGCTCTGGCCGCAGCCCTGGCCGTGTCCGCCGCCTCCGGCGCGATGGTGTTCGGCACCTCCTCCGCCCAGGCGGCCTCGTCTGTCGGCGGCTCGATCACCACGTCCGAGGTGATGTCGCGGGCCAATGACTGGCTCGTTCGATGGATCCCCTACAACCAGGGCGCGTACGCCACCGATGTCACCGGCAGCAAGACCTACCGGCAGGACTGCTCGGGCTTCGTCTCCATGGCCTGGCACCTGAACACCAGCGAGAACACTGACAGCCTCGACAACCGGGCGCTGACGACCCGGGTGGCGCTGTCGGACCTCCAGCCCGGTGACGCCCTGGACAACGACCCCGGCGACGGCTCCATCAAGCCGTCCGGCCACGTCATCCTCTTCGACCACTGGGTCAACAAGGCCGCAGGCCGGTTCGCCTACATCGACGAGGTCAACCCCACGCTCAACGTCAGGGCCGGCGTCACCTACCTCACCGGTGACAGTAACGGGAACATCGCCGGACACCCGGCCAGCGAGTACTTCGGTCTCCGCTACAACAAGATCGTCGCGGACGCCCCGAACCCGGCGCCCGTCTCCACCGCCGGTGCCATCACCGCTGCCGTTACCAGCGACAACACCGCTCACGTCGGGATCATCGGCTCCGACGGCAGCCTGTGGTCGACCGACGCGGCCTACACCGGCGCCGGCTGGAGCGGCACCTGGGGCAAGCTCGACGGGAGCGCGCTGAAGGCGCTGACCAGCGTGACCGTCAACAACGTGGTCCACGTGTACGCCCTCGGCTCCACCGGCAAGGTCTACACCAAGGACGCCGACTACAACACCGGCTACTGGAGCGCGGGTTGGACCGAGGTCCCCGGCGGCGCCTCGGGTGCGCAGGCGCTGACCGCCTCGGCGACGGGCAACACCGTGCACCTGGAGACCATCGGCAGCGACGGCACCCTCTACACCACCGACGCCGACTACGCCGGCGGCGGCTGGAGCGGCGCCTGGACCAAGCTCGACGGGAGCGCGCTGAAGGCGCTGACCAGCGTGACCGTCAACAACGTGGTCCACGTGTACGCCCTCGGCTCCACCGGCAAGGTCTACACCAAGGACGCCGACTACAACACCGGCCAGTGGAGCGCGGGTTGGACCGAGGTCCCCGGCGGCGCCTCGGGCGCGCAGGCGCTGACCGCCTCGGCGACGGGCAACACCGTGCACCTGGAGACCATCGGCAGCGACGGCACCCTCTACACCACCGACGCCAACTACACCGGCGGCGGCTGGAGCGGCACCTGGACCAAGCTCGACGGCACCGGCCTCAAGGCCGTCACCAGCACCGTCACCGGCAACACCATGCACCTCTACGCCATCGGCTCCACCGGCAAGGTCTTCACCAAGGACGCCGACTACAACACCGGCCAGTGGACCCCCGGCTGGACCGAGGTCCCCGGCGGCGCCCAGGCCTGACCCCGCCACCGCCTCCGTCCCGCTTCCTCCCGCTTCCTCCCGCTCACCGATTCCGGGGTAACGCCATGTCCGCACGCCCGTCGAAGGTCCGCCCTCGCCCGCTCGGCCTCCTGCCGGCCGCAACCGTCACCACCGCTCTCGCCGCCTCCTTCCTCGCCATCGCCCCGCAGGCCTCCGCCGCATCGGTCGCGACCTGGGACAAGGTCGCGCAGTGCGAGAGCACCGGCAACTGGAGCATCGTCAGCAACAACGGCCTGTTCTACGGCGGCCTTCAGATAACGAAGCCCACCTGGGACGCCTTCGGCGGGCGCCAGTACGCGGCCTACCCCAACCAGGCCACCAAGCAGCAGCAGATCCTGATAGCCGAGAAGATCCTCGCCGGCCAGGGACCCACGGCATGGCCCAACTGCTACCAGGGCACCGGCCTCGCCACCGACCACGCCAACCCCTACCCGGCGCCCGCGCCCTCCACCACCAACAGCGCGGCGATCACCGCCTCCGCCACCGCCGACGGGAACGCCCACGTCAACCTCGTCGGCAGCGACGGCGCCCTCTACACCACCGACGCCAACTACGCCGGCACCGGCTGGGGCGGAGCGTGGAGCAAGCTCGACGGCACCGGCCTCAAGGCGCTGACCAGCGTGACCGTCAACAACGTGGTCCACGTGTACGCCCTCGGCTCCACCGGCAAGGTCTACACCAAGGACGCCGACTACAACACCGGCTACTGGAGCGCGGGTTGGACCGAGGTCCCCGGCGGCGCCTCGGGCGCACAGGCGCTGACCGCCTCCGCGACGGGCAACACCGTGCACCTGGAGACCATCGGCAGCGACGGCACCCTCTACACCACCGACGCCAACTACACCGGCGGCGGCTGGAACGGCACCTGGACCAAGCTCGACGGCACCGGCCTCAAGGCCGTCACCAGCACCGTCACCGGCAACACCATGCACCTCTACGCCATCGGCTCCACCGGCAAGGTCTACACCAAGGACGCCGACTACAACACCGGCCAGTGGAGCTCGGGTTGGACCGAGGTCCCCGGCGGCGCCTCGGGCGCGCAGGCCCTGACCGCCTCCGCGACGGGCAACACCGTGCACCTGGAGACCATCGGCAGCGACGGCACCCTCTACACCACCGACGCCAACTACACCGGCGGCGGCTGGAACGGCACCTGGACCAAGCTCGACGGCACCGGCCTCAAGGCCGTCACCAGCACCGTCACCGGCAACACCATGCACCTCTACGCCATCGGCTCCACCGGCAAGGTCTTCACCAAGGACGCCGACTACAACACCGGCCAGTGGAGCTCGGGTTGGACCGAGGTCCCCGGCGGCGCCCAGGCCTGACCCCTTCCAGCAGTCCGCACGTACAGGACAAGGCACGACACCTACGGCGTGGCCCCGGGTACCGAACCCGGGGCCGCGCCCCCGCTATCGCCACACCACCGGTTTGCCCACGGACTCCGGACGGACGGTCGTGGACAACGGGGCGTCCAGCCCGAACGGATACACGAGTCCGGGAAACCAGCCTCCACGACTTCGCCCTCGAACCGACCGACAGGCCGGACGCGGCGGCCCAGGCCGCCGCGTCCGGCCTCTGCCAGGATGGGCGTCCTCGACCCCGGGCGCGGCGAAAGGGCGGTACAGCGGTGGAACTCGACCCGAAGAGGCTGCTGATCCTGCGCCAGATCGCCGACGCCGGCAGCGTGGCGGGCGCCTCGCGCGCGCTGGGCCACACCCCCTCCGCGGTGTCCCAGCAGTTGGGCCGGCTGGAACGCGAGGTCGGCGTCCCCCTGGTGGACCGCACCGGCGGGCGGGCCGAACTGACCGCCGCAGGCCGCCTGTTGGCGGGTTACGGCGACCGGATCGGCCAGGCGCTCCAGGACGCCGCCCGCGACCTGCGCGCACTCGGCGCCGCTGCCGCCGGCCCGGTCGCCATCGGCGTGCCGGCGCCCGCCATCACCTTCTTCGCCACCACCGCCGTCCACCTGCTCGCCCGCACCCACCCCGACCTGGCCCCCCGCCTGGTGGAGACCGGACGGCAGGAGGGCCTGCGCGCGCTGCGCCTGGGCGAACTGGACGTCCTGGTCATCGAGGACGACCGGCAGGAACCCACCCCGCTGCCGCCCGGCGTCAAGGCGAGCGTCATGTTCGAGGACGCCTACCGCCTGGTCGTCCCCTCCGACTGGCCCCCGCTCACCGACCCCGCCCAACTGTCCGGCCGCCCCTGGATCGCCGCCCCGGCCGGCTCACCCCGGCAGCTGGCCTTCCAGCGCCTGGCCACCCGGCACGACATCGTGCCCCTGGTCGAGCACACCGCCCGCTACCGCTTCGCCGTCTACTCCATGCTCGCCGCCCGTCTGGGCGCGGCGATCCTGCCCGCGAACGCCGCCGCCCTGATCGGCCCGGGCGCCGGCACCGTCACCACGCTGCCGGTGCCGGGCGCCTACCTGGTGCGTCTGCTGCGCCGCACCGGACCGTGGGGGGCGCCGCCGGCGGTGCGGGCGGCGGCCGAGGCGCTGCAGAGCGCGCTGCTGGCGGCGAGCGAGCGGCTGGCGGCCCAGGGGCTGACCGAGAGTGAGCCGCGCGTGAACGGCCATCTGGTCGACCCCAGCGAGCCGGGCACTCCCGAGGGCCCGCCCGACGAGCCGCCCGCCGGGGCGCCGTAAGCGCTGCTGAACGCCGGGAGTGAGCGCCGCTTGCTGGTGCCCGGCCCGGCCCTCTGCCAGCGTGGCCGCGTGACCACCATCGAGGACGAGCGACCCCCCGTCCCTGCTCCTCCCCGCTCAGACCGGCTGCGCCGCCGGGCACGCGCCGCCACGCGCCTGCTCCAACGGGCGGCCTGGGCCGCCGCGCTGGTCGGCGCGGTGACGACGGCCTGCACGCCGTGGGGATCCACGCCCTGGTACGCCGGCTGGATCGGGGCCGCCGGCGCGGCGGCACTCGCGGCGCTGGCCTCGCCGGTACGGCTGGCTCTGGGCCAGCGGCCGCGCTCCGGCTCCGTCTCCGCCCTGTTCCACGGCGCCATGCTCGCCCTGATGCTCTGCACCTTCGCCGGCTGCCTCGCCTTCTCCCTCAGCGGCTGGTTCCACGAGCGCGACCTGGACCGGCACGCCACGCTGCGGGTGTCCGCCACCGTCACCGGCTGCCGCAGCAGCGGCGACACCAGCAGCGAGTGCACCTTCCTCTGGACGGCGGACGGGCACGAGTACCGCGCCGCCGAGGGCACGGACGTGCAGTGGCCCGACGGGCACCGGGTCGACGTGCGGATCGATCCCGCCCACCCGCGACGGGCCCCCGTCACCGACGGCAGCTACTGGCCACTGTGGATCGCGGTCGTCGTGGGCGGGCTCGGCACACCGTTCAGCCTGTGCGTCTGGTGGGTCCTGGAGGAGTCCGCGAACTACTGACACCGACCCGGGGCGGCACCGGCGACGGCGACAGCGACGGCGGGCCCGGTGGATATCAGGTGCGGCATCGCGGTCATACTTGATCGGAAGTCGATCGAAAGATATGGTCCGATCAACCAGCCACGGTTCGGAGCAGTACGGGGGACAGGCGATGACCATCTCGGCCGAGGAACGTCGGGACCTGATCCTCAAGGCCGTCGGCGAGGCGAGCGGGCCCCTGCGGCTCGCCGACCTGGCGGCACGGCTCGCCATTCCGGCCGTGACCGTGCGGCGGGACGTCGCCGCGCTGGCCGAGGCCGGCCGGGTGGGGCGCTCGCACGGGTTCGTCGTCCGGCGCACACCGGAGAAGCCGACGGACGGCGAGGGCGAGACCCGCACCCTCGGGCTGCTGGTGCCCTCCGTCGGGTCGTACTTCGACGAGCTGATCAACGGAGCCCGGGCCGCCGCGACGGCGGCGGGCGCCCGACTGGTCCTCGGCATCGCCCCCTACGAGGCCCGCGACGACCGCACCCAGGCCGAACGGCTGCTGGAGTCCGGCCTCGACGGGCTGCTGCTCGCGCCCAACCTCCTGCCCGGCCGGCCCGCGCAGGCCCACGACTGGCTGGACGACCTGCCGGTGCCCGCCATCCTGGTCGAACGCGGCACGCCCGAGTACGGGGGCCCCGGCGCCGGCCTGGACTCCGTCGGCTCGGACCACCGGCAGGGCGTCCTCCTCGCGCTGCGCCACTTCGCCGACCTGGGCCACGACCGGGTCCTGCTCGCGGCCCGCGGCGACTCCTGGACGGCCCGGGAGGTCCGGGCCGGCTACCAGCACGGCACCCGGCTGCTCGGACTGGCCGCCCTGCCCGTCCTGGACACCCTCGGTGACGACGGCCGCCCCGCCGACTCCGACCGGCTCGCCGGGCTGATCGCCGACGCCGTGTCCGACGGCGTCCGCGCCGCCCTCATCCACAACGACCAGGACGCGATCCAGCTGCTCCCGCTGCTCCGCGCCCGCGGCCTCGCGGTGCCCGACGACCTCGCGCTGATCGCCTACGACGACGTGTTCGCCGCCCTGGCGGCCCCGCCGCTGACCGCCGTCGCCCCGCCGACCCGCGCGGTCGGCGAGACGGCCGTCGGCCTCCTGCTGCGCCGCCTCACCGCCGGGCCCGACCTGCCGGTGCACCGGATCTCCCTGCTCCCGGCCCTGCGCGTCCGCACCTCCTGCGGCGGCTGAATCCCCGACCCCCGGGCCGGGGGCCGCTACCGCCGCAGTCCCGCCAACCAGTCGGCGGCCGCGCCGAGCAGCGGAGCCAGCGGGGCGGCCTCGGGGTACCAGGGCGCCTCGTACTCCCAGCAGACCCAGGCGTCGGCCGGCAGCAGGGCGAGGCAGGCGGCGATCGGCAGGGTGCCGGCGCCGAGCGGCAGCGGCGTGCGGTCGGCGGCCGAGGCGACGTCCTTGACCTGGACGTGGCCCAGCCGGTCGGCCAGCGCCCGGTGGGTGGTTCGCGGCGGCTCCCCTCCGAGGACGGTGTGCTGGAGGTCCCACAGGGCGCCGACGGCCGGGTGGTCGACGGGGGCGAGCAGCCGGGCGAGGTCGCGGCCGGTCGGGTGCGAGTCGTGCGTCTCGACCAGGACCCGGACGCCGAGCGCGCCCGCGCGGTCGACGACGGCGGCCAGCCGCCGAGCGGCGCGCTCGCCAGCCCGTTCGTCGACCGCCGCCGGCCCGGGCGCGGCGCCGCCGCGCGGGAAGACCCGGACGGCCGGGCAGCCCAGGTCGGCGGCGAGTTCCAGGTGTCCGCCGAGGTCGGCGAGCAGCGGGGCGTCCGCGCCCGGGGCGGCGATGCCGAGGTAGGAGGCCAGCGCTAGCGGAACCGTCCCGGTGGACGCCAGTGCGCGCACGGCGGCGCGCCGCTCGTCGGCGGTCAGGCCGGGGTGGACCGGCTGGCCGGGGGCGCAGCGCAGTTCCAGCCCGTGCCAGCCGTGGTCGGCGGCGAGGCGCGCGGCGGCGGCGAGCGGCAGGTCGGGCAGGCCGAGGGTGGAGAGGGCGAGCGGCACGGGTGCTCCTCAGGTCCGGGCGCCGGGCGGAAGTCGGCGGGCTGAGGCCGCTCCTGGCGACAGCTCCGCCTCGTGGACGGCGCCGTCGGCCCACCGCACCCGCAGCCGGTAGGCGCCGTCCGGCGCGGCCGCCACGTCCGCCGTCAGGCCACCGAGCGGCGGGAGGTCATCCGTGGCGGCGGTGAGGGGGACGGCGGTGGGGTGAGCGGCGACAAGGCGGTCGCCGGTGAGGGGCACGGCGGTGAGGCGGGCGGCGCACACCAGCAGGTGGACGGCCCCGCCGGTGGCGCCGGTCAGGACCGGCAGGGCGGCGGCCGCTCCGAAGGCCGTGCCGTCCGGGACGGGGCTGGTGCGGGCGGCGGTGTAACCGTGCAGGGCGCGCAGTTCGCTGGTCAGCAGCCGGCCGTCCAGCGTGTGGGCGGTCGCGGTGGCAGAGGCAGCGGCGGTGCCGGGCCGGGCGGGCGGCAGGTGGTCTCCGGCGACGGCCCAGCCGCCCTCGCGCAGCGGGGTGCCGGGCGGGGCGCCGGCGACCAGGTGGGCGCGGACCTCGTCGGCGCCGTGGGCGAGGGTCAGCGAGGTGACGGTGACACCGGGCAGGGGGTGTCCGGCGGCCCGGGGGCGGTGGGTGGAGGCCGCCCAGCCGTCGCCGGTGGCGAGCGGGGTGATGCGGCCGCGTTCGGTGGGTTCGCCGTCGACCAGCAGGGCGAGGTGGTTGTCGGCCGGGCCGGTGTGGACGGGGCCGGTGGCGGTGGAGTGGGCGAGCCGCGCGTAGTGCGGGTCGTCGGGGTGGACGCGGTCGGCGGGCTGGTCGTCGCTGCCGTGGTTGTGGAGGCGGACCAGGCCGTCGGCGGCGGTGGACTGGACCAGCCAGCCGGGGCCGGGCAGCGCGCGGACGGTGTCGCGGCGTTCGGCGGGGGCGGGCTCCTCGCGGTCGGTCCAGGCGGGGTGATCGGCGGGCAGCAGCAGGCCGAGGAAGCCGGAGGCCGCCCAGTAGGGCGAGGAGGGGCCGGAGTAGGGCTGGACGAGCGGGGGGTGGGGGCCGTACCAGCCGAGGGTGAGCAGGCCGTCGGGGCCGGTGGCGCCGCGGTCGAGGAAGTGGCGCAGGGCGCCGGAGGCGAGTCGGCGGGTGGTGCCGGGGGTGAGCGGGGTGTGGCCGGTGAGGGTGCCGGCCCAGAGCGGGGCGGCGGCGGCGAACCGGTAGATCAGCGAGCGGCCCTGGTGCACCGGAGCGCCGTCGCCGCCGAACAGGTGGGCGTGGTCGGCGAGGTGGGCGGCGAGTCGGGGGCCGTATTCGGCGAGCAGGGCGCGGTCGTCGGCGAGGTGGGCGTGCAGCACGGGGTAGAGGTGCAGGGCCCAGCCGTTGTAGTGGTCGAAGGCCCGGGGGCGGCCGTCGGTGTACCAGCCGTCGCCCAGGTGGAAGCGGTCGATGCGTTCCAGGCCGCGCCGGACGGCGGCGCGGGCGGCGTGCTCCTCGATGCCGGCTTCGGCGAGGAAGCCGCCGACGGCGAGCGGGAAGAGCCACCAGTTGTTGTCGTTGGGGGTGCGGTGGAGGGCTTCGGCGAGCCACCGGGCGGTTCTGGTCCGGACGTCGGCGGGGAGGCGGTCCCAGAGCCAGGGGCGGGTCAGCCGCAGGGCGAACGCGATGGCGGCGGCCTCGACCATGGCCTGGCCGCGGTCGGTGACGACGGGCCAGGACGCCGGGTCGTCGTCGGTGAGGTCGCGCGCGGTGGTGGGGTGGCGGGTGCCGGCGTCGAGTCCGGCGGCGTAGCGGTCGAGCAGGCCGTGCGGGTCGGCGCCGTCGGCGCCGGCGACGCGCAGGGCGGCGAGGAGGAAGGTGCGGGCGAAGCCTTCGAGGGCGTCGGAGCGGCGGCCGGACCAGCTCGGCCGGGGGCCGGGGAGGTCGATCAGCGCGTGTCCGGGTCCGGCCCAGGGGAGGACGGCGTCGAGCAGCCCGTCGGCGGCGGCCTCCCAGTGGGCTCTGGTCCAGCCGGTGCGGGGGCTGAGGGCGTGGTCTTCCGGGGGCAGCAGCACGGCGGTGTCCTCCATGGCACGGGGCTCGGGAGTCGCGCCCCGTGCGGGGAATCTAGAAAGCGGTTGATCGTTCGTCAAGGCTTTTGATCGCAACGGATCATTTGATCCCGATCTCTTGACTTCGATCGTTCGTCCGCCCAGGATGGCGACCACTTGCTCGCCCGGTCGCGGCCACCGGCAGCCCCCCTGACCTCCCGGCCGCGCCCCCCTCTCCCGGAGTCGTGCATGCCCTCACTCCCGCTCTCCCTCCCCCACCCCCGGCGCAGACTCCTCCGCGCCGCCGCCGGCGGCCTGCTGTCGACCGTCCTCCTCGCCGCCTGCGGCGGCAGCGGCGGCGGGGCCCCGAAGGCCGACGACGGCAAGCCGGTCACGCTGACCTTCTGGGCCTGGTCCAAGGGGACGAAGGAGGTCGTCGCCGCCTTCAACGCCTCCCACCCCGACGTCAACGTGGTCTACGAGGAGATACCCTCCGGCACGGCCGGCGGGTACGCCAAGATCTCCAACGCGGTGAAGGCCGGCAACGCCCCCGACGTGTTCAACGTCGAGTACGCCCAACTGCCGGACTTCGTCAGCCAGGGCGCCGTCCAGGACATCTCCGGGCTCGTCCCCGGCGAGCTCAAGGCGAAGTACCTGCCGCAGACCATGGACCTGACCAGCCTCGGCGGCCGTACCTGGGCGCTGCCGCTGGACGCCTCGCCGCAGGCCTTCTACTACCGCAAGGACCTCTTCGACCGGGCCGGCCTCACCCCGCCGAAGACCTGGGACGAATTCCGCACCGCCGCGCGGAAACTGAAGGAGGCCCAGCCGGACACCCGGATCGCCACCTTCTTCCCCGACGACCCGGCCACCTTCGAGGCGATGGCCTGGCAGGGCGGCGCCCACTGGTTCACCGGCCGCGACGACGCCTGGAGCGTCGACCTCAACGGCGCGGGGACCAAGCAGACCGCGGACTACTGGCAGCAGCTGATCGCCGAGGACCTGGTCCGCGTCCAGCCCTCGTTCAGCCAGCCGTGGACGGCCTCGCTGCAGAAGGGCGAGACCGCCGGCTACCTCGGCGCCTCCTGGGGCGGCGGGGTGCTGAAGGGCACCCTGCCCGACGCGGCCGGCACGTGGGCCGTCGCCCCGATGCCCAGCTGGGACGGCGCCCCGGCCAGCGGCATGGTCGGCGGCACCACCTTCGCCGTCTCCAAGAACAGCAAGAAGGCCAAGGCGGCCGTCGAGTTCGCCACCTGGGCGACCACCACGCCGGAGGGCATCAAGGCCCGGATCGCCTCCGGCACCTCCTCCGCCTTCCCGGCCGCGCCCGCGCTCGTCCCGGTGGCCGAGGAGGCCTTCAAGGCCGACTTCTACGGCGGCCAGGACGTGTACGCGCTCTACTCGGACGCCGCGAAGTCGATCAAGCCGAACTGGCAGTGGGGCCCGACGATGAACGCGACCAACAACGCGCTCAAGGACGCGTTCGGCAAGCTCACCCAGGGCGGCACCGTCCAGGCGGCCCTCGACGCCGCGCAGCAGTCCACGCTGGCCGAGCTGAAGAACCGCGGCCTCAAGGTCAAGCAGTGACCGCCGAGGCGCCCCGCACCGGGCCCGGGCCCGCCGTCGCCGCCCGCGCCCGCCGGCGCGGGCGGTACGGGGCGCCGGCCGTCCTGCTCGCCCCGTTCGTACTCCTGTTCACCGCCTGCACGCTCGTCCCGATCGGCTACGCCGTCCACCTCAGCCTGTACACCGAGCACCGGTCCGGGCTCGGCTTCGGCGGCGGCGAGACGGTCTTCACCGGCCTCGGCAACTACGCCCGGGCGCTCGGCGACCAGGCGTTCCGCTCGGGCTTCTGGACCACCGCGCAGTACTGCCTGCTCTACATCCCGCTGATGACGGGGCTGGCGCTGCTCCTCGCGCTGCTGCTGGACTCGGCGCTGGCCCGCGCCCGCCGCTTCTTCCAGCTGGCGCTGTTCCTGCCGCACGCGGTGCCCGGCATCATCGCCGCGCTGATCTGGGTCTACCTGTACACGCCCGGCATCAGCCCGGTCATCGACGTGCTGAACGCCGGCGGCGCCCACCCCGATCCGTTCGGCGCGCCGCTGCCCGCCGTGGTCAACATCGCGCTCTGGGAGTGGACCGGCTACAACATGGTCATCTTCTACGCCGCGCTCCAGGCCGTCCCGCGCGAAGTCCTCGAAGCGGCCGTCGTCGACGGCGCCGGACCGCTGCGGACCGCCGTCAGCGTCAAGATCCCGCTCATCCGCGCCTCGATCGTGCTGGTCGGCCTGTTCACCCTGATCGGCTCGCTCCAGCTCTTCACCGAACCGATGATCCTGCACGGCGCCTCCCCCGGCGTCGTCTCCACCTGGACGCCCAGCATGTACGCCTACACCGCCGCCTTCGACCGGGGCGACTACGGCCTGGCCGCCGCCGCCTCGGTGCTGCTCGCGCTCGCCGCCGCCGCGCTGTCCTTCCTCGTCACCCGGGCCACCCGCCCGCGCCCGGACCGGCGGACGGAGGCCACCGGATGACCACGCTCGCCCCCGGACGCCGCCCCCGGCAGCGCTCCGCCGCCCGCAGCCACCCCCACGGGCACCCGCCCCGCCGCCCGTGGACGCTCTCCAAGGCCGCCGTCAACGGCGCCCTCGTCCTCGCCACCGCCTACACCCTGCTGCCGCTGCTGTGGCTGGTGACCGCCGCCGCCAAGAACACCGGCGACCTGCTCGGCGGGCGCGCCCTCTCCCCCTCCACCTGGCACCTCGGCGACAACCTGCACGCGCTGGCCACCACCGGCGACGGCATCTACTTCCGCTGGTACCTCAACTCCCTGCTGTACGCCGGGCTCGGCGCCCTGGCCTGCGCCCTGGTCTGCGTCTGCGCCGGGTACGCGTTCCACGTCCACGCCTTCCCCGGCAAGGAGAAGCTGTTCGGCCTGGTGCTGCTCGGCGTGCTGGTGCCCACCACCACGCTGGCCCTGCCGATGTACCTGCTCGCCTCGGACCTCGGCGTGGTCAACACCTTCTGGGCGGTCTTCGTGCCCTCCCTGGTCAACCCCTTCGGCGTCTACCTCGCCCGGGTGTTCTGCGCGGGCTACGTCCCCGGGGAGGTGCTGGAGGCGGCCCGGATGGACGGCGCCGGCGAACTGCGCACCTTCTGGTCGATCGGCCTGCGGATGATGACGCCCGGCTTCGTCACGGTGTTCCTCTTCCAGTTCACCGCGATCTGGAACAACTTCTTCCTCCCCCTGGTGATGCTCTCGGACAACCGGCTCTTCCCGGTCAGCCTCGGCCTGTTCAGCTGGAACGCCCAGACCCACGCCTTCCCCGAGTACTACCCCCTCGTCGTCAGCGGCTCGCTGCTCGCCGTCCTCCCGCTCGTGGCGGCCTTCGTCGGCCTGCAACGCCACTGGCGGGCCGGCCTGACCGCAGGAAGCGTCAAATGACCACCACCACAGCCGACATCCGCTCCCCCGCCGCCCCGGCCCGCCGCCCCCGAGCCCTGCTCGCGATGGACCGCTCCCTGCCCGCCCGGCTGCTCGACCGGCACGCCGTCCAGCGGCTCACCGACCTCGCCGACCTCGACCCCGACCTGGTCGTGGACGACTTCGCCGCCCCCGAGGCCGCCGCCGCGCTGGCCCGCACCGAGGTCATCATCAGCGGCTGGGGCTGCCCGCCGCTGGACGAGGCCGTACTGGCCGCCGCCCCTCTTCTGCGCGCCGTCATCCACGCCGCCGGCTCGGTCAAGCACCACGTCACCGACGCCTGCTGGCGGCGCGGCCTCCAGGTGACCTCGGCGGCCTGGGCCAACGCGCTGCCCGTCGCCGAGTACACCGTCGCCGCGGTGCTGCTCGCCAACAAGCGGCTGCTGGCGATCCGCGAGGACTACCGGCACCGGCGCGCCCCGCACGACTGGCAGGGCGCCTACGCCGCCGCCGGGAACTACCGGCGCACGGTCGGCGTCGTCGGCGCCTCCCGGATCGGGCGCCGGGTGCTCGAACTGCTCGGCCCGCACGACCTCGACCTGCTGCTGTACGACCCGTACGTCGAGGCCGCCGAGGCCGCCGCGCTCGGCGCCCGGGCCGTCGGCCTGGACGACCTGTGCGCCTCCTCCGACGTGGTCACCGTGCACGCTCCCGAACTGCCGGAGACCCACCACCTGGTGGACCGCCGCCGGCTCGCCCTGATGCGCGACGGCGCCACCCTCGTCAACACCTCCCGCGGCTCGCTGGTCGACCAGCAGGCGCTCACCGACGAACTCGTCGCCGGCCGCCTGGACGCCGTCCTCGACGTCACCGTCCCCGAGGTCCTGCCCGCCGACTCACCGCTGTACGAGCTGCCGAACGTCCTGCTCACCCCGCACGTGGCCGGCTCGCTCGGCGGCGAGCTGCACCGGATGGCCGCCGCCGCGGCCGACGAACTCGCCCGCTACGCGCGGGGCCTGCCGTTCGCCCACGCCGTCCACCCCGAAGGCATCCACCGCACGGCCTGACCGCCACCCCCCGTTACCAGCTGCAAGGAGAACACCCGTGGACCGCAAGGTGATCGGCGTCGTCCTGAACGGCGTCACCGGCCGCATGGGCCACCGCCAGCACCTCGTCCGCTCGATCCTCGCCATCCGCGAGCAGGGCGGCCTCGACCTCGACGACGGCCGGGTGCTCTGGCCCGAACCCATCCTGCTCGGCCGCAACGAGGCCAAGCTGCGCGCCCTGGCCGAACGCCACGGCCTGGAGCACTGGACCACCTCGCTCGACGAGGCGCTCGCCCACCCGCTCACCGAGGTGTACTTCGACGCCCAGGTGACCCCCGCCCGGGAGGCCGCCCTGCGCGCCGCGATCGCCGCCGGCAAGCACGTCTACACCGAGAAGCCGACCGCCGAATCCCTCGACGCCGCCCTGGAACTGGCCCGCCTCGCCCGGGCGGCCGGCGTCCGCAACGGCGTCGTCCAGGACAAGCTGTTCCTGCCCGGGCTGCGCAAGCTCAAGCGGCTCGTCGACGGCGGGTTCTTCGGCCGGATCCTGTCCGTCCGCGGCGAGTTCGGCTACTGGGTCTTCGAGGGCGACTGGCAGAGCGCCCAGCGCCCGTCCTGGAACTACCGCGCCGAGGACGGCGGCGGCGTGATCCTCGACATGTTCCCGCACTGGCGCTACGTGCTGGACAACCTCTTCGGGCCCGTCCGCACGGTGTACGCGCACGCCTCCACCCACATCCCCCACCGCGTCGACGAGCAGGGCCGGGCCTACCCCGCCACCGCCGACGACGCCGCGTACGGCGTCTTCGAGCTGGCCGGCGGCGTCGTCGCGCAGATCAACTCCTCCTGGGCGGTGCGGGTCGACCGGGACGAACTGGTCGAGTTCCAGGTCGACGGCACCGAGGGCAGCGCCGTCGCCGGGCTGCGCGAGTGCCGCATCCAGCACCGGGCCACCACCCCCCGGCCGGTCTGGAACCCGGACCTCCCGGCCACCGACCCCTTCCGCGCCCAGTGGCAGCCGGTGCCCGCGAACGACGAGTACGACAACGGCTTCAAGGTGCAGTGGGAACTGTTCCTGCGCCACGTGGCGACCGGCTCCGCCTACCCGTGGGACCTCCTGGAGGGCGCCAAGGGCGTCCAGCTCGCCGAACTCGGCCTGCGCTCGGCGCGCGAGGGCCGCCGGCTCGATGTCCCCGAGCTGGTGCTCTGATGGCCGAACTGAACCTGCCCGGACACGGCCGGCTGCGGCTGCGCGAGCCCGCACCGCTCGACCTGCCCGCGCACCCGCCCGTCTCCCGCACGGCCTTCGCGGCCGCCCACGTCGTCGCCGACCCGCTCGGCGCCAACGCCGCCGGCGCCCCGGCCGCCCTGGACTGGGACGCCACCCTCGCCTTCCGCCACCACCTCTGGTCGCTCGGCCTCGGCGTCGCCGACGCCATGGACACCGCCCAGCGCGGCATGGGCCTGGACTGGGCCGCCACCCGCGAACTCATCACCCGCTCCGGCGCGGCGGCCCGCGCCGTCGGCGGCCGGCTCGCCTGCGGCGTCGGCACCGACCAGATCACCGACCCGGCACGCTCCTTGAGCGACATCACGGCCACCGCCCTGAGCGAGGTCGCGGACGCCTACGAGGCGCAGCTCGCCGTGGTCGAGGCCGCCGGCGCGCAGCCCGTCCTGATGGCCAGCCGGGCCCTCAACTCCCGCGCCCGCGGCCCGGAGGACTTCCTCCGCGTCTACGACGGACTGATCCGGCAGTCCGCCCGGCCGGTGATCCTGCACTGGCTCGGCGCCGCCTTCGACCCGGCGCTGGCCGGCTACTGGGGCTCCGCCGACCTCGACGCGGCCACCGACACCGTCCTCACCCTCATCCGCGAACACCCCGGGCGGATCGACGGCATCAAGGTGTCGCTGCTGGACGCCGACCGGGAGATCGCGCTGCGCCGCGCCCTGCCCGCCGGGGTGCGGCTCTACACCGGCGACGACTTCCACTACCCCGAACTGATCAAGGGCGACGGACTCGGCCACAGCGACGCCCTGCTCGGCGTCTTCGACCCGATCGCCGGCCACGCCGCGGCGGCCCTGCACGCCCTGGACGCCGGCGACAGCGCCCGCTACGACGCGCTGCTCGGCCCGACGCTTCCGCTGGCCCGGCACCTCTTCGCGGCGCCGACCTACCACTACAAGACCGGCGTGGTCTTCCTCGCCTACCTGGCCGGCCACCAGGAGCACTTCACCATGGTGGCCGGCGCCCAGAGCGGCCGGTCCGTACCGCACCTCGTCGAGCTTCTTCGGCTCGCCGACGCCGCCGGGGTGCTCCCCGACCCCGAGCTCGCGGCCGACCGGATGCGCCGCTACCTCGCCCTGGCCGGGTGGTCGGCATGACCGCACCGGGCCCCGCCACACCGGACGCCGCCGCACCAGGCCCCGCCCTGCCGGGCCCCGTCCTGCCGGGCGTCGCCGCCCCGGGACTGGAACGGCTCTCGCTCAACCAGATCACCACCAAGCACTGGTCCCTGCCCGAGGCCGTCCGGGGCTGCGCACAGGCGGGCATCCCGGCGATCGGCCTGTGGCGGGACAAGGTCGCCGAGACCGGAACGGCCCGCGCCGCCCGGCTGGTCCGCGACAGCGGCCTGACCGTCAGCAGCCTCTGCCGGGGCGGCTTCCTCACCGCCGCCGGGGCCGAGGGCCGCCGCGCCGCGCTCGACGACAACCGGCGGGCCGTCGAGGAGGCCGCCGAACTCGGCACCGACACCCTGGTGCTGGTCGTCGGAGGCCTGCCCGAGGGCAGCCGCGACTTGCCCGGCGCGCGCGCCCGGATCGCCGACCTGCTCGCCGAACTCGCCCAGTACGCCGGGCAGTCCGGCGTCCGGCTGGCCATCGAACCGCTGCATCCGATGTTCTGCGCCGACCGCGCCGTGGTCTCCACCCTCGGCCAGGCGCTCGACCTCGCCGCACCGCACCCGGCCGCCCAGGTCGGCGTGGTCGTCGACAGCTACCACGTCTGGTGGGATCCGGCGCTGCCCGAGCAGCTCGACCGGGCGGGCCGGGACGGCCGCATCGCCGCCTACCAGGTGTGCGACTGGACGCTGCCGCTACCCGCCGACGTCCTGCTCGGGCGCGGCCACGTCGGCGACGGCCACATCGACTTCCGCTCCCTCACCGACCAGGTCACGGCCGCGGGCTACACCGGCTGGATCGAGGTCGAGATCTTCAACGAGCGGGTCTGGGCCACCCCCGGCGCGCAGACCCTCGCCACCGTGGCCGACCGCCACCGCACCCACGTCGCCGCCGCGCCGCGCCGGTAGCCGTTGGCCGTCCACCGTCGGGGCCTACCCTGGCAGCCCGTGCCAAACCCTCGAAAGCTGGTCACGCGATGATCGAAACGATCGAACTCGAATACGACGACTCCGGGTTCCGCCGCAACGGGGCCCCGCACCGGATCGTCGCCGGCTCCCTGCACTATTTCCGCGTCCACCCCGAGCTCTGGGACGACCGGCTGCGCCGCCTGCGCGCCCTCGGCGTCAACACCGTGGACACCTACATCCCGTGGAACTTCCACGAACTGCCCACCGGCGAGATCGACTTCACCGGCTGGCGGGACGTGGCCCGGTTCGTCCGGCTGGCCCAGGAACACGGACTGGACGTCATCCTGCGGCCCGGCCCCTACATCTGCGCCGAATGGGAGTTCGGCGGCCTGCCCGCCCGGCTGCTCGCCGTCGACGGCCTGCGCCTGCGCTGCGCCGACCCCGCCTTCCTGGCCGCCGTCGACGGCTGGTTCGACGCTCTCGTGCCCGAGCTGGTGCCGCTGCTGGCCAGCCGCGGCGGCCCCGTCGTGGCCGTCCAGGTCGAGAACGAGTACGGCAGCTACGGCACCGACGCCGGCTACCTCGCCCACCTGCGCGACGGCCTCCTCGCCCGCGGCGTGGACTGCCTGCTGTTCACCGCCGACGGCGCCGAGGACTTCATGCAGCAGGGCGGCGCGATCCCCGGCCTGCTCGCCACCGCGACCTTCGGCTCCCGCGCCCCCGAGCGCTTCGAGGTGCTGCGCCGTCAGCAGCCCAAGGGGCCGCTCGCCGCCATGGAGTTCTGGATCGGCTGGTTCGACCGCGTCGGCGGGCCCCACCACGTCCGCGACCCGGAGGAGTCCGCCCGCTCCCTGGACGCGCTCCTCGCCACCGGCGCCTCCGTCAACCTCTACATGGCCCACGGCGGCACCAACTTCGGCCTCTGGTCCGGCGCCAACCACACCGGCACCAGCCCCGACACCCCGGGCTACGAGCCCACCACCACCAGCTACGACTACGACGCCCCCATCGGCGAGGCCGGCGAACTCACGGCCAAGTTCCACGCCCTGCGGGACGTCATCGGCCGGTACCTCCCCCTGCCCGACGGCGAGCTCCCCGCCGAGCCGCCCCGCCTGGCCCCGCGCCGCATCGACCGCGGGACCGGCCGGGCCCGCCTGTTCGACTCCCTGGACGCCCTGGCCACCCCGCACCACCGGCCCGTCCCGGAACCCATGGAGAACCTCGGCCAGTCCCTCGGCCTCATCCACTACCGCACCCGCGTCCCCGGCCCCCGCCCCACCCTGCCGCTGCGCATCGACGGCCTCGGCGACCGCGCCCAGGTCTTCGCCGACGGCAACCCCCTCGGCACCCTCGACCGCAACGACCCCGGCGCCACCCTCCCGCTGGCCACCGCGCCGGTCGGCACCACCCTGGACATCCTGGTCGAGGCGCTCGGCCGCACCAACTACGGCCCCCAGCTCGACGACCGCAAGGGCATCCGGCGCGGCGTCTCGCACGAACGCCAGCGCCTCCACGACTGGGAGATCCGCCCGCTCCCCCTCACCGACCTGAGCGGCCTGGACTTCGACCCGGCCACCGCCGCCACCGACGGGGACCCGGCCTTCCACCGCTTCGAGACCGACCTCGACACCCCCGCCGACGCCTTCCTCGCCCTCCCCGGCTGGGGCCGCGGCCTGCTCTGGCTCAACGGCTTCCTCCTCGGCCGCTACACCGACGAGGGCCCGCAGCGCACCCTCTACGTCCCCGCCCCGCTCTGGCGCCCGGGCACCAACACCCTCGTCCTCCTCGAACTCACCCGCCACGGCGAAGCCCTCGACCTCCGCGACCGACCCGACCTCGGCCCCGTCACGGACGCCCCCAGCTCCGAGTTCTGAGGCGCGTCGAAGCGCGTCGAGGACCGGTCGGCCGAGGACTGGGCGTTCCCGCGGTGGTCGCCTACCGGCGCCGGCCCCAGCAGGTGATCAGCGGGGCGGTCGTCACGTCCAGCTCGGTGTCGCGGAGGTTCGCCAGGTGCCGGTCCAGGTCGGCGGCGGGGAGGTCGGGGCCCACCAGCTGCTCGCGGAGCTGGCGGACCGTCGCCGCCTCCAGCTCCCGGCAGGCCGGGGAGGTGACGGGGAAATACGCCTCGGCGGCGACGTCCGTCAGGCCCGCCTCGCGGAGCAGCCGGGGCAGGGTCCGGCCGAAGGCGAGGTCGGCGCCGCGCTCGGCGAGCCGGGCCCGGAACGCCCGGCGCACCCGGTTCGCCAGCTCCTCGTCCGGTCCGTGCTCGTCCGGGCAGGCGAGCGGCTGCAGGGCCGGGTCCGCGTCCTCGACCACCAGCCAGCCCCCGGGCCGTACCGCCGACGCCAGCCGCCGCAGCACCTCGGCCCGGTCGGGCAGGTGCACCAGCACCAGGCGGACGTGCACCAGGTCGAACCACTCGTCGGGCAGCGGGTCGCAGGTGACGTCGTGCCGCAGGACCTCGACGCGGTCGGCGGGCAGTCCGGTCAGCCAGCTGGTGTCCAGGTCACTGGCCAGGACCCGGCCGGCCGGCCCGACCCGCTCGGCCAGCGCCAGCGGGATCCCCGGGCCGCCCGCACCCACCTCCCAGCAGTGGTGCCCGTCTGCCGGGCCCAGCCGGTCCAGGTGCTCCAGCGTCCACGCGTCGAACAGCTCGGCGATGCCCTCGAACCGTCGACCCGCCTCCCGCTGCCGATTGTCCAGCAGGTAGCCGCGCTCGTCGCCCATGCTCCGCGCCTCTCGGATCGCCCGTGCCCGTCGCCCCGCCCGTCGCTCGACGCGGCCGAACGCGGTCGACCGCGATGGTAGGCGATCGGCGCAGGGTGCGCGAAGGCGCCCCGGGAGACGTACTTCTGCGTCCACCGCCCCGGGCTGTGGCGTCCCGGGACGCGGGAGGGACGGCGAAGCCATGGTGGACCGGGCCTCCGCACTCCTAGCGTGGCGGCCGACCGGTCCGACGGGTCCGGACCCGCCAGCCAGCCGAGGAACAGGTGGCCCCGTTCATGTACCCCGACTTCACCCCGCCCCGCCCCGGTCGCCGCTCCTTCCTGACCGGCGCCCTCGCGGTCGGCGGCGGTGCCCTGCTCGCGTCCGCCCTGCCCGCCGGGGTGGCGCGAGCCGCCGACGGCCCGACGGTGGCCGACACGGCCGCGTGGGGCGCCCGGCCCTCCAGCATCCCCGTCAACGTCCTGACCGGGGTACCGGACAAGGTGATCGTGCACCACACCGCGACCCCCAACGTGACGGACTACTCGCAGGCGGCCGCGTTCTCGCTGGCCCGGTCCGTGCAGACGTACCAGATGGACTCCGAGGGCTGGATCGACACCGGGCAGCACTTCACCATCAGCCGCGGCGCGTACGTCCTGGAAGGCCGCCACGGCAGCCTGTCCACGCTGCGCGACGGCGCCCGGCACGTCGAGGCCGCCCACTGCACGGCGCAGAACACGGTGGCGATCGGCATCGAGAACGAAGGCACCTACACCACCGTCGACCCGCGCGGCGAGCAGTACGCGGCGCTGGTCGACCTGATCACCTACATCTGCCGCCAGTACGGGCTGCGGGCCTACCAGATCTACGGGCACCGGGAC
Source organism: Kitasatospora sp. NPDC098663 (assembly GCF_044760075.1). Classification (NCBI taxonomy): domain Bacteria; kingdom Bacillati; phylum Actinomycetota; class Actinomycetes; order Kitasatosporales; family Streptomycetaceae; genus Kitasatospora; species Kitasatospora sp. NPDC098663. Next base: position 112,066 of record NZ_JBIWAP010000019.1, on the reverse strand, counting down.
TTCAACAACACCGAGTGCCCCGGTGACCGCCTGTACGCGCTGCTCCCGCAGCTGCGCCGCGACGTCGCGGCCCGCATCGGCGGAGACCCGACCGGGCCCGTGTGGCCGCTGCTCACCGGCGGGGCCTCGGGCGAGACGGTGCGGACCCTCCAGTACCTGCTGGTGCAGCACGGCGCGAGCCTGACCGTCGACGGCGCGTACGGGCCCGCCACGCAGAGCGCCGTCACGGCCTTCCAGAACCTCACGCACGCCACCACGGACGGGATCGCGGGCAACCAGACGTGGAGCCAGGCGGTCGCGCCCCTCGCCGACGGCGCCTCGGGCAACGCGGTGCTGGCCGTGCAGGGCCAGTTGGTGGCGCACGGCATCCAGGTGGGCGTGGACGGCGCGTTCGGCCCCGGCACCCGGTCCGCGGTGACGGCCTTCCAGACCTCGGCCGGACTGCCCGCCGACGGGGTGGTGGACGCCCGCACCTGGAGCCGGCTGGTCGCCTGACCCCCGTACCCGCCGGGCCCGGCCCGGATCACCCGACGCCCCCGCGGATCCGTCGCGTCCGCGGGGGCGTCGTCGTGGTCAGCCCACGGTCCTGTCCGGCCGGGACGGCCACCGGCCGGTGACGGCCAGCACCAGGCCCGCCGCCAGCATCAGCACGAGGGCGACCAGCGGCCGCAGCAAGCCCGTCCGGTGGCCGTGATGCTGCCGGCACCCGGACCGTGCGGCCCCCGCCGGCCCGGGTGCCGGCGACACGGCGGTGTCCGGCAGTGCGCCGGCCGGTGTGCCCGCGGCGCGGCAGCCGTCCGCCCGGCGCCACAGGTCGAGCAGCCGGTCGGCGTCGCCGGCGCAGACGGAGGCGATGCTCTCCACGGCGTCGCGCGGCGGGAACTGCTTGCCGTTCACCCACCGCTCCCAGGAGGACTTCGCGTAGTGGGTGCGTTCGCTGATCCGGGCGTACGTCAGGCCCGACTCGGACTTCAGCGACCGGAGCTCCCTGGCGAGTTCTTCGGCAGGGGCCGGAGACGTGGTGTACGGCGCGTGGTGGCGGTCCATGTGGCTTCTCCCCCGTTGCTCTGTGCTGTGACCGTGCCCGGGCCGGGGGCCTGCCGGCGTGCCGGCCGGGGCGCGGCCCACTCTGCGGGATTCTCCACCGGTCTTCGAGCGTCCTCGGCGGTTCTGAGACGGTTCGAGGTCGTCCCAGGGCCCGGAGCTGCGGCTTGGGACGCCGGGGCGGAGGCATCGTGAGACGGTGTCCGGGACGCGGGCCCCGGGTGGGTGCACCGCAGGGCGCGGCGCTCGGGGAAGCGGGCGGTGACCGAGGGAAGTCGGTCGACTAAACTGATCATCCGAAAGTGGATCAGTTTGCATCCTCCGCCGACCCGCCCGAGGTACCCGCGATGAGCCAGTCCTGGAAGCCGCTCCCTGACGATCTTTCGGAACCCGCTCGGCGCCTGGCCGAGGAACTGCGTGCGGTCAAGGACGCGCACCGGATCTCACTGGCCGAACTCGGGAAGAGGACCTACCTCAGCAAGGCCTCCTGGGAACGCTGGTTGAACGGGAAGCGCCTGATCACCCCGCAGGCCCTGACCGGCCTGATCGCCACGGTCGAGTGCGACGCCGAACTGCTCACCTCCCTGCTGCGGAAGGCCGAGGCCGCGCGCGACGCGGACGAGGCGCCCTCCCGCGAGGCCGCGCCGGCGCCTGCGGCCGAGCCGGTCGAAGCTCCCGAGCCCCAGGCCGCACCCGCACCGCCGGCCGAGGTGCCCGAGCCGGCGGCCGAAGCGCCCGACGCCGCCCCCGCCTCGCCGCGGCCCGCCCCGTGGCGGCGGCCGGCGGCCGGCGTGGGAGCCGCCGTCGCCGCCGTGCTCATCCTGTTCGCGGCCCTGTACCTGCGCGGCCCGCACGGCGGCAACGGCACGGCATCGGCGGCGACGCTCCCGCCGAAGACGGCGACGACGACGACCGCCGGGTCAGCGCCGCTCTGCGAGGGCGTCGGCTGCGCCGGCAAGGACCCCCAGGACATGCACTGCGACGTCGACCAGCGAACCCTGCTGACCGGCAACGTGGGCAAGGTCGTCCTCTACGTCCACTACAGCCCGCGCTGCCGGGCCGCCTGGTCGGGGATCACCGACGGCTCCCCCGGGGACAGCGCCACCATCACCACCAACCACGGCTCGCAGGAGACCGCCCTGATCCACTGGGGCTACGACAACTACTCCGTGATGGTCGACGCGAGCCCCGGCGACACCACCTTGCAGGTGTGCGGTCACCAGAAGGAGGGCGACAGCTGCACCGGCGTCGTCACCGACCTCGCCGCCCGAGCGAGCGCCCTCCCCAGCCCCCCGCCTCCGGCCGCCGCTCCCACACCGACGACTGCGCCCACGCCCACGCCCTGAGGAGCCGCCGCCATCGCGGCGAAACCCACTGGCGGCTCGGGCCCTCACGAACGAGCATGGCCCGTATGAGCGACCAACCCGAGCGATGGACCCAGGCAACCGTCTACCCCGACATGTGGGCCGACCCGGACGACGACCCCCGCAACAGCGAGGGAGTCAGCCCGGACGGCGAACTCCCGACTCTGAACGACTTCCTGACGAACTACCGGCACACCCTGCGGATGAAGTGCGAGGGCCTGGACCCGGAGCAGCTGGCCCGCCGCTCCGTCCCGCCGTCGACGATGTCGCTGCTCGGCCTGGTCCGCCACCTCGCCGAGGTGGAACGGGACTGGCGCGGCTGGATCAGCGACGGCGATCCGCTGCCGAAGCTCTACGGCCGGCGGGACGCGGACTTCGACGGAGCCGTCGCCGAGCAGGCCGAGGTCGACGCGGCGTTCGCCGACCTGGCCCGCGAACAGGCCGCCACCGACGCCGCCCTGGCCGCACACCCCGATCTGGGCGTGCGGCTGGGGAAGAGCGGCATCGCGGTGCGAGAGCTGCTGGTGCACAGGATCGACGAGTACGCCCGCCACTGCGGGCACGCCGACCTGTTGCGCGAGTGCCTCGACGGGCGGGTCGGCCAGTGAGGCCCGTCCCGGTGCGCTGACCTCGGCGGCCGACCCCGTCAGGCGGCGCCCCGCCGGAACACCGCCGACAGGCTCGCTCCCCCGGTGCCCGCCACCGCACAACGCAGCACCAGCGGCCCGGAGTCCGAGAGCACCGTGATACCGGCGCCGCCGCTCGCGAGCCGGTAGCCGTCCCGCGCCAGCGTCAGCTGGACGGTGGCCGCCTTCCGGGTGGGGTCGGCGACGGTGACGGAGAGGTCGCCGCCGCTCTCCCGGAGCAGGACGGAGCAGGGGGCGGAGACGGTCAGCGGGCCGACGGTGCCGGGGGCGAAGAAGTTGGCGAGGGTGAGTCCGAGTCCGGGCACGCTGATCGCCTGGGCGTCGGCCGTGTTGGCGAGCACGGTGGCCGTCGGGGCGGCCGCGCGGGCCGCCGCCTGGTCCGGGCCGGCCCCGGGCATCAGCACGTAGTGGTACGTCCCGTCGACGGGGTCGGTGCCGTGGTCGAGGCCGATCGACAGGTAGGTCCGGGTGATCGGGTCGGGCGCCCCGCCCCGGTTGATGTCGGCCCACGCCCCGGTCCGCCGTTCGCGGGCGAGGTCGAGGGTGGCGCCGTCGGGGAACACCCAGGCGCCCGACCCGGCCAGCGCCGCCCAGCGGACGCCGTCGGCCCGCCGGCTCCAGCCGGGGTCGGCGGGCTGGCTGACGCCGTCCAGCACGAACTCCCGGTCCTCGCGGGCCCCGAGGTTGCGGTGGTCGACGGTCGTGCGGACGGCGACGCCGTCGGTGCAGCCGATGCCCGCGCCGAGGCAGACGATCGAATCGTCCAGGCAGAACCAGGACTTGCGCCCGACCAGGGTGGAGCCGAGGCCCCGGACGTCCTGGCCGACCACCGACCGGTCGCCGTCGCTCGCCCCGCCCGCCCAGGCGGTCGCCGGGCGGGCCTGGCCCCAGTCGCCGCCGGCGCCGTCGGCCAGCGGTCGCGTCGACACGGTGGTGCCGGGCAGCCGGTAGGGGTCGGCGGTGGGCCAGAAGGAGTCGCTGTACTGCTCGTCGCCCTGCTCGCCGCCGTACCAGTAGAGCATTCCGCTGCCGCTGTGCCAGGCCCGCAGGTTCTCGCCGTTCCCGCACTCGTAGAAGGCGGTCCGGGACGAGGACAGGCTGAGCTGCGCGCTCCAGCCGGGCCGGCGGTGGACGGCCCGGTCCATGGTGAACACCCTGCTGCCCGTGCCCTCGTCCGCCGCCCGGGTGCCGGAGTCCGCCAGGAGGGCCTGTGCGCGGGCGAGTTCGGGGATGTCGGCGAGGACGTTGGACAGGTAGGGGAGCACCTGGTCGCGCTGGAGGGAGCCCTTCACGGCGGCGCGCCAGGCCGCCGCCTGGGCGGCCGGCACCGACCCGGAGTCGGCCAGCCGCAGGACGTCCCCGAGCAGGGCGTGGCCGCGCACGTGGTCGTCCAGGCGGGCCCGCCGCGCGTCGCCGGCCTGCACGCCCCGGCTGACGGCGCGGCCCGAAACCCCGTCCATCACCAGGCCGTTGAACAGGAACGGCAGGAACCCCCGGTCGACGGCGGTGAAGACGTTCCGCAGCGCGGGGTCCGTGACGGCCCAGGGCGTACCGGCGAGCAGGCGCAGCAGCCGGCTCAGGCTGCCGAGCAGCACCTCGCCGTAGCTGCCGGTGTACGGCACCCAGGTGTGCTGGACGAAGCTGCCGTCGGCGTAGATCCCGTCGCCGGTGGTCACGTAGCGGAACACCGGCGACAGCCCCCGCTGAGCGGCGGCGACCGGGGCCGCCGAGCGGCCGATGACACCGCGCAGCGCGAGCACCCGGCACAGGTCCACCCGGTTGGCGCCGGTGCTGGTCCCGGTGTACTTGTCGACCACCGAGGACGGGACGAAGTGGTCCACGGCCGCACCGCACGCGGCCGCCCGTTCGGCCGTCAGGAGGTCGCCGAGCAGCACGCACACGTCCAGCAGGGCCTGGGGGGCGCCGATCTGCCAGTCCCACCAGTTCCCGTACGACGTGGTGGTGGCGGTGTAGGCGCGCTGGAACACCCAGTCCAGGCCCGTCGCGACGGCGGCGCCGAGGCCGGGATCGCCGGTCGAGCCGGTGGCCGGCCGGGTGAGGGCCAGGGCCATGAGCCGCAGCCGGCCGACCGTCGACGTGACGGCGGCGGAGGCCGAGCCGACGGGCAGGTCGGGCCAGAGCGACCCGGCCTGCGGGCTCAACGCGGCCTGGTGGCTCCGCGCCTGGTCGCCCAGCGCGGTCAGCGCGCGGGCGAACGGCGGTGCGGCCGGGTCGTACCCGGTGCCGGTCAGCTGCTCGGACCAGGCCGCGCGCATCGCGTCGTAGTTGTCGGCGGCCCGGGCCTCGGTGGGCCCTCCGAGCCACCACGCGGCCGCCGCGGCGGTGGCGGCCGCGCTGGTCCTGAGCAGTGCGCGCCTGCTCAGGAGCGGTATCGCCGCCGGGTCACCGGTCTTCGTCCACGAGCTGTCCATCGGGCCGTCCTTCCTCGCGAACTCCCTTGTCTGACGGGAGAGTAAGCGCTTTCTATCGCGAGGACAACGCTTCCGGCACGGGCCCGTGGCCAAAGGGCCCGCTATCCCACCGGCCCCGTCGACCCGCGCGGCACCAGCTCGGTGGCGAGGACGGCCCGCTGCGGCTCGGGGCCGGGGCGGTGCAGCGCGAGGCGCAGCGCCGTGCGGCCGAGGTCGAGGTGCGGGATGCGCACGGTGGTCAGGCCGGGCCTGAGGTCCTCGGCCCCGGGCAGGTCGTTGAAGCCGACCACCGAGACCTGTTCGGGCACGGCGATCCCGTGCTCCCGCAGGACCGTCAGCACGACGGCGGCCACGTCGTCGTCGTGCGCGAAGACCGCCGAGAAGTCCGGCGGCCCCTGGGCGAGGCGGCGGCGCAGCCAGGCCCGCGCCCCGTCCCGGGTGTGGCACCCCTCCACCGTCAGTTCGGCCGGGCGGCGCAGGCCGTGGGCCGCCAGCGCGGCCTCGTACCCGGCGAGGCGCTCCCGGGTGGTGGTGGTCGCGGCCGGTCCGCCGAGGAAGAGGATCCGCCGGTGGCCCAGCGCCAGCAGGTGGTCGACGGCCGCCCGCGCGCCGCCCGCGTTGTCGTAGTGCACGGCCGTCAGCGGCAGTTGCTCCCCCGGGGCCGGCCGGCCGCAGAGCACCAGCCGGGAGCCGGCCGCGTCCAGGATGCCCGCCAGCCGGGCGATCCGGGAGCGGTACCCCGGGCTGTCCTCCACCCCGCCCACCAGCACGACGGCCTCCACGTCGCGCGCCCGCATCTCCTCGACCAGCGTCAGTTCGCGGTCGGGGTCGTCGTCGGTCGCCGCCACCAGGCAGAGGCAGCCCTCGTCCACCGCCTGCCGCTCCACGCCGTGGGCGACCCGGTTGTGGAAGGGCGCCGCGAGGTTGCCCAGCAGGATCGCCACCGTCCGGGACCGCCGGCCGGCCAGCGCCCGCGCCTGCGCGTTGACGACGTAGTCGAGGTCGCGCACCGCGCGCAGCACCCGCTCCCGGGTGGCCCCGGCCACCGGGTAGTCGCCCGCCAGCACGCGCGACACCGTAGCCATCGACACGCCCGCCAGCGCCGCCACGTCGTTCACCGTGGGCCTGCCCCGCCGGGCTCTCCCCCCGTCGCTCACCGCTGTCCCCCCGGTCCCGGCCCGATCCGCGCCCGGCCTTCCACGGCGGGCCGTGCCCCGAGGATACGGGCGGCCGCCGCCTCGTGTCCGGCGGGCTCAGGAACCGTCGTCAGATGCCGGACGTCACTCCCCCTGCAGAACCGTTCGCGCAGGTCGCGGGCGGGTGGGAGCCGGAAGGGACGGGTGGGGAGCGGTGACGCAGGTGACTCAGGTGACCGAGGTGGCCGAGGTGGCGGACGGGGCCGTGGCCGGCGTGGACGGGGCCGCGCCGCAGGGGCGGCGGGCGTTCGCGGTGGCCGGGTTCGCGTCGGGGCGGGGCGGGCGGGCGCGGGAGCGGGGGAAGGCGCTGCGCGGGCGGATCCCCCGGGAGCGGCACGCGGAGTTCTCGCCCGGGCCCGGGCGGCCCACGGCCGTCGAGGCGATCGAGGCGTCCAACGCGGGGCGGATCGCCGCCCTGGTGCCGATCCGGGTGGGGCGGATGGCCGCCACGCCGTTCGCGTTCCTGCGCGGCTCGGCCGGACTGATGGCCGCCGACCTGGCGGGCACCCCGGACACCGGGGTGGGCGCCCAGCTGTGCGGCGACGCGCACGCCGCCAACTTCGGGCTGTACGGGGACGCCCGCGGGCAACTGGTGATGGACATCAACGACTTCGACGAGACCGTGCCCGGCCCGTGGGAGTGGGACCTCAAGCGGCTCGCCGCGAGCCTGGTGCTGGCCGGCCGCGAGACCGGGGCCGACGAGACCACCGCCCGGGAGGCCGCCCAGCACGCGGCCGGCTCCTACCGCCGGACGATGCGCACGCTCGCCAAGCTGCCCGCGCTGGACGCCTGGAACGCCGTCGCGGACGAGCAGTTGGTCTCCTTCACCGAGGCGCACGACCTGTCCGAGGTGCTGCGCAAGGTCGGCGCGAAGGCACTGGGCAACACCAGCGCCAGATTCGCCGCCCGCAGCACCGCCCCTACGGCGGACGGCGGTCGGCGGTTCACGGCCGCTCCGCCGGTGCTCACCGAGGTGACCGACGCGACCGCGCGGGCCGTCGCGCAGTCGCTCGGCCCGTACGTGGCGACGGTGCCCGCCGAGGTGCGCACCCTGCTGTCCCGCTACCGGGTGCAGGACGTGGCGTTCCGGGTGGTGGGCACCGGCAGCGTCGGCACCCGCTCGTACGTGGTGCTGCTCACCGACCACCGGGACCAGCCGCTGGTGCTCCAGGTGAAGGAGGCCCGCCCGTCCGTGCTGCTGCCGCACCTGGAGCGCGCGGGCCACCCGGTCGCCGGTCAGGACGGCCACGAGGGCCGCCGGGTGGTGCTCGGGCAGAGGCACATGCAGGTGGTCAGCGACACCCTGCTGGGCTGGACGACGGTGGACGGACTCCCCTACCAGGTCCGGCAGTTCCGCAACCGCAAGGGCAGCGTCGACCCGGCCGCGCTGCTGCCGGGCCAGCTGGACGACTACGCCCGGATCACCGGCGCCCTGCTGGCCCGGGCGCACGCGCACACCGCCGACCCCGGGCTGCTGGCCGGCTACTGCGGCAGGAGCGAGGCGCTGGACGAGGCGGTCGCCGCCTTCGCCGTCGCGTACGCGGACCGGACCGAGGCCGACCACGCCGACCTGGTCGCGGCGGTGCGCGCCGGCCGCCTGCCGGCCGAGTTCGGCGTCTGACCGGCGCGTCCGCGTCAGGACGCCTGGGTCAGGACGCCTGGGTCAGGGCGCCTGGGTCAGGGCGCCTGGGTCAGGGCGCCTGGGTCAGGCGGCCAGGAACGGCGCCACCGCGGCGACGAACTCGGCGGGCCGGGCACCGTGCACGAGGTGCCCGGCCTCGATGGTGACCATCCGGCAGTCCGGGATCAGCCGGGCGAGCTCGGCGAGCCGCTCCTGCGGGACGTGGCTCGCCGAGCCGCCCGCGACCAGCAGGGTGCGGGCGGTGATCCCGGCCATCCCCGCCAGCCAGGCCGGGTCGGGGGTGTCGACCTGGGCCTTGACGGCCTTCACCACGGCCCAGTCGAAGTGCACCGGCTCGTCCGGCGCGTCCGGCACCGCGCCGGCCGGGCGCGGGTGCGGTGCCGGGATGTCCTCCAGGACCAGCCGGCCGATCAGCTCCGGCCGGGCCTGGGCGACCAGGTAGCCGACCACGCCGCCCATCGAGTGGCCGACCAGGTCGACCCGTGCCAGGCCGAGCGCGTCGAGGAAGGCGAGCACGTCGTCGCGCATCTCCTCCAGGCCGTACCGGGCGGTGCGGCCGCTGTCGCCGTGGCCGCGCAGGTCGAGCGCGTACACGCGGTGCCCGGGCGCGAGGCCGGGCAGGACGACGTCCCAGTCCGCGGCGCGCTCCCCGAGGGCGTGCAGCAGCACCAGCGCCGGGCCGTCCGGCGGGCCGCTCTCGCGGTAGGCGAGCGCCACCTCGGGCAGGTCCACGATCCGGTTCTCCGTCATGCCCGCCACCGTACGTGCGGGACTGCGCTAGCGGACCGCTGTTCGCCCACGGCTCACCGCGACGGGCTCGCCGGGCGCCTCCCGGGCCGCCCGCCGGCCGGCGAACACCGAGGCCAGGACGGCGAGGGCGGCGACCGCCCCGCACACCACGCTGGTGGCCAGGTAGGCGGAGCGGTGGTCGCCGCCCCCGGCGGTCTGCCGCAGGTAGACGCCGGACAACGCCGAGACCGCGACCGCCGCCGCGATCCGCTGCGCCATCTGCAGGATGGCCCCGCTCACCCCGGCCGCCTCGGCGGGCGCGTGGCGCAGCACGTACGCCTGGTTGGTGGCGCCCATCACGCCGATCGAGGCGCCGCCGAACAGTTGCAGCAGCGCCAGCAGCCAGGGCAGGACGGCCGCGGGCGCCCAGTGCGCGACCAGTCCGCTCGCCAGCATGACCAGGGCGGAGCCGGTCATGCCCGCGGTGACGGTGCGCCGCCCGAACCGCTGCACCACCCGCCAGGCCAGCGCGGAGGCGACGCCCATGGCCACCGCCGAGGGCAGCGCGACGAGTGCGGCGCCCATCGGGGAGAGCCCGAGGCCGTCCTGGAGGAACATGGTGAGCACCAGTCCGGCGGCGAGCGAGGAGCCGAACTGGGCCATCGCGGTCACGGTGCCGAGCGCGTACGGCGCGGAGCGGGTGAGTGCCGGGTGGATCAGCGGGTGGCCGCCGGAGCGGGCGTAGCGGCGCTGCCACCAGGCGAGGGCGCCGAGCAGCGGTACGGCGACGGCCGCGAAGGCCAACCAGCCGGTCCAGCCGGGCGGTTGGACGAACGGCAGCATCAGGGCGAGGGTGAGCGCGGCGACCAGCAGCAGGCCGACCAGGTCGAGGTCGGCGTGCCGGGCGCTCGGGCGCGGCCTGGGCAGGTGACGCACCGCCAGCGCGACGGTGGCCAGGCCGAACGGCACGTTGAGCAGGAAGGTCAGCCGCCAGCCGTGCTCGGGGCCGGCCGCCGCCAGGACCGCGCCGCCGATCGGCGGGCCGAGCGCGAAGGCCAGCCCGCCCGTGACGGCGTACATGCCGAGGGCGCGGGCCCGCAGTTGGCCGTCGAACACGTCCTGGAGGGTGCCGATCATCTGCGAGTTGACGAGCCCGGCGCCCACGCCCTGGAGCAGCCGGGCGGCGATCAGCACCTCGGGCTCGGTGGCGGTCGCCGAGACCAGGCTGACCAGGGTGAACAGGGCGAGGCCGGTGACGAAGAACCACTTGCGGCCCCTGACGTCGCCCAGCCGCCCGCCGGGGATCAGCGCCAGGCCGAAGGCGAGCGAGTAGCCGGCGACGATCCACTGGAGGTGGGCGGGCTGGGCGTGCAGGCTCTCGCGCAGGGCCGGGATGGAGGTGTTGAGGACGGACTGGTCGAGCAGCGTGGTGAAGCCGCCGGCGACGCAGACCAGCAGGACGCGGCGCCCGGCGGCGTCGAAGCGCTCGCGGGGCCCGGCGGCTATCCGGGCCTTCGGGCGCCTCACGGTTCCACCACCACCAGGGCGTACCGGGCGTCGTCCGGGCCGGGGGCGCGGAAGCGGCTGGTCCCGGAGACGTAGCGCAGGCAGTCGCCGGGGCCGAGCAGGTGCCGCTCGCCGTCGACGGTGAGCTCCAACACCCCCTGGAACACCCACAGGTGGTGTTCCAGGTCCGCCACGCAGGGGCGGTCGTAGGCGATGTCGGCACCGGCGGGCAGCCGGCCCTCGACGATCTCGGCGCGCAGCGAGCCGTGCGGCGGGGAGACGGAACGGCGGACGAAGCCGGTGGTCTCGTCCCGCCAGATCCGCTGGTCTGCGGCCCGCACCAGCCGGGCCGGCGCCGACTCGACCTCGGCGAGCAGCCGGGACATGGTCCGCCCGTAGACGGCGCAGAGCCGCCCGAGCAGCGCGGCGGTCGGGCTGACCTCGGCCCGTTCGACGCGCGACAGCGTGGAGCGGCTGACGTCGGCCAGCCGGGCCAGTTCCTCCAGCGTCCAGCCCCGTTCCAGCCTCAATTCGGCGAGCCGGTTGGCGAGCCGCTCGTCGGCGGCCGTCTCGATTCCCATATTCGCGATGCTATCCCGGATATGAGATCACTCCCAGGGGCGCGGGGCGCTGCGGTCGGGGCGTGGAGAAGGACGGGAGGCGTGGACTCGGCCGGGACAGCGTGCCGCGTTCGGGGGCGCGCCCCTGCGCTCCTCGCGCCCTCTCCTTTTCCTCCGGCTCCTCCGGTTCCTCCGGCTCCTCCGGTTCCTCCGCCCCTCGGCTCCTCCGGCCCCTCGGCCCGACGGGGGCGGTGATCATATGATGTCCGGCGAATCGGGGCTGGTCAGCGGCCCACCGGCGAGGGGGAATCATGTTCGGCATCATCAGACCGTGCAAGCACCGGCTGTCCGAACGGCTTCAGGCATCGTGGCTGGCGCACCTGTGCGGGCTCTGCCTCGCGCTGCGCGACGACCACGGCCAACTCGCCCGCACCGCCACCAACTACGACGGCCTGATCATCTCGGTCCTGGTCGAAGCCCAGGCCGCCCGCGAGGACGCCTCCTGGCGGCGCACCGCCGGCCCCTGCCCGCTGCGCGGCATGCGCACCGCCTCCGTCGCCCGGGGCGAGGGCGCCCGGCTCGCCGCCGCCGTCTCGCTCGCCCTCGCCTCGGTCAAGATCCGCGACCACGTCGAGGACCGTGACGGCCTGTTCGGCCGCCGCCCGGTCGCCGTCGGGGCCCGCGCGGTCACCCGGCGGTGGGACCGGCAGAGTGCCGGCAGCGCCTCGGCGGTCGGCTTCGACACCGGCGTGCTGCTCGAAGCCGCCTCCCGGCAGGGCGAGTTGGAGCGGTCACTGCCGCCCGGCGGCTCCGTCCTGCTGGTCACCGAGCCCACCGAGACCGCCACCTCGGCCGCGTTCGCGCACACCGCCGTCCTCGCCGGGCGCCCCGGCAACTCCGCCCCGCTCGCCGAGGCCGGCCGACTCTTCGGCCGGCTCGCCCACCTCCTCGACGCCGCCGAGGACCAGGCCGCCGACGCCGCCGGCGGCGCCTGGAACCCGCTGACCGCCACCGGCACCGACCGTGCCGAAGCCGAACGCCTGTGCCGCGACGCCGTCCGCGGCATCCGGCTCGCGCTGCGCGAGGTCGAGCTGACCGACCGGGCCCTGGTGCACCTGCTGCTCGCGCACGAGACCGAGCGGGCCGTCGAGCGGGTCTTCGGCCCGGCCGCCCACGCAGCCACCTGCCGGACCCGGAACGCCGGTCCCGTCGCCGACGGGTCCGCGCACGCGGCGACCGGCGGGCACCCGCACGCCGCCGGGGAGCACCCGCACGACGCGCCGCCGCGCCAGGCGCCGCCCGGACAGACCCCCGGTCAGGATCCCGACCAGGCCCCGCTCCCGCCGTGGGTGCCCCAGGGCCCCGGCTTCACCCCGATCGGCCCCAAGCCGCCGCGCCCGCGCAACCTGCTGGCCGGCTGCGCGGTGTGGGCGCTGATGGCCTGCACCTGCCAGCTGCTCTGCTGCGAGCACGACGACCCGTTCAGCCGGGAGCGCCGGGAGGGCTGGTGCCAGCGACACGGCTGCGACTGCGGCGACTGCTGCGACCCCTGCAACTGCTGCGAGTGCGACGGTTGCGACTGCTGTGATGGCTGCGACTGCTGCGACTGCAGCTGCTGACACGCCCTGCCGTCAGCCGTCCGGATTCCACCGCGCCGCCGGTGGCAGCGGCGGCATCCGCGACACCGCCACCCGATCGACCGCCACCGGCCCGGAGTGCCCCCGCGGCACCCCGGGCCGGTCCGCCGGCCCGTACGCCTCACCGCGCCGCCAGAGCGGCAGCACCACCACCGGGTGCCGCTCCGGCCCGTCAGGCATCGGACCCGGCCGCCGCCCGGCGCCTCGCCCGGTCAGCCGTCCGATCCGCCGCCAGCGAGTTCTCCAACCGCGCCAGCAACTCCCTGAACCGCTCGGTGTCCTGCTCCGTCATCCGCCCCTCGGGCGCCGCCCCCGGCCACTCGGCCGTCATCTCGTTCATGGGTCCGACGTTACGCCCCGACGATCAACAGGCGATAAATGCGGAACGCACGCCCACGGGTGCGGCGGTGAACGGAGCCGGTCCTCTTGGCGCGCGCGGGGGTTGGTGGTTCACTTCCCGTGTTAGGCAACTTTCCTAACCTGAGATCGGCGCTCGACCACCTCCCCGCGAGATGACCAGCTCCCCATGGGCCGCAGCCGCACCAGGACACTGATCGCCGCGGCGGCACTCGCCGCCCTGCTCCCGCTCACCTCCGCACCGGCCGGGGCCGCCGCACCCGCCGCGCACGGCCCCCGGGCCGCCTTCCAGCACCCCGGCGTGCTGGTCGGCGACCAGCAACTCGCCTTTCTCAAAGGCAAACTGGCGGACGGGGCCGAACCCTGGACGTCCGCCTTCGCCGACCTGCGGTCGAGCAGGTACGCCTCACTGGACCGGCGACCCCGGCCGCGCGCCACCGTCGAGTGCGGGTCCCGCTCCCACCCCGACAACGGCTGTTCGGACGAGCGCGACGACGCGATGGCCGCCTACGCCCATGCCCTCCAGTGGGTGCTCACCCGCGACCAGCGGTACGCCGACAAGGCGATCGAGATCATGGACGCCTGGTCGGCCGTGATCCAGGAGCACACCAACAGCAACGCCCCGCTGCAGACCGGCTGGTCGGGCAACAACTGGTCCCGGGCCGCCGAGTTGATCCGGCACTCCGGGGCGGGCTGGCCGACCGCCTCGATCGACCGCTTCGCCACCATGCTGCGCACCGTCTACGTGCCGCTGCTGTCGCCCGGCAGCCCGCGCAAGAACGGCAACTGGGAGCTGATCGAGACCGACGCCCTGATGGGCATCGCGGTCTTCCTCGACGACCGCGGCCTGTTCGACCAGGCCGCCGGTATGTGGCGCAAGCGCCTGCCCGCGTACGTCTACCTGTCCTCCGACGGCGCCCTGCCCGTCCCGCCACCCAAGGCCGGGATCCAGGGCAAGGCCGCGCTGGTGAAGTACTGGTCCGGCCAGTCGACCTTCGTGGACGGGCTGTCGCAGGAGACCTGCCGCGACTTCGGGCACACCGGCTGGGGCCTGGAGGCCGCCGCCCAGACCGCCGAGACCGCCCGGCTCCAGGGCCTCGACCTGTGGGGCGAGGGGCGCGAACGGCTGGTCAAGGCCCTGGAGTTCCACACCGCGTACGACAACGGCGCGAAGGTGCCCGGCTGGCTCTGCGACGGCTCGGCGAAGACCGGCCTCGGCCCGGCCGTCCAGCTCGCGTACAACGAGTACCACCTGCGCGAGGGCGTGGCGATGCCGCAGACCGAGCAGTACGTGGCCGCGCACAGCCCGTTCGGGGCCGACCACTTCATCGGCTGGGAGACCCTGACCCACACCAGCGCGCCCTGACGGCACGGGCGGGCAGGCGACGGATCCGGGAGCGTCCGTTCCGGGAACGGGCCCGCCGGGAACGCCCGTTCCGCGCGCGGCTCACCCCTCGGGGAACAGGCCCTCCAGGACGGTGGCCACCCCGTCCTCGTCATTGCTGCCGATGACGTGGTCCACCGCGGCCAGCACCTCCGGGTGGGCGTTGGCGACGCCGTACGAGGTGCCCGCCCAGGCCATCATCGGCAGGTCGTTGGGCATGTCGCCGAACGCGACGGCCTGCTCGCGGGCGATCCCGCGCCGCCGCGCCAGGTCGCCGAGCGCGGCGGCCTTGCTGACGCCCTTCGCGACGGCCTCGACCAGCCGCTCGCCGTTCGCGTGGTAGACCGTCACCAGCTCGCCGAGCACCGGGCGGGCCAGCGCCAGCAGCTCGTCCGCGGACAGCTCCGGGTGACGCCCGATCAGTTTGGGTGCCGGGCGGCCGAACAACCGTGCGTCGTCGAGGCGTTGCACGGTGGTGTCGGCGTCCCAGGCACCCGCCTCGTAGTGCGCGTCGCCGGCCAGCTCCTGGGCGTACTCGACGGCCAGCCCGATGCCCGGCACGGCCTCGCGCAGCCGCCGGGCGCTCTCGCCGAGCACGTCGACCGGGATCGGGTTCTCGGCGATCACCGCACGGGTGCGCATGTCGTAGCCGAAGGCGCCGTTGGAGCAGATCGCCACGCCCCGGTGGCCGAAGGCGGCCGCGATCTCGCCCATCAGGCGCGGCGGGCGGCCGGTGACCAGGACGACGAGCCCGCCGGCCCGTTCGACCCGGGCGAGGGCGGCGACGGTGCGGGCCGAGACGGTGCGGTCGCCGCGCACGATCGTCCCGTCGAGGTCGGTGGCCACCAGGCGCGGCGGCCGTATCGGGGTGACGGTGGGTGGGGTGGTGCTCGGGAGGCTCATGGGTCGGTGCTCCGTGCTGGTCGGGGTTTCGGTGGGAGCAGCCGGGCGCGGGGGCGTGTGCGGTACGCGCGCGTACGGCGCGGGCGGTGCGCACGCGGCGGGCACGCGGTGTGCGCGTGCGCGCGGGGCGCCCGGTTCGGTGGTGCGGGGAGCTCGCGGGCCGGGCCCGGCGGTGGCCGGGCAGTCGGTCGCCAGACGCTCGGACGGTATCACCGGGGTGGCCCGTTCGGCGACGACCGAGCGCCGCCTCCGAGACCCGAGCAATTTTATTAGGAAACTTTCCTTACCTTATAGACCGCCGTCGGCCGCGGCGTCACCGCCGGCCGCGCCGGCTTCACCACCAACGACGGCGACGCGCTCAAGGTCGTCCGCGCCTACACCGCCGTCTCCCCCGACAACCCGCTCGCCCGCTTCATCCCCGAGCTGGAGCGCCTGGCCGCCGCCGGCAGCGGCGACACCAGCGGCCTGCCCGAGAGCGACTACGTCGCCGCCTGGAAGCAGGCCGCCCAGGACGCCGCCTTCCGGCAGGTCCAGGACGACCAGGTCGACCAGCGCTACTTCACCCCCGCCATGAACCAGGCCGACCAGCTCGGCCTCACCACCGCCCTCGCCCGCGCCGAGCTGTACGACGCCTCCATCCAGCACGGCAACGGCAGCGAGTACGACGCCCTGCCCGCCCTCATCAGCCGCACCAACGCCAAGGTCGGCCCGCCGTCCGGCGCCGGCGAGAGCACCTGGCTGAACACCTTCTTCGACGTCCGCGTCGACGACCTCACCAACCCGGCCAACTCCTCCACCACCGCGGAATGGAGGAAGTCCGTCGACCGGGTCGAATGCCTGCGCCGGATCGCCGCCACCGGCAACTACAACCTGGACGGCCCGCTCGGCGTCACCGCCTTCGGCTCCGGCTACACCATCGACTGACCCACCCGCACCCGTCGAGCCCGGGGTCCGGCGTGTGGGACCGGCCCCCGGCCCGGCGCGGCCGCGCCGGGCGATCCGACCGCCGGTGGCAGCAGGGAGCCGGGACTCCCCGCCGCCACCGGCGGTCCGCGCTTCCACCGCGCCCATCCGCCCACCGTCCGCCCTCTCACCGTCCGTCCTCGTTCGTCGGCTGACGGGTGCCCTACGATCGACCGAATGAGCACAGCAGGACGGACTACGGCCACGGACGGGGCGCCGCAGCCCGTCGCCCTCGCTCCACTGTCAGGGCCTGGACAACAGCCGTGGAACCGGCAGCGGCTCCGGAGCAACAACGAGTGGCTCCTGCTGGAGCGGCTGCGCTGCCACGGCCCGCTCTCCCGGGCCCAACTCGCCCGCGACACCGGGCTGTCCAAGCCGACCGTCTCCACCGCGCTGGCCACCCTCGAACTCGCCGGACTCGCCCGTGAGGCCGGCAGGTTCGCCCCCGAGCGCGGCCGCACCGCCGTCCTGTACGAGACCGACCCGGGGGCCGGGCACGTCCTCGGGCTCGACATCGGCCGGGCCCGGCTGCGGGTCGCCGTCGCCGACCTGTCCGGATGCGTCGTCGCCCGCCGCGACCTGCCCAACCGCGGCCGCTCGGCCAACGCCGTCGCCGACGCCGTCGTCGCGGCCGCCCGCGAGGCCCTCGCCGAGGCGGGCCTGCCCGGCACCGCCGTCGCCCACACCGTGGCCGGCACGCCCGGGGTCTGGGACGAGCGCAGACGCAGCGTCAGACTCGCCGCCAGCCTGCCCGGCTGGGGCCGCCCCGGCCTGTTCGACCGAATAGCCGACGGCCTGGGCACCACCGTCACCGTCGCCAACGACGCCAACCTCGCCGCCGTCGGCGAGTACACCTACGGCGCGGGCGCGGGCAGCCGGCTCTTCGTCTACCTGCTGGTCGGCACCGGGCTCGGCCTGGGTGTGGTCAAGGACGGCGAACTGCTGACGGGGGCGCACGGCGCGGTCGGCGAACTCGGACTGCTGCGCCTGCCGGACTGCGCCTCCGCCACCGGCCCCGGCACCACCAGCACCAGCACCGGCACCACCGTGGAGGAGACCGTCTCCGCCGACGCCGTGGTGCGCACCGCCCTCGGCCTCGGGATGCGACGGCCGCTCAGCGCCGAGAAGGTGTTCACCCGGGCCCGGCTCGGCGAGCCCGCCGCGGTCGAGGCCGTCCGGCAGGAGGTGGACCGCCTGGGCCACGTCCTCGCCGTCGTCGCCGCGCTGCTCGACCCGGACGTGGTCGTCCTCGGCGGTGGCATCGGGCGCGGCGCCGACCTGCTGTTGCGCCCGCTGGAGCAGGCCCTGTACGAGCGCTCCCCGCTGCGGCCCCGGCTGGAGCCGAGCCGGCTGGGCCAGGACGCCGTCCTGCTGGGCGCCGTCGCCACCGCCCTGGAGGCGGCCCGCCCCGAGGTCTTCGAGCGGCGCACGGCCCCCATCCCGGGCTGACGGCCCCACCGCACCTGACGGCCCCACGGTCCGTCAGGTGCGGCGGGACAGGGCGGCGTCCAGCAGCACGCGGGCGGCCGCCTTGGCGTCGGCGGCGGCGCTCGGGTCGCCGTGCACGGCAGCGGTGGTCATCGCGCCCTCGGCGAGCAGCGCCAGCTGGGCGGCGGTGGCGGGCGGGGCGCCGGCGGCCTCGGCCAGGCAGGCGAGGTAGGCGTTGAACTCCTCCTTGTGCTGCCGGGCGGTCGCCGCGACCGCCGGCGAGACGGCGCCCAGCTCGCCGAAGGAGTTGACGAACGCACAGCCCCGGAAGTCGGGTTCGGCGAACCAGCGGCCGAGCCAGTCGAAGACGGCGAGCAGTTGGTCGCGCGGCGGCGTGGCGGCGCCGGCCACGTAGGCGGCGAGGTTCGCCCGCCAGCGCCCGTCCCGGCGCCGCAGGTACGCCTCGACCAGGTCGTCCTTGGACGGGAACTGCTGGTAGAGCCGGCGCATCGTCAGGCCGGAGGCCGCCCGGACGGCGTCCATGCCGACCGCCTGGATGCCCTGCCCGTAGAACAGTTCCTCGGCCGCGTCGAGGATCAGGCCCCGCGGGTCGTGCTGGTCCATCTGACGTGCCCTTTGCGTGAGAACGATGGTTCTCCTAGGGTAGCCGTTACGATGAGAACGACCGTTCTCGCCGTCGGCTCCGCCGTACCCGAGGAGACCCCGTGACCGAACAGCGCCCTCCCCTGCCCCCGTTCACCCCGGAGACCGCCCGACGGAAGGTCCGCGCCGCCGAGGACGCCTGGAACACCCGCGACCCCCAGCGCGTCGCCCTCGCCTACACGCCCGACAGCCGGTGGCGCAACCGCACCGAGTTCCTCACCGGCCGCGAGCAGATCGCCGACTTCCTCACCCGCAAGTGGCACCGCGAACTCGACTACCGCCTCGTCAAGGAGCTGTGGGCGCACGACGGCGACCGCATCGCCGTCCGCTTCGCCTACGAATGGCACGACGACTCCGGCCAGTGGTACCGCTCCTACGGCAACGAGAACTGGGAGTTCGACCGCGACGGCCTGA
Organism: Kitasatospora sp. NPDC098663; assembly: GCF_044760075.1. NCBI lineage: Bacteria > Bacillati > Actinomycetota > Actinomycetes > Kitasatosporales > Streptomycetaceae > Kitasatospora > Kitasatospora sp. NPDC098663. The sequence goes on along the minus strand of NZ_JBIWAP010000019.1, from coordinate 93,197 downwards.
TGGCCCACCGCCACGCCGCCATCAACGACCTGCCGATCACCGCCGCCGAACGCCTCTTCCACTGGCCGCTCGGCCGCCGCCCCGACGACCACCCCGGCCTCACCGCCCTCGGACTCTGACCCGGCGTCAGGATCCCGGCCCCGCCGCCCCGGCCCCGGCCTCCACCGTCAAGGGCCTCCCCGCCTACGGGCCGTGAGCCCCCAGGGCCGGGCAGCGTGACCGACGGACGTGGACCATTGAACCCGGGCGGCCCGATCACCCGTCCTTCACAAGGGGCTTGAGGAATCGCCCGCACGGGTTCGGGCCGGCGCACCGCGGACGTCAGGCCTACGCAAGGGACGCGTATGGATCGAGACAAAGTGGCACTGACCGGCTGACCGGAATGCCATATTTTGTCCCGCCCATCACAGAACTCGCAAGGAGAGCACGTGCGTTCGACGAAGAAGCTGTCGGCCCTGGCCGCAGGGATGAGTGCCGTGGCCGTCCTGGCTCTGGCGGGGCCCGCGATGGCCGACGGCTCGTACGACCCGGCCCAGGAGAACTGCAACGCCGCCAACACGGTGACTCCCGGCTCGACCAGCCTGGTGTGGTGCATCGAGGCGGCGAAGCGCACCTCGGAGATCAAGAACCAGGCCCGCGGCGAGTACGTCCAGGGCACGCTCGACATGCTGATCAGGATGACCGGCGGCAGCTACAACGTCATGGTCTTCAACATCAAGGGCGACAACGCCTTCGGAGACCCCTGGTACGTCCACAACTACGAGCAGAACCTCCAGAACGTCGCCTTCACGTACGACGTCGACTACCACGACAAGACCTCGCGCGAGGACCAGACCTACCGGATCTGGGTCTTCGCCGGCGGCGGCAGCTTCGCCAACGGCTTCGACGGCGGCTGGGGCAACTGGGGGTTCTACGGCCTCTTCACCCGGACCACCCGCGAGCACACCTGGACGTACCCGAGGGGCACGGGCAGCGCCGGACAGCGCTACAACCACACCGACGGCGTCGTGAACTTCTCCCCGATGGCGTTCCCCGGCGTACCGAGGGACCCGGGCACTCCCGCGCCGGGCGGGCAGCCCGCCACCCTGATCATCCCCGGGATGCCGCGGGACCCCGGCACGCCGTACGACCCCGGGGTGCCCGCCACGCCGGCCAAGCCTCCCCACACCGGCAAGCCCGGCGATCCGGCCGAGCCCGGCACCAAGCCCGGCACCGGCACCGGCACCGGCACCGGATCCGGATCCGGCCGGCCCGCGCTCAACACACCCGTGCACCTGCGGACCGTCGACAACCTCGGCGCCGTCGCCACCGGCTCCGGCGAGGGCGCCTCGGTGATCGCCGGGAAGCCGGGCGACGCGGGCGGCACCTGGACGTTCCGCGACGCGGGCGGCGGCCGCTACCGGATCACCAACGCGCTCGGGCGGGACCTCACCGAGAACACCGGCACCTACTTCGCCGACACCAAGGGGTGGAAGGGCTCTTCGGAGCAGAAGTGGGAGGTGAAGAACGTCTCGGGCGACCGGTACGTGATCCGGATCAGCGACCAGGACTGCCTGACCTACCACGAGGACGACAAGGAGCTCGGGGTGTGGACCTGCGACGGCTCCGCCGAGCAGCAGTGGACCGTCACCCGCTAGCCGTCGCGCCGTCCCGCCCGCCGGCCGCACAGGCGGCCGGCGGGCGGGACGGCGGATGTCCTTCAGGCGGACAAGGCCAGCGGAGAGCCCTAGCGGAACAGGCGGTCGCCGCTGTTGGCCATGCGGTGGGTGCCGCTGTGGCGGTTCACCCAGTCGCGGACGAGGTTGACGGCGTTGGCGCACTGCCAGCTGTTGTCGTACTCGCGCACGCCGGTGAAGGCGCCGTAGCCCGCGATGATGCCGTCCACACCCGCATCGCCGAGCAGCTTGTCGACGTACCACGGGTCGTTGTAGGTGGTCGTCCAGGACAGCGTGGCCGCGAGCCGCCCGGCGGCGCGGTCCCCCGCCCCCTTCTTCAGCTCCGCGCACGTGTTGTAGGTGGCCTCCGTGCAGTTGCCGAAGCCCTTGGTGATGTCGGAGTCGCCGTAGTCCATCGCCCGGTGACCGGCCGGGAATCCGGAGCCGGACCGGTTGAAGGCGCCCTGGACCTGGTCACGGGTGCCGGTGGACGTGATGCCCTCCAGCGGGCCGAGCCTGCCTTCCAGGCTCTGCCAGCCCCTGCCGCCGACGTCCGGGGTGTTGCCGCCGTGGTACTCGAAGAAGCCGTAGAGCACCTGGATCCCGGCGGCCGTCAGCCGCTGCGCCTTGTCGCGCAGTCCGGCGACGCTGCACGTGCGGTTGGGCTGCTCCCCGCAGTAGTTCGGGTCCTTGATGTCCAGCCAGACCAGCGACAGCCGGCGTCCGGCGTTGGCGTTGGAGAGGATGCGGTCGATCATGCTGTCGAAGCTGGGGCCCAGGCGGTTCTCACCGGCCGAGGAGCAGTCGTGGTAGGCACGCCATTCGTTCGGGTTCCACCAGGCGCAGACGTCGATCTCGATGGCGTTGGCGCCGTGGCCGAGGGCGGCGTCCACCCCGTCCAGGGTGTCGACCCGGTGCGCGATGGCGTAGATCGCGTGACGCGAATCGGCCGCCGCCGCAGGGGTCGCACCGAGCGCGGTGAGGCCGACGATCCCGCACAGTGCCGCCAGCAGCGCCAGTACCTTCCGCGCGCCGGTGCCGTGCCTGAGGTGAGTGGTCAAGAAACGTACTCCTCGATGTCGGTGCCCTGCAGCCGCCGCTGACGGACGGCCACCCCCGATCCAGGACTGGTCATGTCCGCCTCAGTCTGTCACTGGTTCGTGTCCGGTACGGGGCGAACCGCGCAAATCCTCCGCCAAGGTCCACCGTGCGCGGCCAACTCGGCCCGGAGCACGGGCAGCTGCTCGTCGGCGGACTCGTGCGGCAGGAACTCGACCAGGTCCAGGAAGCGGAACAGCACCCGGCTCCCGGCGACGGCGAACTCGTGGTCGCCGAACCCGACCACCGCCCCCGTGCCGCCGTCGACCTTCGACGCGACGGCCGCCCCGCGCGGCGGGCGCGGGGCGGCCGGTGGTCCGGGGAAGGCTCCCGGTGGATCGTCCGAGCGACTGGCCTCAGTTCCAGATGCCGGTGATGTCAGCGGCGTTGGCCGCGTTGCCCGCGTGGGTGGTGGCGCCGGCGAGGTCCTCCAGGGTGCGCAGCACGTTGTAGTGGTTGTAGGTCGCGGCGGAGGTGCTGCCGGGGGTGACGTGGGCGCCGTAGAAGACGGTCGGGATGCGGTTGCCCGCGAGCCGGTTGTCCTCGTCGAAGGTGACCACGAGCAGGCTGTTGTGGCTCTTGGCCCAGGTGGCGTAGGCGCCGAGGTTGTTCTTGATCCAGGTGTCGCCGGTGCCGACCGAGCAGTCGTGCATGTCGCTGCAGAGGTTCGGCACGACGAAGGAGACGTTCGGCAGGGTGGTGTAGTCGGTCGGGAACTGGGCGAAGGTCCTGGCCGAGTTCAGCGGGACGTTGCCGAAGCCGAACCAGGGGTTGTGCTTCTGCGCGTACTTGCCGCTGCTGCACGTGGTGCTGCCCTGGGCGGGCAGGGTCTCGTTGTAACTGGCCCAGGTCTTTCCGGCGGCGGTGACCTCGGAGGCCAGGTTGGGGCCCTGGAGGGCGCCGACGGAGACGCAGCTGTCGTCGGTGACGCCCTGGGTGGAGCCGGAGAACAGGGCGTAGTAGTTCGGCTGGCTGGGGTGGGTGATGCCGAACGACTGGGTGAGGTTGGCGCCGCCGGTGGCCAGGGAGTTGAGGTAGGGGGCGCTGCTGCTGCCGACGACCTGGTTGTAGGCGTGGTTCTCCATCACCACCACGACGATGTGGTCGGGCGCGGGCAGCGCGGCGGCCTGCGCGGTGGAGGCGGTGGCGGCCCAGAGGCCGGCGGAGGCCGCGACCAGCGCGGCCACCGAGCCGAGGGCGGTGGCGGTGCGGCGGGGGCCGCGCTTGGTGGACGAAGTCATGACAATTCCTCAGATAGGGAGCGGCCCGGGCGCGGACGCTCGATCAGGGCTGCGCGACGAACCGGTCCGGTACGGCGTCTAGTACGGCGTGCCGTTGGCGAAGTCGCGGGCGGCGGTGGTCTCGACGGTGGTCAGCACGCCGGGGTCGGTGGTGATCAGGCCCAGCTCGCGGTTGTTGTTCAGCGAGTTGTCGGAGAAGTTCTCCGAACCGGCGAACACCTTGGCCGAGGGCGTGCCGTAGTCGGCGACGATCGCCTTGGCGTGGATGTACAGGCCCGTGGTCGAGGAGTAGGTGACCACCTGGGCGCCGGCCGCGACCACCTGGTCGAAGTAGCTGCTGTAGGACGAGGGGTTCATGCCCACCACCCGCACGGTGACGCCCCGGGCGGCGGCCGCGGCGACCGCGTCGACCAGGGCCTGGTCGCCGAACTCCAGCTGCTCCAGGTCCAGCGTGTGCTGCGCGCCGTTGATCAGGCCCAGCAGGCGGGCCTGCGAGTCGGTGGGCGACCAGACCAGGTTGTCGCCGTCGGAGGGGGTGATCGAGGTCTGCGCGTAGTCGGCGGCGAAGACCTGCTCGATCGCGGCGACGTCGTTGGCGTCGGTGTCGACGACGCCGTAGTCGCGGCTGCTGGAGTAGTAGGTGGAGTCCAGGTTCCCGGTCAGGATCAGGGACTTGGCGCCGTCCACGGTGACGGTCTTCTGGTGGGTGTAGACGAACGCGGAGGAGGAGTACGTCACCCCGACGCCGGCGGCCCGCAGGGCCGAGTAGGCGGCGCCGTTGACCGAGGTGTGCCGGCCGTCGAGGATCACCCGGACGGTGAGGCCGGCCCGCTGGCGGCCGATCAGGGCGTTGACTGCGGTGGTGTCGCGCAGCTCGTACATGGTCACGTCGACCGAGCGGGTGGCCGAGTTGATGAGGTCGTAGACGACGCCGTGGTCCTGGTCCGGGAACACGATCGGCGTGTACGTGGCGGCGGTGGCGGCGGTGGCGGCCTGGGCGGTGCCGGACAGCGGTATCAGACCGGCGGCGGCGAGCAGCAGCGCGCCGGCCCGGCGCGCGGAGGTGGCCAGGGGCATGCGGGACTCCACGATCGATGAGGGGGAAGGCCTGGGCGAAGGTGCGGGAGCACGCGCGAGGCGCCCGAACAGCATCGGGTGGATCGGTCGACGCGGGTAGACGACAGCAGGTAAAACCTTGACCCCGGGTCGGGAAACGGATGGTGCACCCGATCGGGTTCACTTTGCCAGCCGCGGGCCCCTCCGGTGATAGTGGATCTTCGAGGACGTGGCCGGACGCCGCGTCAGCCGAGTGAGAGAACAGAGGATCATGGCGAAGATCAGCCTTCTGCGTCCGCTCGCGGTGGCGGCCGCGGGTGTCGTCCTGCTGGCGACCGGAGCCGCGCAGGCCGTGGCCGCCGACCAGGGCACCACCAGCGCACCCACCCCGGACACGGCCGCGGTGCGCGCCGCCCTCCAGGCCACCACCGACGCGGGCGCCCCGGGCGCCTTCGCGGTGATCCGCGACCACGGCGACGCCGAGTCCACCCGGTCGCTGGCCGTCGGCAAGGCCGATCTGGACGGCACCCCGATGAACTCCTCGTGGAGGTTCCGGGTCGGCAGCAACAGCAAGATGTTCAACGCCGTTCTCGTGATGCAGCTGGCGGAGCAGGGCCTGATCGACCTCGACAAGCCGCTGCGCGACTACCTGCCGGCCGGCACCCTGCCGGACACCTGGACCATGACGGGCCGCCAGGTCATGGAGCACCGCGCCGGGATCTACGACCACACCAACGACCTGCTGGAGCAGGCCGGCGAGGAGACCACCAGCGCCTTCGAGGCGCGCATCCGCACCAACGTGTACGCGCCGCGCGACCTGGTCGCGATGTCCGTCAAGCACGGCCAGCAGTACACGCCCGGGAGCCGGTACTCCTACTCCAACACCGACTTCGTCCTGATGGGCCTCGCGGTCGAGCACCTCACCGGCCGCCCCTACGAGGACGTCCTGCGCGAGCGGATCATCGAGCCGCTGGGCCTGAGCAAGACCTCCTTCGTGGTGCCCGACCAGACGATCCAGGGCCCCCACATCACCGGCTACCTCACCAACGACGACCGCACCAAGCCGCTGCTGGACTCCACCGAGCAGACCGGCTCCTGGGTGTGGACGGCCGGCGCGGTCATCTCCGACGCCGCCGACCTCGACCACTTCCTCACCGCGCTGATGGCGGGCAGCTCCGGCGGGCTGGTCTCGGACGACTCGCTGAAGCAGATGACGGCCGCCCTGGCCACCCCCACCGCCAAGATCAGCTACGGCCTCGGGCTGCGCCGCATCTCGCTGACCTGCGGTGACGTGTACGGCCACGGCGGCATCGTCCAGGGCTTCCAGACCCAGTCGTTCGCCACCCCGGACGGCAAGCGCTCCGTCGTCGTGTTCGCCAACGCCTCCAACAACGGCTCCGTGACGCAGGGCCTGATGAACGCGCTGGAGCCGGCCTTCTGCGGCAAGAAGCCGGCCGTCGCGCCGCGGAACTCGTTCGCCCCGAGCGCCTTCGCCGAGAACCACACGCTGCCGGTGGTCGAGGACACCCGGATCTGACCGACCCGCACAGTCCGCCGCTCACGCGCCCGCACGGCCCATCCGCCGTGCGGGTGTGCGCGTTTCGGGCCCCGGGCTTTCCCGGCTTCCCGCCTCACCCCGTCCGGCGCCGCCCCTGCCGGGGGCCGTCCGCGCTGAGGTCGGTGAGCGCCTCGGTGAGGAGTTCGCGGGCCTCCTCGGCGCGGCCCTGCTCGATCAGGGCGGTGCCGAGCTCGGTGAGGGTCTTGGTCATGCTGTCCGGCCGGCCGATCTCCCCGTAGTGGGTCAGGGCCTGCCGGTAGGCCTTCTCGGCGGCCGGCCAGCGCCCCAGCGCGGCGCGGTCCAGGCCGAGTTCGTGTGCCGTCATCGCCGCCGCCAGGTGCATCAGCGGCGAGGACCAGCGCTCCACCAGCTCCAACGCGCCGGCCAGCGCGCGCCGGCGGGACTCCACCGCCTCCTCGGCCCGGCCCGAGTCGCGCAGGCAGTTGGCCGCGCCGCGCAGCGTGACCAGCCGGCCGATCCAGCCGGAGCGGCTGTTGACCTCGGCGAAGGTGTCCGCGGCCCGGTGGTAGGCGTCGATGGCCTCCCGGTGCCGGTGCAGGTGCCGAAGGCCCGCCGCGAGGTAGGTCAGCGCCCAGCCCTCCTGCTCGCGGGCGCCGATCCGGCGGGCCAGTTCCAGCCCCTCGTTGGCCAGGTCGATGCCGCGCTGGTAGCGGTGCAGGCAGGTGACGTACGTCCACGCCAGGTAGTTGACGTGGACGGCCTCGGCCAGCTGGTCACCGCAGGCGCGGGCCGCGTCGACCGACAGCTGGAAGACCTCGGCCCAGATGTCCCAGCTCAGCAGCCGGTCGGAGAACCAGTGCATGGCCTCCGCGGTGTCGATCACCTCCCGGTGCCGGCCGGCGGCGAAGGCCTGGTGGAGGGCGGCCAGCCACTCCGGGTGCTCCTCCTCCAGCCAGCGCGCCGCCTCGGTGAGCGGCACCGGGGGGCCGGTGCGGTCCGCGTCGGCGTCGGGATCGGTGTCGGGGTCCGCCGTCGCGTGGTCCGGGTCGAACCGCAGGCCGTACTCGGCGGCCCGGTTCAGCAGCCAGTCACCGGCCCTGGCCCGGGCCTGCGCCACCGCCTCGGGGCCCTCGTCGGCGCCGAGCCGCTCGCCCGCGTAGAGCCGGACCAGGTCGTGCAGCCGGTAGCGCTCCGGGGTGGCGAGTTGCACCAGCCCGGTGTCGATCAGCTGCTCCAGGACGAGTTCGGTCCGGCCGACCGGCAGGCCCGCGTAGGCGGCGGCGACGGCGGCGGTGAAGTCGTGCCCGGCGGTCAGTGCGGAACGGCGCAGCACCAGCTGGGATTCGGCCGGCAGCCGCCGGTAGGACAGCGCGAAGGCCGGGCGGACGGCCAGGTCCCCGGTCTCCAGCAGATCCAACCGGTTTTCCTCGGCGGCCAGTTGGCGCACCAGATGACTGACCGGCTGCTGCGGGCGGGCCACCAGCCGCTGCCCGGCGATGCGCAGCGCGAGCGGCAGGTAGCCGCAGAGCCGGGCCAGTTCGGCGGTGGCGTCGGGCGCCGCGTCGATCCGCTCGCGGCCGGCGATCCGGGCCAGCAGGTCGGCGGCCTCGCCCGGGGCCAGGGCGTCCAGCCGCAGGCGGAGCACCGACTCCAGGCCCGGCAGGGCGTTGCGGCTGGTCACCAGGGTCACGGCGGGCCCGGAGCCGGGCAGCAGCGGGCGCACCTGGCTCTCGTCGGCGGCGTTGTCCAGGACCAGGACGAGCCGGCGCTCGCGCACCAGGGCCCGGTAGAGGCCGGCCCGCTCCTCCGTCCCGGCGGGCACCGCGTTGTCGGCGACGCCCAGGGCGCGCAGCACCTGGCCGAGCGCGTCGCGGGCGGAGAGCGGGGTGGCGGCCATGCCGCCGAGGTCGAGCGAGAGCTGCCCGTCGGGGAAGAAGGGGGCCAGGGTGTGGGCGGCGTGCAGGGCGAAGGCGGTCTTGCCCAGGCCGGGCTGGCCGCTGATCAGCACCACCCGGGGGTGGGCGGGTCGGTCGTCCTCGGCCAGCTCGGCCAGCAGGGCGAGGGCGTCCTCGCGGGCGGTGAAGTCGGCGATGTCGCGGGGCAGCGCGAGCGCGCCCGGCACGAGCGGGGCGGCGGGCGCGGCGTCCCCGGTCTCGACCGGTCCGGCGGGGACGGGGGCGGGGACGGGGACGGGGGCGGCCGGCCCGCGGGTGGGGGCGGCGGCCGGAACCGGCCTGGTCCCCCGGGGGCGGCCGCCCTGGGCGGCCCGGTCCAGCGCGGCGGTTTGCGGGGCGTCCAGGCCCAGCGTCTCGGCCAGGGCGCGGACGGTGCGCCGCTGCGGCCCGCGGGTGCGGCCGCGCTCCATGTCACCGACGGCGCGCAGGCTGACGCCGGCCGTCGCGGCGAGCTCCTCCTGGGTCAGGCCCGCCGCCACCCGGTGCCCGGCCAGCAGGCGGCCGAAGTCGCCGGCCCCCTCGGACCCCGTGCCCGCTCCCGTGTCGCTCACAGCCGTCATGTCCCGCCCCTGCTAGCGCCGTTACTTCTGCCAGGCGTTGTGCCTGGTCGACCGTCCCAGGCAGAAGTATGCCCGGGCAGAAGTATGCCTCGTACCCAGTTCTTTCCCAGCATCGAGCGCCCAGCTCAGGTGCCGGGCACCCCGGTGCGGGCCGCGGCGTCCCACGCGCTGGCGGGACGGCCGTGCGTGCTGGTTCTGCCCATAGTTCCGCCTGCGGTTGTGCCGATCGGACGGGCCGGGCGGAGCCGGCGGGACGGGTGGGACAAGCGGGATGAGCAGGGCTGCTGCCGCGACGGCGGGGCGGCGCACCGTCAGCGCTCCCCCGCCGCCAGGGCCCGGGCCGCCTGCCGTCTGGCGACGGCGCCCTCGGTGGTGCGGCCCAGTTCGCACAGCAGGTCGGCCAGCAGGCCGTGGGTGCGGGACTCCAGCCCGGAGTCGCCGACCGTGCGGCCCAGGGCGACGGCGAGTCGGGCCGTGGACAGGGCGGCGTCGCGGCGGCCGAGCGCGTGCAGGGCGCGGGCCCGGCTCTGGGTGGCGAGGACGGCCTCGGCGCCGGAGCGGGTGGTGGCGACCCGGACGGCCTCGTCGGCGTGGGCCAGGGCCGGGCCGGGGGAGCCCGCCAGGACCAGCGCGTCGGCGAGGTCGGTGAGCGCGCGGACGAGCAGGCCGCCGACGGCCGGGGTCCGGGCGGCGCTCACCAGGTCGGTCATCAGCGGCAGGGCCTGGTCGTAGCGCCCGGCCCGCAGCAGCGCACCGGCCACCCGGGCACGGCACTGGTGGCGCAGCAGTGGGTCACCGGCCCGGTCGGCGGCGGCCACGGCCCGTTCCAGCTGCTGGACGGCGGTGCGATGGGCGCCGCGGTCGACGTGCAGGACGGCGAGGTCGGTGGCCAGCCGGGCGACGGCCGCCTGGTCCGCGCAGCCGTGGGCGGCGCGCAGGCCGGCCTCGGTGACGGCGCGCCAGTGCGTCCGGTCGTGGCCGGTGGTCTCGTACAGCAGGCCTATCCGGTGGGCGAGTTGCCAGGATTCGGCGGTCCGGCCGAACTGCTCGGCGCAGACCACCACCGCGCGCAGGGCGCTCTCCTCGCGGCGGAACCAGGCGGCCGCCTCCGCCGGGGCCGCACCGCCGCCCTCGGGCGTCCAGGCGGCGGTGGTGCGGCCGCCGGTGGTCCAGGCCGCGGTGACCGCGAGGTAGTGGGCGATCAGCCGGTCGAGGGCGACGAACCGGTCGTCGCAGGTGAGTTCGGCGGCCTGCCCGGCCGCGTAGCGCCGGACCAGCTCGCGCCGGGCGTAGCGGCCGGGCGTGGCCTCCTCCAGCAGGTGGACGGCGTCCAGCCGGGCCAGCAGGGTGCGGGTGGTGGCGGGCGGCAGGTCGGCGAGCGCGGCGGCGGTGGCGGTGTCGATCACCGCGCCGGGGTGCAGGCCGAGCAAGGTGAACAGCCGGGCGGGGGCGGGCGGCAGGGTCCGGTAGGTGTGGTCCAGGGCGGTGGTGACGCCGATCGGGCCGCGATCGGTGCCGGCCAGGGTGGCGAGGCCGGTCTGCTCGTCGGCGAGTTCCGCGGCCAGGTCGCCCAGGGTCCAGCCGGGGCGGGCGGCCAGCCGGGCGGCGGCCAGCCGCAGGGCGAGCGGCAGGTGGTCGCAGGCCGCGGCGAGGTCTCGGGCCGCCTGCGGTTCGGCGGCGACCCGGGCGGGGCCGAGGGTGCGGGCGAGCAGTTCGGCCGCGTCCTCGGCGCCGAGGGCGCCCAGCGGAAGCGGGATGCCGCCGTCGCGGACCAGCAGGTCGCGCAGTCGGCAGCGGCTGGTGACGATGACGACGGGAGTACCGCGGGCGCCGGCGTCCCCGCCCCCGTCCGCGCCCCCGCCCCCGTCCCCGTCCCCGTCCCGGGTCGGGCCGTTCCCCGGCGGGGGCGGGTCGGGCAGCAGCGGGGCGAGCTGCTCGTACGAGCGCGCGTCGTCCAGCACGATCAGCAGCCGGCGGCCGGCCAGCAGTTCCCGGTAGCGCTGCTCCCGCTCCTCGGGCGAGGCGGGCAGGGCGCCCGCCGGCTCGCCGAGGGCGAGCAGGAACCCGGCCAGCACGTCGGCGGGTTCGCGGGGACCGGCCGGGTCGAAGCCGCCCAGCTCGGCGTGCAGGACTCCGTCGGGGAAGTGCGCGGTGGACCGCTGCACCCAGTGCTGGACCAGACTGGTCTTGCCGACCCCGGCCGGTCCGGTGACCAGGATCGGGTGGCCGGACCGGACGGCGGCGGCCAGGGCCTCGTCGAGCCGGGCGAATTCGGCCGACCGGCCGGTGAACCTGCGGTCCGGCGCACCGCGCCGCGGAAGCCGGGCGGGTCTGGGCGGCGCGTCCCGCTCGGGGCCGTCCGCCGACCGTTCACCGGCGTGGCGCAGCTCCGGGCCGGGCGGGCCGGAGAGCCGGGCCACCGCCCGGTCGTACCAGGCCGCCGCCTCGTCCCGGCGGCCGGCCTGGTCGAGGCAGCGGACCAGCCGGGCGACCAGCGTCTGCCGGGTCGGGTGGGCGGCCGCCGCCTCGGCCAGCTCGGCGGCCAGCTCGCCGCCTCGGCCGGCCCCGAGCAGGCCCTCGGCGAGCCGGTCCAGAGCGCGCAGCCGCAGGTCGGTGACGTGCGGCAGGGTGCGCTCGCGCAGCAGGACGGACCCGCAGTCGACGAGGGCCGGGCCGCGGAATAGGTCCAGGGCGGCGCGCAGCAGGGGCACGGCCGGATCGTGCGGCTCGGGCTCGGTGCTCGCGGCGGGCGCGGCCGGGGCGGGGCGCAGCACGCCCGCCCGGTCGCAGAGCCCGCGGAAGTGCAGCAGGTCCACCCGGTCGGGGTCGCCGGCCAGCAGGTAGCCGGCGCCGCGGGTGCCCAGGGTCAGGCCGGGGCAGTCGAGCAGTTGGCGCAGGGCCGCGACGTGTCCCTGGAGCGCGGCGCGGGCGGTGGGGGGCGCGTCGCCGTCCCAGACCAGCTCGATCAGCTCGTCGGTGCCGACGGTCTGGTTGAGCCGGATGGCGAGGGTGCTCAGCAGCGCGCGGCGTTTGGGGGCCGAGGGTGTGACCGTCGTCCCGTCGTCCCGTCGTACCGCGACCGGCCCGAGCAGATCGATGTGCATGCGGCCCTCTCCTCCCCTGTCGCCGATCGGATCCGCCGCCGACGACAACCTCCGGCGTCTTCCCGGCGTTGTCAGAGGATAGGCCTGGTCCGGTCGCGTGCACGCGGCCGGATGGGGTCTGCTCGGATCTGGTGGATCTTGTCGGGTCGGACCCGGACACGGCAGGATCCGCAGGGCCCGGGCTCGACGTCCGTTCCGCCGGTCGCCGCCACCCGGCAGCGCCCGGCGAGTGGGCGATCTGGCGCGAACAGGACACTTCAGGGCACTACACTGCTCCACCCCGGGGCACGCCCCGGACGTCAATGGGGCGGGGGGACGCCCTGCTCATCGTGGGTGAAGTGGGGGTACTGGTGCGGATTCGGCTCCTCGGCCCGGTGGAGCTGCGGGCCGGGGCGGACGGCTTCGCCTCGCTGCCGGGGGCGCAGCGCAGGGCGATCCTGGCGCTGCTCGCGTTGCGGCTGGGCCGGGTGGTCGGGGTGGACGGCTTCTGCGAGCTGCTGTGGGGCGAGCGGCCGCCCGCCAGCGCCCGGGCCGCCTTGCAGGGGCACGTGGCGGCGCTGCGCAAGGCGATCGCCGACACCCCGTTCGTGCTGCACACCCGTTCGTCCGGCTACCTGCTGGCCGGTCCGGCCGAGGAGGTGGACGCGCTGCGCTTCGAGGCGCTCACCGACCGGGCCGCCGAGCAGGCCGGACTCGGCTGCGCCACGGCGGACGCACAGGCGATCGCGCTGCTGGAGCAGGCGTTGCGGCTGTGGCGCGGCGAGGCCCTGGCCGACCTGCCCGACACCACCGTGCGCGCGGCCGTGGTCGACCAGCTGGAGCAGGCCCGCACCGCCGCCGTGCTCAGCTGGGCCGGGCTGCGGCTGCGCCAGGGCAGCGGGGTGGCGGCGGTGCCGGCTCTGGAGCAGCACGTGCGGACCGACGGGCTGCGCGAGGAGCTGGTGGCGCTGCTGATGCGCTGCCTGCACCAGGCCGGCCGGCCGGCGGACGCGCTGTCCGCCTACCACCAGGCCCGGGTGCGGCTGGACCGCGAGCTGGGGATCCGGCCCGGCCCGGCGCTCCAGGCGGCGCTGGCCGAGGTGCTGTCCGGGGGCCGTGCCGAGCAGCCGGCCCCGGCCCGCTCGGCGGCCCCTCCGGCCGCGCCCCGGGTGCCCCGTCAACTCCCGCGCCGCCCGGTCGACTTCGTCGGCCGGGACAGCGAGGGCCACTGGCTGGACGGCGAGTGCGGCCCGGACCGCGCCGGTGACGGCCTGGCCCTGGTGGTCGGACCGGCCGGGGCCGGCAAGAGCGCGCTGGTCACCGCCTGGGCGCACCGCCGCGCCCCGCACTTCCCGGACGGGCAGCTGTTCGCCGACCTGCGGGGCCTCGACCCGGCCGGGCCGGCCGACCCGGAGGCCGCCCTCGGCGGCTTCCTGCGGGCCCTCGGGGTCTCCGAGGGCGCCGTCCCCGAGGACCGGGACGACCGGGCCGCGCTCTACCGCGACCGGACCAGGGGGCGGCGCCTGCTGGTGGTCCTGGACGACGCCGCCGATGCCGACCAGGTCGCCGACCTGCTGCCGCAGGGGCCCGGCTGTGCCGCCGTGGTGACCAGCCGCGGCTCGCTGGAGGGGCTGGTGGCCGCCGACGGCGCGGCCCTGCTGCGCCTGCCCCCGCTGCCCCAGGACGACTCCCTGCGGCTGCTGGAACGCGCGATCAGCCCCGACCGGCTGCGGGCCGAACCGGCCGCCGCCGCCGAACTGGCCGGGCTCTGCGACCACCTGCCGCTGGCCCTGCGGATCGCCGCGGCCCGGCTGGCCACCCGCCCGGACTGGACGATCGCCGAACTCGTCGCCGAACTCGCCGACGAGCAGACCAGGCTGCCCGTCCTGGACGCCGACGGCGCGACCGGCGTCACCACCGAACTCCTCCTGACGTACCGCCGCCTCTCCCCCGGCGCCGCCGAGCTGCTCACCCTGCTGGCCGCCCACCCGGGCCGGGAGGTGGACACCCTGACCAGTGCCGCCGTGCTCGGCACCGACCCGGCCACCGCCCGCCGGTCGCTCGGCGAACTCGCCGCCCACCACCTGCTCACCGGTGCGGCGCCCGGGCGCTACGGCCGCGCCGAGCTGGTCCGGCTGTTCAGCGCCGGACTGCTCGCCGAGCAGCCCGAGCCGCGCCGGCGCCTCGCCCGGGAACGGCTGCTGGACTACTACCAGGCGGCGCTGCGGCAGGGCGGCGAGTTCATCGAGCCGGGCCAGGACGGTTTCGACACGCTCGTCCACCCGCCGCGGGCCCTGCCGCCGGCCGACGGCATCCGCGCCGCGCTGGACTGGTTCCAGGCCGAGGAGCCCGCGATCCGCGCGCTGATCACCGGCACCGCCGACGACCCGGGCCGGGTCTGGCGGCTGGCCCAGGCCGCCGGCCCGCTGTACTACGGCTCCAGCCGGTTCACCGACTGGCTGGGCTGCCTGCGCGCGGGCGTCCGGGCGGCCGAGCGGTGCGACGACGAGCTGGCCGCCGCCCAGTTGCACGGCGCCCGGGCGAACGCGCTGCTCGGGCTGGAACGCCGTCAGGAGGCGGCCGAGGCCGCGCGCCGGGCGGTGGCCGCCGGCGAGGCCGCGACCGGGCCTGCGGGCCGCGCCGCGTACGCCCGCGCGCTCGCCACCCAGGCGCTGATCACCGCGATCCTGGGCGGCGCGACCGAGGCCGCCCGGCTGGCGTCCGGCTCGGCCGCACTGGCCGTGGAGTCCGGCGACCCCCGGCCGCTGGCCGTCGCCCTGGTCCACCACAGCTGGGTGAGCCTGCTGGCCGGGGACCGGCAGGGCGCGCTGCGGCAGGCCCGGGAGGCCAGGGAGCTGCTGCCCGCCCGCCCGGTCACCTCGATCCACCTGTGGTCGATGCTGACCGAGGCGCACACCCTGCCCCCGCACGGGCGCGGCGAGACCGTCGACCTGGCCTGGCACCGGCTGCTGGCCGGCTGCGAGGAGGCGGGCCTGCTCTACCTCCAGGCCATCGCCGAACAGTCGCACGCCTCCTACCTGCTGAGCCGGGGCCGTGAACTGGAGGCCCTGGACCGGCTGCGCTCGGCGCTCGACCGCTTCCGCTGCCACGATCGACTGGCCGGGGTGCGGAGCGAGTTCACCACCAGCCTGGAGGAGTCGCTGAACTCGCGCGCGCCGTACCGGCACTGACCGGCTCCCCGTGGCGGCCACCCGGGCGCCGGGTGGCCGCCACGGGGAGCCGGTCGACGGTCAGCAGTCAATGGTCAGCGGGAGACGGCGGCACCCGGGCGGTCGAGCGCGGCCGCCTGGCCGCGGCCGTCGGCCGGGCCGTAGCCGTGCTCCGCCGCGAGGACCGGGCGCAGCGCCCGGATCGCGTAGAAGTTGCGGGACTTGACCGTCCCCGGCGGCACCCCGAGCCGGGCCGCCGCCTCCACCACCGAGCGGTCCCGCAGGTGCAGTTCGACCAGCACCTCGCGGTGGTGCTTCTGCACCCGGCGCAGGGCCAGCGCGATGTCCCGGGCGACGACCACCTGCTCGTACGGGTCCTCGGCGAGCGGGCGGTCCTCCAGCGGCTCGCCGATCACCTCCTTGGCGCGGGCGGCGGCCATCCGGTAGTGGTCGATCGCGATCCGACGGGCCACCGTGAACAGCCAGGGGCGGCTCTGCTCGGCACCGGCCGCCAGCGCCTCGGGGTGCTGCCAGGCCCGCAGCAGGGTCTCCTGGAGGATGTCCTCGGCCTTGCCCCGGTCGCCGCCGGTGGCACGCAGCAGCGCCCGCAGCAGGTAACCGCCGTGCAGCCGGTGGATCTCGGCGAGCGTGTCCGGGTCGAGGGTCGGGCGGGCCGCCTTCGGCGTGCCGGGCGCGGGGGCGGATCCCGTGGTGGCCGACGGGTCCGTGCCGGCCGGCGGGCCGACGGGCGGCTGCTGGGCGACGGACGTGGGCTGGGCGACGGGCTGCTTCGACACGCGCGGCCTCTCAGATCGGGCAAGGGCAGGGCGACACACCGACCGGACTTCCCCGGCGGCTACAAGCAGCAGACTGCCCGCAGCCGCCAAGGCCGCACCAACGATCCGCCAACGCCCCGGCCCCGCACGGCCGGGCCGCAGGCCAGGACTCCGCACGGCCACCTCCCGGCCACCTGGCGGCCATCTCCCGGCCGCCTCATGGCCACCAGGCCACCCCTCAGGCCTCGTTGAGCACGCGCACCAGCTCCTGGACCCCGTCCTCCCCCCGGTGCTCGATCAGCACCGCGACCCAGGTCGCCAGCTGCTCCCGCTCCGCCGCCGACCAGGCCGGTGCCGAGGGGTGCTCGTCGACCACCAGCGCCGCCGCCAGCTCCCGCAGCCCCGGTGCGGGCTCCGGCCTCCACCGCTCGGTCGGCAGCGCCCGCAGGGCGAGCCGCCGGGCTGCGGCGGTCACCTCCTCCGCCGTGCCCTCGGGCACCACCAGCGCGGGCGGCCCGGGCCTGCTCGGTTCCTCCTGCCGTACCAGCGCCGCGACGACCTCGCGCACGTCCGGCCCGTCCGGATCCATCGTTGTCCCTCCCCCATCCCGTCCCACGGGAGTCACGCCGGCTGCTCCTGCATGGCACTCGTTCCGCATCGAGTGCCATCCGAAGACGGTATCTACTGACAGCCGGTCCAGCAGAGGGTTTTCCGGTACGGCCGGGCAGCTGCCGCTCAGCTGCCGCCCGCACACCGGTTCGGCCGGCGACGAGGCGCCCGGCCGGGCCGCCGCGCTTCGGCAACACCGCGGCCACCGGGCGGGTGCCCACCCCGCGCCACGACACCGGCCCCGCACCGGAGGGCCGTCGAGGCCGGGCTGCCGGTGGCGCCGGCCGCACCGGCCGGAGGACCGGCCGACGACGGCGGACCGGCCGTCGTGACGGCACGGTTCCTGGTGGCGCGCATGAGCTCCTCCGAGCATGACGAGGAACGCGAGGTGCGCCCTGTCCCGCTCAACGGACCTTCCATCGGGGGCGGTTCACCGATCCGCAGGGTGACGCGCGTTGAACCGGAACGGGCCCTTCGCCCGTAGTCCCGACTGAACGCACCGACGGTCCGGCCCGGCGCACCGTGAACCAGGAGGTCACCCGATGGCTTTCTCCGACGGCACCCCCGACGACGGAGACGCCGCCACCCCGGAACGGCCCGACTACACACCCGCCGCCTGGCCCGAGCCCGTCCCGCTGCTCCCCCGGCAGCCCCTCGACCCGCTCGGCACCGTCCTGATCCCGCCCGCCGAACGGCGGCTGTTCACCCGCACACCGGCGCCGCGGGCGCAACCGCCCGCACCGCCCGGTGACCCCACCCCCACCGCCCTGCTCGCGGTACCCACGCCGTCCCCGGCCACGGCCCCCGCCGCGGGCCCGGACCGGGCGGCCCACCCGCGCGCCCTGCGACTGCCCTTCGGCGGCGGCACGGAGACCCGGCGCCGCCGCCTCGTGGAGCGGATCCGGACCCCGCTGCGCAGCTGCCACCGCATCGCCCTCCTCGGCAGGCCCGCCGAGGGCGTCCCGGTCACGCTCGGCGCCCTCCTGGCGCAGCACCGGCCCGACCCGGTGATCGTCCTCGACCTCGCCGACGCCTCCCGTGTCTCGCACGCCGACCGGCGGATCCTCGACCGGAGCGCGGCCGGCCGGCTCGACATCCTCGCCGTCCGCCCGGACACCCCGGGCCCCGCGTTCCGGGACACCCTGACCGACCTCAGCGGCCGCTACCCGATGATCCTCAGCGACACCACGGCCGCCGCGGGCGACGTCCAGCTCACGGCCGTCGAACTCGCCGACCAACTGGTCATCTGCGAACACGCCTCCGCCGACGGCGCCCGCAACGCCTCAGCACTGATCGACCACCTGGCCTCCCGCGGCCACGGCGACCTCGTCCGCGGCGGCACCGTCGTCTTCGTCCCCAGCCCGCCGACCGAGCGCCCCGTCGCCGACCGCCAGCTCCTCTCCCACTTCCGCACCCTCTGCCGCGACGTCGTCCTCCTCCCCGCGCACACCCCGGGCACCCCCGGCCGGCTCCGCTCCCACACCCACCTCGCCTACCTCGAACTCGCCGCCCTCGTCGGCGACGCCCTGGCCATCCGCCACACCGTCTGAGACCGCGCCCCCGCCCGGAGGACGGGCGGGCGGCCTCGGAGCAGGTGCGTCACCGGACGGACGAGGGGGCACCCCCGCCCGTCGGGGCCACCAGGACGCCGACGGTCGAGGGCACGATGCCGGTGCTCGGGGCCGTGGCCGGGAGCCCGGCGGTCGGGGACGCGGCACCCACGCCCGAGGAGCGGCGCGACGGTGCGACAGGAGGACGGCCGGGCCCGCCTCTCAGGCCTGGCCGTCCTCCGCCCTCCCCGGGCGCCAACCGCGGGCACGGGCGCGCGGCGTGACGGCGCCGGCGGCGGCGACGAGGGCGATGACGGCCAGTGCGGCCAGGGAGATCACCACGGCCTGGGTGGGTGCGGTGGAGGCGGGTGGAGCGGGGGGCATGGCGAGGGCGGCCGGTGTCGCGGCGGGGGGCGCCTGGTCGGGGACCGCGAGCTGGGTGACGGCGGCGACGGGGTCGATGGTGCCGTAGCCGACCTGCGGGTCGGGGGTGGTGACGGCGTGGTAGGCGGTGGTCTCCAGGCGCCGGATCAACTGGTCGGCGGTGAGGTCCGGGTGGCTGCCGAGGGTGAGGGCGGCGGTGGCGGCGACGAAGGCGGCGGCGAAGCTCGGCCCGGCGCCGGTGTAGTTGCCGCCGGAGGCCGGGCCGGTGCCGGTGACGGCGTCGCCCGGGGCGGCGAGGTCGACCCGGCCACCGATCGGGACGGCTCCGGCGCCCGAGGGAAGGGCGCCGCCGGGGGCGAGGTCGCGGACGGCGAGGACCTCGCCGTAGGCGGCCGGATAGGCCGGTCCGGGTTTCCCCGAACCGGGCTGGACGTCGGGGGCCGCGGGCGCGACGATGACCGCCCCCTTGCTCCGGGCCGCCCGCACCGCCCCGGCGAGCGCGTCGTTGCCGGCCGGCAACGCCACCCCGACCGCGATGATCCGCGCTCCCCGTTCGCTCGCCGCCGTGATCCCCTGGGCGAGCAGGTCCGCCGTCGCGGCACCGCCGTCGTCGGTGACGGAGACGGCGAGGATCCGGGCCCGTGGGGCGAGTCCGGCGAAGCCCGTCCCGTCGCGGCGGTCGGCGGCGATCAGGCCGGCCAGGAAGGTGCCGTGGCCGACGCAGTCGCGGGCGGGGTCACCGCCTCCGGTGAGTTTGGGGGCGTAGTCGAGGCGGCCGGCGAGCAGGCCGGTGCCGTCGGTCACGCCGGAGCCGAGGACGGCGACGGTGACGCCGTCACCCTGGCTGAGCGGCCAGACCCGGTCGGGGCGCAGGAAGGTCTGGGGCCAGGGCGTGAGCGGCGTGCGTTTGGTGGACGGCGGCAGGCAGCCGGCCGGCTTCCCGGACGCGTCGCGCCGCAGCTGGGTGACGCCCGGGAGGCTGTCGTCGCCGGCGGGGGTGTCGGCCAGGGCCGTGCCCGCCGTCGGGAGCAGCAGTCCGACGGCGAGAAGGGCGGCCGCCGTCCTCATGCGAGGCTGCCGATCCGCCCGGCCGGGATGTCCTGGGGCAGCAGCAGGCTGAGTTCGTCCAGGTCCGCCACCTCCAGCCGGGAGAGCCGGCCGGCCTGCCGGGTGATCATCGACTCCAGCACCTGCCGGGCGAAGCGCCCGTTCCCGAAGGACCGGTCGCGCGGGACGGCGGCGAAGAGTTCGCCGAGCGCCGCCAGCGTCTCCGGGGTGCAGTTGTACCCGGCGGTCTCCGCCTGGAGGCGGACGATGGTGACGAGTTCGTCGTCCGCGTAGTGGTCGAAGGTGATCTCGCGGGAGAAGCGGGAGGCCAGGCCGGGGTTGGAGGAGAGGAAGCCGCGCATCTCCTCCTGGTAGCCGGCCACGATCACCACGACCTCGTCGCGGTGGTCCTCCATCAGCTTCATCAGGGTGTCGACGGCCTCCTGGCCGAAGTCGCCGCCGGTGCCGTTGCGGGGCGTCAGGGTGTAGGCCTCGTCGATGAAGAGCACGCCGCCGCGGGCACGTTCGAAGGCGTCGCGGGTGAGCTGCGCGGTGTGGCCGATGTAGCGGCCGACGAGGTCGGCGCGGGCCGTCTCGATGAGCTGACCAGCAGGCAGGACGTCGAGTTCGGCGAGGAGTTCGCCGTAGAGCCGGGCGATGGTGGTCTTGCCGGTGCCTGGCGGGCCGGAGAAGACCAGGTGGTGGCTGATGGTGGCGGCGGGCAGTCCGGCCTCGACGCGGCGGCGGGTCTGCCGGGTCAGGTTGACCAGGTCCTCGACCTGCTCCTTGGCGGCGGCGAGGCCGACCATGCCGCGCAGCCGGTCGAGCAGGCCGGGCTCCTCGGGCTCGTCGGATCCGGCGGCGGCACGGGCGACGGCGGCGGCCGCCTGCTCGCCGACGTCGGCGGGGAGCAGCCGACTGAGGTCGGCGTTGTCGAAGTCCTCCAGTTCGGCGAGTCGGGAGGCCTGACGGTCGACCATCTCCTCGAAGACCTTGCGGGCGGCGCGGCCGTTGCCGAAGTCGGCGCCCTTGGGCATCCGGTCGAAGTGGACGGCGAGGGCCTCGCGGGTGCCGTCGGCGAGCTCGTAGCCGTGGCCCCCGGCGGCGTGTTCGACGATGGTGGTGAGTTCGTCGACGCTGTAGTTCTGGAACTCGACGGTGCGGCTGAACCGCGACGCGAGGCCCGGGTTGGAGGCCAGGAAGTCACGGATCTCGTTCTCGTACCCGGCGACGATCACCACCAGGTCCTCGCGGTGGTCCTCCATCAGCTTGACGATGGTGTCGATGGCCTCGCGGCCGAAGTCCGGTCCGGTCCCGCCGGAGCCGGCCGACAGGGTGTACGCCTCGTCGATGAAGAGCACGCCGCCGAGCGCCTCCATGACGACCTCGGTGGTCTTGAGTGCGGTGCCGCCGATGATCGAGGCGACGAGGTCGGCGCGGGCGACCTCGACCAGGTGGCCGCTGCGCAGCACGCCGAGTTCGGCGAGGATGGCGCCGTAGAGCCGGGCGACGGTGGTCTTGCCGGTTCCGGGCGGGCCGGCGAACACCAGGTGGCGGCTCATCGGGAGGGAGGGCAGCCCGGCCTGTTCGCGGCGCCGGGCCAGCTTGTTGAGGTTGACCAGGGTGGCGACCTGCTCCTTGACGCCCTCCAGGCCGACGAGCGTCTGCAGGACGGCCTGCGGGCCCTGCGGTCCGGGAGCGGCGGGGGCCTCCTGCGGAGTGCCGTCGGCGGACTCGCCCCCGTCCCCGGCGGCGGTCGCCGCGGCGGTGACCGTGCCGTGCGCGTCGGGCGAGCGGTTGTCCCGGCTGTCGAGGTTCTCGACGGCGAGCCGGTCGGTGGGCTCGCTCTGCCGCAGCCCGGCACCCTGGTTCTCGGCGGTGACGCAGTCGGTGAGCCGGACGGGTTCGGCGGACTCCGAGCGCAGGCCGTCCACGGTGTTGTCGGTCAGCTGGCAGCCGGTGAGGGTGGCGCGGGCGCCGGGCAGCAGGTGGAGCCCATGGCGGCGGTTGGCCCGCAGCCTGGTCCTGGTCGCGGTGAGTTCACCGCCGTGTTCGACGCTCGCGCCGTCGAACGCGTTGTCGGCGGACTCGACGTCGCGCAGGGTCGCGATGCCCTCGGCGCCGATCGAGATGCCGCACGCCTTGCTGCCGCGCACGAGGCTGCCGCCGAGGTAGGTGTTGGCTCCGTCGGCGATCCGGATGCCGTTCTTGCCCGCGTCGAGCACGGTGGCGTCCTCGATCCGGCCGCGCCCGTCCCGCACCACCTCGACGCCGTGACCACCGGCGTCCGTGACGGTGGTGCGGCGCAGCAGCGGGTTGGCGCCGTCACGGATGACGACGCCGGCACCGGCCGCGTCGCGCACCTCCAGGCGGTCGAACTCGGCGGCGCTCTCGCCGGTGAGGTCGACGCCGTCGGTCTCGCTGTCGCGCACCACGGCCCGCACCAGACTGGGGCTGGCCGATTCGTCGACGTGGATGCCGGCCTGCGCGGCGGCGGTGACCTCGCAGTCCTCGAAGGTGCCGCGGGCACGGCCGGCGATGTGCAGGCCGTGGCCCTGGCTGCGGACGGCGCGGCAGCGGCGCAGCAGGGGATCCGTGCCGTTGGTGAGGACGTAGCCGTGGCCGCGCACGGCGGTGACGGTGCAGTCCTCCAGCACCACCCGGGCGGTGGAGCCGAGAAAGACGCCGACCGCGCTGTCGCGGACCTCGGTCCGCAGCAGGCGGGTGGTGCTCTGCTCCTCCAGGGCCACGGCGGGTTTGTCGGTGGCGGAGATCTCGCAGTCCTCGATGACTCCGCGCGCCTCCCCGTTGGCGCAGATGCCGTTGCCGCGCGCGTCGCGCAGGACGCAGCGCCGCACGGTGGGGTTGGCCCGTTCGCCGATCACCAGGGCGGAGGTGCCGAGGTGTTCGATGACGCTGTCCTCGATGACGCTGGCGCCGGTGGAGGTCTCGACCAGTCCGGCGCCGGCGGTGTTGACCACCCGGCAGCCGCGCATGGCGAGTTCGCCCTGCTGGCGGGTGAGGACGGCCGTCCAGGCGTTGCCGATCACTTCGCAGTCCTGCAGGGCGAGCTGGCCGCGCGGGACGTCGACGGCGGGCAGGTCGTCGTCCTGCCCCTGGATCACCAGGCCGGTCAACTGGACGGCCTCGGCCAGGACCTGGACCACCGAGCCGCGGCGCGAACTGATCCGCACACTGCCCCGGACGTCCTCGGCGGTGATGGTCACCACCTTGGTGAGCACCAGGTTCTCCTCGTACCGGCCGGGGCGTACGGAGATCACCGCGCCGCTGCGGGCCGCCTGGAGGGCTTCGCCGATCGTGCGGTAGGAGCCGCGTTCCCGCTGCTCCGCGCAGACCGTCAGCACCGGGCGCGACATGCCTGGGGGTTCCCTTCGTCGTGGGGCGTTCGTTCGTGACCTGCTCGGAGGACCAGGTCGGGGTCGGAGGTTCGGGTCGGGGTCGAGGAGGACCGGGTCAGGGCGTGCAGGTGACGCGCATGGCGCTGGCGGCGTGGTGGGCGAGGTTCGCGGCGCCCCAGTCCTGGCCTCGGGTGTGCAGGGTGACGGACAGCGAGCCGCGGTACTGGAAGGTGCCCTCGCCGACCCAACGGCCCTGGCTGGCCGTCTGGTTGATCTTGAAGTCGCTCGACCCGCTGCCGCTCTGCACGGTGTAGTAGGTCGGGTTCCCGCCGACCTTCTTCACGTCCCCGCTGGCCGGGATGTAGACGTCCAGGGTGCAGCTGGTGACCTTGTCCAGGGTGAAGGTCCACACCACCGAGTTCTTGTCGTCCTTGCCGTCCCCGGACATCGGCACCGACGTGTACGTCCCGTTGCAGCCGTCGCCGCTGTAGCCGCCGGAGTTGCTCCGCCAGCCGGAGTCGCCTTGGTCGAACCAGCCCTTCTGGCTGTACGCGCCGCTCTTGTTGCCGCAGTACGGGCCGGTGACCACGACGGTGGGCGCGGCCTTCTGCGGGGGCGGCGGCGGCGCGGGCTGCTGGGAAGCCGGCGGCGGCGCGGGGTTCTGCGGGGCCGGCTGCTGCGGCGCGGGGTTCTGCGGGGCGGGGTTGGCGGCGCCACCGGCCGCGCTCCCCGCCGCGCCACCTGCGGCGGCAGCGGCGGCGGCGCCACCGGAAGCGGAACCCGAACCGGAGCCGGAACCCGAACCGGAGCCACCCTGGGCCCGACCTGGAGCGGTGGTCGAACTCGCGTTGCCACCACCGGAGTTAACGGATCCGCCGGATCGAGCGGCAGTGCCCCCCGCGCCTCCGCCGCTTCCGGTGCCGTTCGGGGCCGAGGCCGGCTGGTCACTCGGGGCGGGCGTGCCCGTGCCGGCGTCCGCGGCCGGGACCGCCGCGTCGGGCTGACCGGGGGCAGGGGTGCCGCCGGAGCCGCTGGTACCGCCGTGCTCGTCGAAGTTCGGGACGAAGCCGTTGCCGCCGTCCCCACCACTCTGCCCGTAGCCGGGCGGGGCGTCCGCCTGGGCCGGGCCGCCCTTCTGCTGGTTGCCGCCGAGCTGGGTCACCACCACGGAAGTGCCCACCAGCACCAGGCCGACGGCGACGGCCGCCGCGATCATCGGGCGGGAGACCCGGCCCGGCCGGGGGCCCTGGTCGGTGCCGGTGTCGGTGGAGGGCTCGGCGACGCTCGCGGCGGCCACCGCCTCGGGCGTCCCGGCGGCGGTGGGTGTCGCGGTGGCGGGTGCTGCGGTGGCGGGTGCTGCGGTCGTCGTGGCAGATGCGGGCACGGGCGGGACCGAGGGAGGTGCGGCCGGCTGCTCGCGCTCCGGCTGCGCGGGCAGCACCGCGGTCGCGGCGCTGGAACCCGCCTCCGCCGCTTCACCCTTCGCCGAGGCGGTTTCCTCCGAGGCCGCTTCCTTCGAGGCGGCCGCCACCGGCGTACCCTCCGCCGGCTCGGCCTCGGCCGCCAGGGCCCAGTTCACCTCCGGAAGCTGGAACCCGGCGCTCGTCCGCCCCGCCTCGCCGCGCTTCTCCTCGGCCACCATGCATCCCCTGCACTCGACGACACTCCTGTGGGGAGGTACGGACGGAGTGGCCGAACCGGTTCAGCCGCTACGAGCCGACCGTCCAGACCGGCTCCTCCTCGGCGTCCGGCGGGGTCAGGACGAAGGACACCGCCCGCTCCAGCACCGCCGCGTCGGGCGCCGCCCACGGGCCGTCGCCCTGCGCGCGGACGTGAGCGAGCAGTTCCGGGTCGGGCGCCAGCCCGTACTCCTCCAGGTAGTACGTCACGGTGTCGGTCCAGATCCAGGACCCGTCGGTACGGAAGCCCATCGGGACGACGGAGCGCCGCCGCCGGTCCACCACGTCGTCCATCAGCATCGGCGTCAGCAGCACGGGCGCGCCCGCGCGCAGGTAGCCGACGAGTGCCTCGCGCTCCGCGCGCTCCTCGATCCTCGGCCGGTCCGGCCCGAAGCCCGGCCCCGTCACCGGGTCCACGGCGTCGAACACCGACGCCAACCGGAAGTCGTCCCGCATCGTCCCGCTCATCCCGCACTCCTCCCGCCGGTTCGCCCCTACGCTTCGTCCGACGGACGGAAGGCCGCCCCGGGTTCATCGCGGGTGCCGGTCCGTCGGCCGACGGCCCGACCGGCCGGGTCGGGGCCAGGGCGTGTTTCATCATTCGCGTCGGATCAGCGCGCGGCTCCCCCAGCCTTCGGCCGGGAGGTACCCCCATTACGCGCCCGGCTGGGCGTGCCGGCGGAGCGCCCTCGTACTGGGCCGTACTTGGGTGCTTCGCCGGTGCGTCCAGCCGGGATGCCCGGCGTCGCGCGCCCGGCGGGAATGACGAAACACGCCCCAGGGCCCACCACCGGCCGGGCCGTGCCTCGGACCAGGTGATCCGCGCCACGACGGGGCCGCCCGGTCCCCACAGGACGTCACCGGCCGGCCGCGCCACCGAGGTCCAGGAGGTAGCGGGCCGGGTCGGCGGGGCGGATCCGGTCGGCGGGCGCGACGGCGTCGCGCCGGGCCAGCCAGCTGCGCAGGCGGTCGGGGCGCGGGCGGACGCCGCCGATCTCGTGGAGCAGCACGCGGGCCGGACGCCCGGTCGTCTCGTCCGGCAGGTCGACGTCCACCACCTCGAACTCCGTCCCCGGGGCGAAGATCACGGTCGGCTGGTCGCCCGGCTCTCCGAAGACCGAGCTGCGGCGGCCGCCGACGGACCAGATGGCGAACTCCACCCCGACGTCCTCGCCGAAGTCCGCGCCCGGCGCCGCCAGACCGCTGACCGGGGCCCGCTCGGTGAGCACGGTTCCCGGGGTGTAGGCGGCCAGGTCGGCCGACTCGACCGGGCCCGCCATCAGCACGCCTCCGTAGTGGCTGGGCAGCCGCCGGAGCCCGGCCGCGAGGCAGCGCAGGTACGGGCCGAACGGGCCCGGGGCGCCCGACCGCGCCGCGGCGCGGAGCTCTGCCCGCCCGGCGAGGACGGTCGAGTCGGTGTGGTGGAGCAGCACGGCGACCAGTTCGGGCCGCGGATCGCCCTCGTCGGCCCGGGCGCGCAGGCCGGGCAGTCGGGTCGCGACGTCCTCGGCCCGCCGGACGAAGCGCTGGTAGGCGGGCCCGAGGAGGGTGATCAGGGCCGCGCGGTCCTCGGCGGGGGTGGAGAGCTCGACCAGGTCCGACGACGGGGCGGTCGGCTGCGCCGGAGCTTGCTCGGGGACCTGCTCGGGGGCCGGTACCGGGGCCTGCCCCGGCGTGGAGCCGGCCGTGGGTTCAGGCGTCGGGTGTGCCCCGGCCCGGCCCGCCGTGGTTCCCGGCGGCTCGGCGGTCTCGGCGGTCTCGGCGGTCTCGGCGGTCTCGGCGGCCTCCGTGTCCTCCATGGACACCGCCACGGAGGACGCGGCCACGGGCACGGCCTCAGGGTCGAGTGCCGGGGCAGGGGCCGGCACCTCCTCCGCTGCGGGGGTGGTCTCCTCCGAAGCGGCTGCCGACGCGGGCCCGGAGCCGGCCTCCCCGTCGGGCGGCGCCTGGTCTCCCCCGGGTGCGACGCTCGCCCCAGGCTCCACGGCCGGACCGGGGCCGGCGTCCGGGGCCGACGTCGTGCCGGTGTCGCCCACCACGGCCGCAGTCGGCCCGGGGGCGGGCTCGGGGGCGGGAGGGGAAGCGGGGCGTTCCCCGGGCTCTCCTCCGAGAACCCCCATCGTCGCCATGGGGACCGGTACGGCCACCGGATCCGTCGCGATCCCGGCCTCAGCCTCGGCCGCTGTCCCGGCCTCGGTCTCCGTCCCGGTCCCAGCCTCCGTCCTGGTCCCAGCCTCCGTCCCGATCTCGAACACCGGACCGGTCGCGGCCACCGGCTCCGGCGTCGCGGACTCGGTCGGCACCTGCAGCGGCGCCGGGTCCGCCTCCCCCGACGCTCCGAGCTCCACCGACGCGGGCTCAGGTACGGCTACGGGCGCCGCCGCAAGCGCGGGCGCCTTCTCCGGGCCGGGCGCCGCCTCCGGGCCCGGTGCCGCCACGGCGACCGACGCGGCGGGTCCGACCCAGTCGAGCCCGTACAGCCGCGCGCAAAAGCGCCCGACCGCCCCGGATTCGACGTCCAGCGTCCCGGCGACGGTGAGGGTGAGGCGCGCGGGCGCCGGCGGGAGCGAGCCGAGAACGGCCCCGAGGTGATCCCAGACGGTCTCGGGGACAGGGCGTCCCGGAGACCCGACGACCAGGGCGGGGCCGGCCGGGTCGGGCCGGCGGAGGCGGGGGCCGCGGTCCGCGGTGGCGGCCGGGCGGAGCCAGAGTCCGGCCGCGACGGCTTCCAGTTCCCAGCCGGGGAAGGCCGGGTAGCGCGCGGGCCCGGGGGCGGCGGGCAGGTCGGGCCGACTGCGCCAGCCTACGGCCGTGACGGTGCGGTCGGTCGGGCAGGCGACCAGTTCGGTGAGGTAGGGCTCCCACCCTTCGGTGCCGTCCGCGGCGAGGTGGACGTGGCGCAGCCCGGCCGCGCCCCGCACCGGCAGGCCGACGGCCGCCCGGACCTCCCGCCGCAGCGAGGCCGCCGCGACCGCCGCGAGTTCGATCAGCTCGACCGGCGCGGCCCAGGGCGCGCTCAGGGTGAGGCGCGCGTCCTCCGCCACCGTCCCGAGCAGCAGCGCGGCGGCGTTGGCGAGTTGGGCCCCGGCGGGCAGCCGCCCGGCCGGTTCGCCGAGGACGAGCAGCAGTCCGCCGTCGGTCGCGGCCGCGTGGTCCAGCGCGGCGGGCCGCGCCCGGCCCGCGATTTCGGTGACCCAGTACGCATCGCGCGTCAGCGGGGTGATGGCGGCCGCGGCGGGCCACCGCGCGCCGAGCGGTTCGGCCCGGAGCTGGGCGCCGCCCGGCGGGCAGCGCCACCAGGAGCCGTCCGGGGCGGACAGCGTTCCGTCCGGCTCGATGCTGACCATCGCGTCGGGCGCGACGATCGTCAGCCCGGAGCGGGCGGCGAGCAGTTCGGCGGGCCGCCGTCCGTCCGGCCCGATCGCGGCGAGTCCCGAGGCGGCGAGCACCAGCACGTCGGCGCCGCGCTCACCCGCCGCCCGTACGAGGTCGTCGAGCGAGGAGAGCAGGACGGGCGCGGCGTCCGCGGCGGCGGCCAGCAGCAGCAGCGCGCGGGGTTCGGCCCGGACGGGCCCGAGGGCTTCGGCCAGTCCGGCGGCCTCCGCGCCGGGCGGCGCGATGACGTAGTGCGGGCCGAGCGCCCGCAGCGTGGAGGCGGTCACCGGCCGGCCTCCGGTTCGTCCGCCACGTGCCCGGTCTGCACCTGGACGGTGCGTCGCCGGGTGATGTAGAGGCCGCGCCCGGCGGGGAACTGCCGGGGCTTGACGTTGCCGAACAGGTACCCCTCCGAGGGCGGGCAGGAGAGCAGCAGGGAGGGCGAGTTGACCTCCTGGAGCTTGCGCATCAGCGGGTCGCCGAGGGCTCGCCCGACGCCGTTGGCGCCGCGCGCGACGACCAGGTGCAGGCCGATCTCGGCGCCCTGGGCGAGGTCTTCGAGCAGGGCCGCGAAGGGGTGGGCGCCGCTGGTGGAGCCGACCAGGTCGTAGTCGTCGACGAGGATGAACAGTTCGGGCCCGGTCCACCAGTCGCGCAGCCTGAGCCGGGCGGGGGTGATGTCCGCGGGCGGGATGCGGTTCTTCATGGCGCGCGAGGCGCCGTCGACGATCTGGCGGAGCTTGTCGACCGCCACCGCGTAGCCGAGCTGGTACTCCTGGGGCACCGCGTCGAACAGGCCGCGCCGGTAGTCGACCAGCATGATCCGCGCCTCGGCCGGGGTGTAGGCGGAGGTGATGGCGCTGATCATGAGCCGCAGCAGGTTGGTCTTGCCGGATTCGCTGTCGCCGACGACCAGCAGGTGCGGGTTCTCCTCGAAGTCGTGCCACAGCGGCGAGACCTCGGTGTCCTCCAGGCCGATCGGGACGCGCAGCCGGCCCTCGGGGGCGGGGAGCGCGGCGGCGTCGAGGGTGAGCGGGAGCATCCGGACCTCGGGGGCCCGTGGACCGGTCCAGTGGGCGGCGACCGCGTCGACCAGGTCGGCGACACCGTCGCCGAGGTCGTCGGTGTTGCCGGAGCCGTCGATCCGGGGCAGGGCGGTGAGGAAGTGCAGTTGCTCGTCGGTGAGGCCGCGGCCGGGCAGCTTGGGGACCTTCGCGGCCGCGCGCATGTTGATGACGGAGTCGACGGAGTCGCCGAGCCGCAGTTCGAAGCGGGTCTGGAGCTGGTCGCGCAGGCCGCCGCTGATCTCGCCCCAGCGGGTGGTGGCGATGACCAGGTGGACGCCGTAGTTGAGGCCGCGCTGGGAGATCAGGGTGAGCGGCTGGAGGAGGTCGCTGAACTCCTGGCGCAGGGTGTTCCAGCCGTCGATGACGAGGAAGACGTCGCCGTGCGGGTCGTCGGGCAGTTCCCCGGCGGCCTTGCGGCGGCGGAAGGCCGCGATGGAGTCGATGCCGAGTTCGGCGAAGTACTGCTCGCGGCGGGTGATGATGCCGTTGACCTCGGCGACGGTGCGCAGCACCCGTTCGCCGTCGTGCCGGCCGGTGACGCCGCCGAGGTGCGGCAGCCCGCGCAGGGCGGAGAGCGTGCCGCCACCGAAGTCCAGGCAGTAGAACTGGACTTCGCGCGGGGTGTGGGTGAGGGCGAGGCCGGTGATCAGGGTGCGCAGCATGGTGCTCTTGCCGCTCTGCGGGGCGCCGGCGATGCCGACGTGCCCGCCGGCGCCGGCCAGGTCGGCGGTGAGCAGGTCGCGCAGTTGCTGGAAGGGGCGGTCGACGATGCCGACCGGTAGGCCGAGCGCGCCGTGGGAGCGCTCGTCCTCGGTGGTGAGGCCGCGGTCGGGGTGCGGGACGAGCGGCGGCAGCAACTCGTCGAGGGTGGGCGGGACGTCCAGGGGCGGCAGCCAGACCCGGTGTGCGGGCGGTCCGGCGTCACGCAGCCGGCCGGCGGCGACCTCCAGCAGCGAGCCGTCGGACGCCTGCTCCTCCTCGGGCTCGACCGCGGCCGCCGGGAGGTGACGCGGCAGCACGTAGTCGGTGCCGTAGGAGACGACCTGCCCGGCGAGGGCGGCCTGCTGGGAGGACCGGCGCTTGGGCCGGTACGGCCCGGAGACGTAGGCGGCCTTGAACCGGGTGAGGGTGGAGATGTCGCTGCGCAGGAAGCCGTTGCCCGGCTGGGAGGGCAGCTGGTAGGCGTCGGGGACACCGAGGACGCCGCGGCTCTCCATCGCGGAGAAGGTGCGCAGGCCGATCCGGTAGGACAGGTGGGACTCCAGCGCGCTCATCCGGCCCTCGTCGAGGCGCTGGGAGGCGAGCAGCAGGTGGACGCCGAGCGAGCGGCCGAGCCGGCCGATCATCACGAAGAGTTCCATGAAGTCCCGGTGCGCGGACAGCAGTTCGCTGAACTCGTCGACGACGACGAAGAGCGTGGGCATCGGGCGTAGCGCGGCACCGCCGGCGCGCGCCGTCTCGTAGTCCAGCAGTGAGGCGTAGCCGGCCTCGCGCAGCAGCTCCTGGCGGCGGATGAGTTCGCCGTGCAGGGCGTCGCGCATGCGGTCGACCAGCGCGGCCTCGTCCGCCAGGTTGGTGATCACGGCGGAGGTGTGCGGCAGGCCGTCCAGACCGAGGAAGGTCGCGCCGCCCTTGAAGTCGACCAGGACGAAGTTGAGCACCTCGGAGGAGTGGGTGACGGCGAGCGCCATCACCAGGGTGCGCAGCAGTTCGGACTTGCCGGAGCCGGTGGCGCCGATCAGCATGCCGTGCGGGCCCATGCCGCCCTGCGCGGACTCCTTCAGGTCGAGGTCGACCGGGCGGCCGTCCGGGCCGAGCCCGAGCGGGACGCGCAGCCGCTGCGCGATGCCGCGCTGGCCCCAGAGCGTCTCGACGTCCAGGGTGTTCAGGTCGGGGATGCCGAGCAGGGCGGTCAGGTCGAAGTCCGTGGCGAGCGGCTCGGCGACGTCCACGCCGTCGGCGATGCGGTAGCGGGCGAGCAGCGCGGCGAGGCGGGTCGCGGCGGGCACGGCGAGCGCGTCGGGGCGGCCGAGGTCGGTGGCGACGTCCTTGCGGTTGCGGTCGGCGCCGATCATGGCGAGCCGTCCGTCGTCGATGCGCAGCCGCAGGGTGGTGCGGGCGGCGCGCCACTCCAGGCTGTCGGACAGGTCGATCAGGACGGCGTTGCGGTAGCCGGTGAGCGCGGCACGGCTGCCGGTGTGGGCGCCGGGGCCGTCGAGCACCAGGACGGTGAAAGGCTCGTCCCGGTTGGGCACGGCGTCCGGTTCGAAGCCCGGGCGGCTGGTGAACTCCTCGCCCAGCAGTTGCTCGACCTCGCCGAGGCTGCCGGCGACCAGCCGGACCGGGCCGGCGCCGTCGGTGTCGGTCGGGTGCAGGGCGTGCGGCAGCCACTTGGCCCAGTCCCAGGAGGTGCGCCGCTCGGCGTCGGTGACGACGGCGATGCGCAGTTCGTCCGGGCCGTGCACGACGGCGAGTTGGGCGAGCACGGCCCGCACCAGGGCGCGGGCGGCCTCCGGGTCCTCGGCCCGCAGCAGCAGTTGGGCGAAGCCGCGCAGGTGGATCGCCATCGGCTGGTCGGCGACGGTGCCGTAGGCGTGGATGAAGCGGCGCAGCGCGTGCGCGCACAGCGGCTCCAGGTCCTCGACCGGCTTGGTGGCGAGCGGGGCGAGCGGGGTGGCCAGGCGCTGGGCGCCGACCGCGATCCGGACGTCGCTGAAGTCCGGGTGGGCGGCCCGGCGCTCCCACAGCCGGGTGGTGCCCACCAGTGACCACAGCTCGTCCGGGGCCGGGTGCCGCCAGGCGAGCGCCTGCCGCTGGGCGTCCACCGAACGCCGCACCTGGCGGCGCACCTGGGAGAGGTAGCGCAGGTAGTCGCGGCGCTCGCCGCGCAGCTGCTGCTTGCGGTCGCTGGAGCCGCGGATCAGCTGGGTGACCAGCATGCCGACGGCGGACAGCGCCATCATTCCCATCGCGAGGTAGCTGAGCGCGCCACCGCCGCCCTCGCCGCCGCCCGGGTGCAGGAACATGAAGACCATCGACAGCGAGCCGAGCGCCATCGGGGCCATGCTGATCACACTCGCCATGCCGCTCTGCTTCTCCGGCAGACCCGGCGGCTCCTGCAACTGGATCTCGCCGTCCGGCATCTCGGGCCCCGGGCGCCGGGGCGTCCGGGTGACCAGCACAACGCTCACTCAGGGCTCCTCACTGTGACGGGCTCCTCACTGCGACAGCCGTCCCTCTGGCTCACGGACGGCGTGGCACCCGGGGTTCAACCGCGGTTGAACGCGGCGCGCCGAGCCGCCCGTTCAACCGAGCGGAGAACACCACCGAGCCGGAGGACTGGCGTGAGCAGCAGTGTCGTCGCAGGACTGTGCCGATTGAGGTTCCACGCGCCGGAGGTGGTCTTCGAGCTGGCCGTCCCGGCCGACGTACCGCTCGGCGACCTGCTTCCCGCCATCCTCGGCCACGCCGGCCCGGACCTCGCCGAGACCGGGCTGGAGCACGGCGGCTGGGTGCTGCAACGGCTCGGCGAGGACCCGCTCGACGAGGAGCAGAGCACCGAGGCGCTGAAGCTGCACGACGGCGACGCGGTCCACCTGCGCCCGCGCCACCAGGCCCTGCCGCCGGTCCACTTCGACGACCTGGTCGACGGCGTGGCCTCCGGCATGAACGAGCGCGGCGACACCTGGCGCCCCGCCCTCACCCGCCGCCTCGCCCTCGCCGTGACCCTCACGGCCCTCGCCGCCGCCTGGGTGCTGCTCGCCCTGCCCGGCCCGGCCGGCCCGCGCCAGGCCGCCGCGGCGGCCGTCGCGGTCCTGCTGCTGCTCGGCGCCGCCAGCGCCTCCCGCGCCATGGCCGACGCCGGCGCGGGCGCCGCGCTCGGCGCCGCCGCCGTCCCGTACCTGGGCCTCGCCGCCCTGCTGCTGCCCAGCGGCCCGGGCGGGGACGACCTGCTCGGCGCCCGGGTGCTGGCGGCCGCCTCCGCCGGGGCCGGCGCGGCGGTGCTCGCCCTGGCGGCGGTGGGCGGGGCCGCCCCGCTCTTCCTCGGGCTGGTGCTGGTCGCCGTGCTCGGGGTGCTGGCCGGGGTGCTGGTGCTGGCGGGGCTGACGCTCGGCAAGCTGGTCGCCGTGGTCGCGGTGGTGGCCGTCCTGATCGGCGCCTTCGTGCCGTCGTTCGCCTTCCGGCTCTCCGGACTGCGGCTGCCGATGCTCCCGCGCAACGCCGAGGAACTGCAGGAGAACATCGAGCCCGTCCCGGCCGCCGCCGTGCTGCCGCGCGCCCTGATCGCCGACGACTACCTGATGGCCCTCTACACGGCGATCGGCGCCGTCTGCGCGGCCTGCCTGACCGTCCTCGCCTTCACCGACGGCTGGGCGGGCCCGGCCGAGGCCGCGGCGCTCAGCCTGCTGCTCCTGCTGCACGGCCGGGCCGTCGGCAGCATCCGCCAGCGGCTGAGCATCCTGCTGCCCGGGGTCTACGGCGGCCTGGTGCTGGTCTCCCGGGCCGCGGAATCGGCCTCGCCCACCGAGCGACTCGGCCTGCTGGGCGGCCTGCTGGCGGTGGCCGTCGCCCTGCTGGTCGTCGCCTGGACGGTCCCCGGCCGGCGCCTGCTCCCTTACTGGGGCCGGATCGCCGACATCCTGCACACCCTCAGCGCCCTCTCCCTGCTCCCGCTCGCCCTCCAGGCCTGCGGCGTCTACCACACCCTGCGGGGCCTCGGCGGCTGAGCCGCCAAGACCCCGGGGGCGGGCCCCGACCGGATCATTCGGTCGGGGCCTCGTCGTCTTCGGCCGGCGTGGGAACGTACCGCTCACGGCAGATCTGGTAGATCCGTCGCAGCTCGAGATCGTTCAACCCATCGACCACGGCCCTGGCTTCGGCGATGAGCCTCCCTCGCATCTGCTTGATGGTCTTCCGGCTCGTGATGTCGGGATTCCGGTCTTTCACCATCTGCTCGGCAAGGGCCTCCGCGAGCCCGGTCCTGACCGCCGTGAGGGAGTTCCTGAGGGCGCTCTCCTGGTTGGGGGTCATGACGGCGAGAGGCTCGCCCTCAAGAATCGCCCGCTCGTTGTCGGCCGCCCAGGTGATCCCGAGCGCCCTCAGCTCGAGTTCAAGGAATCGGGGCACCTCCTCCGCGCAGGCGTCGGCAGCCTCCGACTCGACCTGGTCCACGCGCTCTTCCGCCGCGGTCAGCCTCTCCTCCACCAACTCCCACACGGCAGGATCGAGCTTCTCCTGGAACTCGCCGAGTTCGCGCAGGTACGGCATGGTCCGCCGGGCCATCTCGAAGCCGGTCATCTGCTCGAGGGATTTCATCCCCGCCAACGCCGCTTGCACGGACTCCAGCTGGTGCGGATGGGACGCGTGCCTGATTCCCCGGGGCCCATCGTGTTCGCCGAAATAGAATTCGATCGCACTGCGGATCACCGCCTCGTCCCGCGCGTGGAATTCTCCCTGGAAGTCTCCGCTCATCTCCGTGTCCCGGCCTCTCGGCCAGGTGACGAACGCCCGCCCGTAGTTCCGCCCGGAAGCGTTCTCCAGCAGCAGTCCGCGCGTCCACCCCTTCGACTGCTTGATGTTCGGCAGTTGCCCGGGACCGTTGCGGTGCAGGCTGATGTCAATCGAGAGGATCTTGATTCCGGCGAAGGAGAGCTCGTCCATCACGCCACTGCGCATGCCGACCGCACCGGCGACGTTGTACGTGTCCGCGAGGTGCTTGAGGAGCGCGAGCTCCTTGCGGCGGTTCCCGACCGACGGCCAGTTCCAGTACTCCCGCAGAGCCGGACCGTCCACGTGCGCCGGCTCCTCGCCCATCGGAACGATGACGACATCGGGCCCGAGCGCGGCCCGGGCCTGCTCGATGATCTGCACCACACCACGGGTACCGGTGTCCAGCGCCGGCGCGTTGGCGCCGGCCCGACCGCTGTGTCCGCTGGCGCGGTACACCACGAACAAGTGCTTCGGCCCTTCCCCCCGGTCCGCCGGGGCCGGCCCGAAGCCCCCGTACTCCGGGCTCTCCAGGTCCCGCCTGAAGGCCTCGCCCTCTTCCTGGGTGTAGTGCCCGTAGCCGGCGGCGAAGTCCGACACCCGGGCGGCCGCCAAAGTGTGCTCGTCCGCCGGATCCTGGTAGTCCCTGACCGTGCTCTGGACGACCTCGAGTTTCTCCGTCAGTTCATTGATCTGCCGGTTTGCCTCCCTGCTCCTCTCGGCCCTCGGCGCGACGCGCTCCGCGAGTGCCACGTGCCCGGGAACGAAGTCCCGCATGAGGTACTTGGCGAGATCCATCGTCGCGCTGGTCTCGTTCCGACCGGCCCAGCCCGACAAGCGCGAAGCGGTCGTGTACATGACCCTGCGCCCCGACGCGATCAGGTCGTCGTGCAGATTGATGATCTGTTCGACCTGCGTCTTGGTCGCCTCGGTGACGTTCCAGATCAGCAGGTCGCGATCCGGATAGGCCACCATGGCGGCGCGCATGTGGTACATGTCGCCGGAATTTTCGGCCCTGATGTAGTAGGTGGTGTCCGGAAGTCGCTTCACCTCGTCCAGCGTCAGATGGTCACCGGACGCCGTCACCCACAGGTGGGTGTCGGGCGTGATCGTGGGAACGGGCGTGCTGGCCGACTGTTCCGCGTTCTGCTGTGCTTCCCGGGGCTCCCAGCGCAGGCCGCCTCCCTCCTCCGCGGTGTTCCTGCGGACGGTCCACGCCTCCGCGGAGCCGCCCGGCCGGGTGACCGCCACCGTGGCCACGGTGGCGGTGTCACGCAGCCGCCGTTCCAGCGCGGTGCGGGCCGCTTCTCCGGTGCCGTAGTCGTACGCCAGTCGTTCCAGCCTCCTCGACCCGGGTGCGCCGCCGCCGTCCGTCGGGCCGTACACCTCCCCCTCGATCCGGTCCCGCTTCGGCGGTTGGATCAGCTCCAAGGCGCGGGTGCGCTGAACCGACCACTCGGCCGGGGGCCTCGGCGCGGCCGGGGTCTCCGCCACCGGCAGGGGCACCGTCACGTCGAAGGTCATCAGGACGGAGTAGACGGAATCGCTGTCGTCGCTCGAATATCCGGCGGCAGCCTGTTCCGAATCGCCCAGGACGACCGGCACGGGCTGGTCCGGGTCGATGGGCTCCTGCTCGGTGGCCTGGGGGACGGGCTCCTCGTCCGGGCGCAGGAGTTCCTGGCCTCGTGCGGTGGACTGGACGGTACCGTGCTCGGTCACCGCCAGGTGGTACCAGTTGCCGGAGCCCTCGACCCTCGGCAGGCCGCCCGCGGTGTAGCCGACGCGCTGGGCGACGACCATGCGGGGCTGGTCCCCGCCCGTGAGGTGGAGCAGTCCCCCCGCGGCGAAGGCCTCGGGGCGGCCGAGGAGTTCCAGCGCCGGGCTGAGCGGCAGGTTGTTGGCCGCGGCGAAGGCCCGGCGGGCCGCGAGCGCCTCGTGGAGGGCGAGCAGGGTCCGGTCGGCGAAGGAGAGCTGGTGCTCGGCGCCGGTGCCGGGGACGTGCGGGCGGTAACCGGAGTTGCAGGAGAGGAAGCGCAGCGGCTCGCCCTGCCACTGGCCGCCCTCGGCGAGCCGCAGCAGCGCGCCCGCCATCTCCTCCGGGCTCAGCTCCCGACCGAGCCAGGTCGGCGCCCCGTCGGGCCGCCTGGAGTGGTAGGCCACGGTGAAGTAGTTCGGGTCGCGCGGAAGGCGGGCGAGTGCCCTCATGACCTCCCGCGAGCCGGCCTGGTCGCGCTCGTTGAGGTCGGCGAGCAGGTGCACCTGGTTGTCGGTGCCGGGCAGCGGCGTGGCGAGCGCCTCGGCGACGGCGTCGGAGGTGGAGCCGCGGCTGATCGTCTGCCCCTCGGGGTGCAGGACCGAGTACAGCACCCGGTGGTTGCTCACCGACTGGGCGACGGTGGTCTCGCTGATCGGGATCTCCATCTCGATCGGGACGAGGCCCTTCACGGTCTCGGTCCGGTCGCCGTCCCGGAAGGTCAGCTGGACCTCGGCCTGGCCG
Organism: Kitasatospora sp. NPDC098663; assembly: GCF_044760075.1. Lineage (NCBI taxonomy): Bacteria > Bacillati > Actinomycetota > Actinomycetes > Kitasatosporales > Streptomycetaceae > Kitasatospora > Kitasatospora sp. NPDC098663. The sequence goes on along the minus strand of NZ_JBIWAP010000019.1, from coordinate 56,030 downwards.
ACGTAGCGGGCGGCCGGGGTGGGGATCTTGGCGTTGGCCACGGTCTTGCCGGAGGAGCCCGCGGAGGGCCCCTCACGCCACCGGTGGCCGCCCCCGCCGACGACGCCGACGGTGAACTCGGCGGCGCCCTTGGTGCCGAACTTGGCGCCGAGCTGACCCTGGGCGTTCCACCGCCGCCAGTCGAGGCGGGTGTGCCGCCCGCCGCTGGTGACGTCGTTGGCCGGGCTGAAGGCGGCCGCCTGGTTGTCGCTGTGGTACTCCAGCTGGACGATCGAGATGGTGGCGCTGATGCCGGCGTCGTCGACGAACAGGCGCTTGCCGGCCGACGGGGTGTCGATGGTCCGGCCGTCCTGTACCACCGCATCGCGGCGCGGGGCGTTCGGGTGTTCCTCCGACGGCGCCAGGATCTCCCGGCCCCGGGCGACCGACCCGAACAGGGCGGACAACTGCGCGTGGCTATGGGTGTTCCGGGCGACGGACTCCAGCCAGGACCACGTCCCCTCGCGGAAGAAGCGCTCACCGAACACGGTCAGCAGGTCCCGCACGCCGGAGGTGTCGTCGAGCCAGCGCACGATGCCGGTGTCGTGCAACCCGTTGGTGAACACCGATTCCGGCGGCCGCCGGACGACCTGCGTCGCGGACGGCACGGCCGGGGGGATCGGGGGCAACTGCCGGTTCGGATCGTCCGGGCGCGGCGGCCGGACGGGCTCGCCCCGGCCGGACTCCAGCAGCACGTCGGCATAGATCCGCGTCTCCACGACCGTCCGCCGGTACAGGCCGACGCGGGCGAGCCGGTCCCCCGTCCTGACCAGCTCCCGGTTGAGGGTCTGGAACTTGGACGGGGCGGCGCTGCCGCCGGCTTCCTGGCGCTCCCTGTCCTGCCGCCGGAACATCTGCTCCCGTGCCTCGCGGCTGGGGCGGATCTTGTGCGGGGAGGCCAGGCTCACCGCCGGCTTGCGCTCGAACTCGACCTTCAGCACCACCTCCGCGCGGTAGGACCGGCCGTCCGTCACCTTGCTCTTGACGGCCGTCCCGCTGGCGGCGCCGGCGCTGCCGTGCTCCAGCCGGTCGGCGCCCCACGCACCGGTGAGGCTGCCGCCGCCGACGAGCGCCGCCCCCGTGGCCAGCACGTCGGTGGTGGCGAGCAGGCTGCCGGTGATCGCGTTGCCCTGACCGCCGCCGGTGTTGGTCCCGCCGTCGGAACTGGTCAGCGAGGTCTGGGCGCCGTGGCCGATGTTGAACTCGACCGTCACCGGCGCCGAGTTGGTCGGGGTCAGCTCGCGCACCTCGGCGGTGATCCACGCCCGGCTGCGGCCGTGCTTCACCTCGATGGGGTGGCCGGCCATCACCGACTTGAGGTCGGTGTGCAGCCGGCCGAAGTCCAGCTTGGCGACCAGCTTGCGCTCCATGCCCGGCCAGTCCTTGCCCAGGAAGCCCGCGGCCGTGCGGCCCAACGCCTGGACGACCTCGTGGGCCGTCCCCTCCCGGACCGTCCCGTCCGGGCCCAGCTCCCGGTAGACGGCGGTGACGACGTCGGAGGAGCCGAGCCGGTGGCTCGGCAGCTGACGCGCGGGCGCGGCCGGATCGAGGGTGCGGTGCGGCGCGGCCACCACGGCCGGCACCGGAACGGTCAGGTCGTCAAGCCTCGCCGACCGCTTCGACGGCTCGAAGGAGACGGTGAACTCGGCCGTGGAGTCGGACAGTCGAGCCGGCTCCGTGGCCTTGGCCCGGCTGTTGGTGCCGCCGGTGCGGTCGATCGAGAGCCCCTTGACGAAGTCACGGGTGTGCGAGGCCTCCCCGGCGAGGTCGACGTGCGGGACGGAGCCCCCGAGCTTGAGCCGGAACCGGAACCGGGTGCGCAGGTCGGAGGTGGTGCCGGTGGTGGTGCGCTGCTGGCTGCCGACCTCGAACTCGAAGCCGGTGACCAGCGCCTCCCTCGGCCGGGGGTTGATCAGCTCGGCCGCGACCACGACCGTGCCCTTCCACCCGTCGAGGTCGACCGGGATCCTGATCCGCTCGCCCCGGCTCAGCCGGGACAGCGCGGCCTTGAGGCCGTACGGGTCGACCTCCCTGGCGAGCCGCGCCAGGACGCGCTCGGGCACCGGGTGGCCGGACTGCCGTTCGAGCGTCTCCCTGATCTGCCTCAGCACGGCGGTGTCGCCCCTGCCGAGGCTCAGCACCACGTCGGACTGGCCGAGCCGGGTGACCGTCCGCTGCGTGGTCGCCTGCTCCGCGACCTCCTGGTGCGGGGCCGAGGGGCCGGTGAAGCCGTTCCGCTCCTGCTCTCCGACCTGGCGCAGTGCGGTGTGCAACTGCTCCAGGCTCAGTTCGGCGGAGAGCGGGACCGACCCGCGGTGCTCCCCGTTGACCGTCAGGTCCAGGGTGATCTCCGTCCGGAACAGCTCCTGCGCACTGCCGTACTTGCCGTTCGCGTAGCTCTTGCTGGACTCCCCGCCGCGCCACCCGTCCCGGACCCGCGACTCCACGGAGGCCGTGACGTTGCCCTGCATGCTGTCCTTGAAGGGTTTGCCCGCGGAGTCCAGCACGTCCCGGGTGTGCACCGGACCCTTGCCGCCGCCCTGGCCCTGCACGGTCATGGTGTCGGAGCGCAGGTGACGCGACGAGTCGAAGGTGGTGCTCTCGCGGATCGGGTTGAGCTCGGCGTTCCGCTGGGCCCGCACGTGGTCGATCCGGGTGACCCGGGCCGTGACGGCGACGTGCATCTTCGTCAGCGGGCCGAGGGTGACCTCGGGGCCGCGCAGTTCGGATCCGCGCGACATCCCGACCAGGTGGGCGCTGACGGCGGCGTGCGAGTAGGCCTGCAGGACGTCCTCGCGCACCGCCGACCAGCCCTGGTCGCCGCCGAACACCTCCCGGCCGATCCGGTCGAGTGCGGCGTGCAACGGGGCGACGCTGCGCAGGTCCCGGACGGTGGTGGTGTCGGGCAGCCCCCGCCAGAACTCGTCCCGGGGGGCCAGGACCATATCTCCCACCGCGCGGGCGTGCTCGGGGGGCGCGAGCTGCTGGGCGGCGGTGAACACGGGCGGCTGCGTGCCGAGCACGACCTCCTCGACCGGGGTGACGAGGACCGCCTCGGCCTGGTCGATCACCGTCCGGAAACCCAGGGCGACGTGGGCGTCCTGGTCGGCGGGCTGGGACAGCCTGCTGCGCCAACCGAAGGTGACGACCAGGTCGGCCGTCCCCTCGAAGAGCACCGCCGGGTTCTTGACCTTGGTACCGAGCCCCAGGTCGTCGCCGGAGCCGTGGAGTTCGACGTCGTCCCGGCCGGCCCGGCCGCCCACCCCGACCCCGGCACCGCCGTTCTTGGCGGCCCAGTTGCCGACCGAGGACGGCAGCGTCTGCCAGTCCTTGCTGCCGGTCTTCTGCTCGACGTGCGAACGGGTCGTCGCGGTCGCGATGTTGAGCTCGGTGGTCGGCAGGGTGTGGACCTGCTGCATCCGGGAGACGGTCCCGCCGCCGATGGTGAGCACCGCGGCGGGCCCGGTCAGGCTGTCGTCCACGATGGTCAGCTTCTGACCGGACATCACTCCCTTCAGCTCCTGGTGCAGGGTGCCGAGGTCCAGTTCTTCCAGCAGCCTGCGCTTGAGCGCGGGCCAGCGGCCCTCGAAGTACCGCTCGGCCTGGCCCTCGAAGCCCGACACGAACCTGGCCAGGGCCGCCGCTCCGTCGGCCACGGGCGTGACGGGCTGGTTCACCGCGGCGAGTTCGATGTTGCCCTCGGCGTCCGGCACGGGCGCCGGCGGGCGGTCGACCGGCCAGACGTCGGTCACGATGTGCGAGCCGGCCAGCCGCAGGTTCTCGGCGGTCTCCCGCGGCACCGTGTAGTGGGCCTGGGGCACCTGCGGCGCGTTCGCGGTCTCCCGCGCCGGCACTGCGACCCGCCCGGTGAAGCCGAGGTCGATCGGCTGCGGCACCTTCCACGGCCCCGATACGCCCTGGAGGCGGGCGTCCAGGAACTCCACCCGCACGTTGAACGGGGTGTCGAACAGCGCCGCCGGCTCGACGGTCTTGCCCCGGGCCAGCGTCCTGCTGGCCTCGGCGGTGGCACTGCCGTGCAGCCAGCCGTGCTGGTAGCCGAGCGTCTCGGTGAGATCCCCCGAACTACCGAACTTGGCCTTGAACTGCACACCGAGGTTGGCCTGCGTCAGCCCGTCGGAGGTGACGCCGATCGTGCTCTGCTGCTCCGAGCCGTACTCGAACTCGAAGCCGGACACCGTCCTGACGTACGTACCCTCCCTCGCACTGCCGGTGATCCGGACCTGACCGGACCACGGGCCGGCCTGGAAGGACACCTCCCGGACGTCGCCCCGGGACAGCTCGGACACCATCGGCCGCAGCACCTCGCCGCCGAAGAGGCTGTTCGCCAACGTCCGCGCGGCATCCCGGTCCCCGTGCAGCGCCTCGGCGAACCGGTCGGTGAGCTGGTTCAGGATCCGCACGTCGTCGTGGTTCAGCGCGACCAGGACGTCGTACGCGGCCAGCCCGCGCTCGCCGACGCGCGACGGCGGTCGCGGGTCGGCCGGCGGCTCGACCGTCCCGTCCATGAACTCCTGGAAGCCCTGGTACATCTCCTCGACACGCTGCTCCTCGGACCTCCCCGCCATGAACTCCTGGAAGCCCTCGTACATCTCCTCGACGCGCTGCTCCTCGGACCTCCCGTCCATGAACTCCCGGAAGCCCTGGAACAACTCCTCGACGTGCTGCTCTTCGGTCCTCGCCTCCATGAACTCCTGGAAGCCCTGGTACATCTCCTCGACGCGCTGCTCCTCGGACCTCCCGTCCATGAATTCGCGGAGGCCCTGGTACATCTCCTCTTCACGATGTTCCTCGGCCCTCGCCTCCATGAACTCCTGAAAGCCCTGGTACATCGTCTCCTCGGCCCGGGCCCGGCCGACCTGGTTCGAAGGCCGCGCTTGGACGGCCTGCGGGTCGGGCCCGTAGAGCTGTTCCAGCAACGGCAGCAGCTCGGGCTCGTTCCTCCGCACCCAGTCGGAACCGTTGTTGCGGGGCTTCCCGGTCTGCGGGTCACTCCCGTGATTCGTCCCGAGATACGTGTTGCTCAGCTGAGCGAAGAACTCGTGCACATCCGCCGACGAATAGTTGCCGACCAACTCACCCGCAGCATTGCGCCGTGATCCATCGGGCCAAGCCGTGACCGACTCCTCGCCGAACACATCAGCCAGACCGTCCGCGAGACGCTTGCCCTGGTAGGCCTCCTCGACGAGCGCCCTCTGCTCACGACTCAACCCGAACTCCAGGACCGCGTGAGCGAGTTCATGCGTGGCCGAGGAATACCCCTCGGGCTGCGTGGGGTGCGGCCCGACCGTCGTCCGCTCACCGAGCAGGTTCTCCTCGGGAATCGCCACCACAAGCTCGTCGTTCGCCCCCCGCAACCACTCGACACTACGACCGCCACCCGCCTCACCGTCGGCCACCAGCCCACGCAGCCGCTCGAAGCCCGCAACACCGGTCAACGGCACGTCACGCGGCACCACCACCACGCGCACACCAGCCGCCACCAGCCTGGCCGCGACCTCCTTGTCCTGCAACATCCGCGCGAGCTGCAACTCGGCCTCACGCCGCGAAGCAACCGGCTGATGCACACGCGGATCGACATCGATCACCAACCGCGCCGCCGCCTGCGCGAAGTCCTCCGCCGACAACTCCGACCGCAGACCCTCCACGAACACCATGTCCGCCGCGAGCTCCCGCCGCACCTCCGGACCAAGATGCTCCAACGCCTGCACCCGCTCATGCAACGGACCCGGCACCGGCATCCCGCCACCATGCTCCACCGCCAGCGGATTCACCACCACCGACTCCTCCGACACCCCCGAAGGCGCCGGCCGAAGCTTCTTCCCCGCCGAATCCTCCGGCTCCGAGTCACTGTTGTGCTCAAGCTGCCGCTTCTGCCCCCCATCGCCTTCCTGGGTACTACCGGCAGCCTGCGCCCCTTCCGGAACGTTGACCGGAGCCAGCGGGGAGTAGTGACTCTCGGAGAGGAACACGGAGACGTCCCTGGTGCCCTCGGGGACTCCGGGTACCGGCGCCAAGGAGTGCCAGTTGACCCCGTCGAAGATGTGCAGCCGCACGCCCAGGGCCGAGGCGACGATCGACGGGATCAGGTCCCCGTTGGACCCGGCCCACCATCCCCTGGTCTTGGCCATCCAGGCGAGGTCTCCGAAGGTCGACCCGCGCTCGGTCGCGAATGCGGTGACCAGCTCCCGGTTCTGGCTGATCCACCTCGTGACGCGGTTGCGCAGCGTCGTCACTGCCTGCGGGCTGACGGCCGTCCCCAGCTGGTGGTTGACGGAGTGGTAGAGACAGTCGCCGTCGCGGGGCACCTCGTGGATCTGGTAGCCCAGCTGGTACAGGTCCGAGCGGTCGCGGAGGCTGCGGTGGTACGTCCAGAGTTCGGGCAGCAAGGGCAGCCCTTCCTCGGCCATCCTCCGGTACACCTGCCAAGGGGCGCTTCCGGCGTACCGCGGCCTGTCGGCGTGGAAGACCTCGTCGAACGTGTCCAGGTACTTCTCCACCTCCGGTCCGCCGCCCGAGTACGTCACGATGTCGCCGCGCAACTTGTCGTAGCGGTTCTGCAGGTGCTGGGCGCGGTCGGCGGCGAACTGCCCGGCGTCGAGCGGCCGGTCACCTGACAATCCCAACTGCTCCCGGATCTTGGCCAGTGCCTCGAAGCCGAAGCCGCGTTCCTTGCCGTAGACCGCCGCGGGCTTGCGCCACAGAACGGTCCCACCCGGCGACTGGAACCCGTGGTCGACCATGCCCGGCGGCTGGTGGCCATTGCCCTTGCCCACCGGCGCGAGACCGTTGTCTCGTTCACCCGCCGCCAGGCGGCCGCCGTGCTTCTGATCGAACGGGACGGTGAACCGGCCGGACGCGGTGGGCGGGGTGGGGATCACCACACGCTCGTAGCCCGGCGCCATGCCTCCGGCCTTGGTCTTGCCTGCGTCCTGCTCGTGCCACTTCTCCATCCGCTCGCGCCCGCTGGAGCCCTTCTCCTCCAGGTACGTGACCTTGTGGCCGAGCAGCGCGGCGGCTTCCAGGTTCCCGGAGCGGGTCCCCAGGTGGTTCATGTCGTAGTGGCGGTCGAGGAAGTCGTACAGCCTCAACTGCCCGGTCCTGAGGTTCTCCGTCCAGACCGAGGGATCCGGTCCGCCGTCCTTCCAGAAGCCGGTGATGTGGTGGATCGTGTCGATCTTGAGCTCCGCGCGCATCTCCGCGACCAGCTCGTTCCACTTGTTCTGCCGAGAAGGGTGCGGGTCACCGGTGATGAGCACCATGCCCTGCTCACGGGCGACCTCCCGCAGGATCTGCCGCACGCCCTGGAAACTCGTGTCGTGCTCCATCCGGCCACCCAGGTCGGCCCACTGGGTCACCTTGCCGGTGAAACGGGACCACAGCACCAGGACCTTCGCACCCTCGGCAGGAAGCGTGATCCCACGATCCCCCAGCCAGCCCGCGACCTGCTGGTCGCGCGCGGGGTCCATCTTCCAGGCGTCACGGACGGTCTCACGCAGGGTGTCCGAGAACACCTTGGCGACCTTGTCCGTACCGAACGTGACGCTCTTGACCACCGCCTCCTGGTCCTGCTCGGAGAGGACCTCCCAGTCCTCGGCCACGATGCGACGGGCCTCCGCGTCCATCACCGCGTAGAGATGACTCGTTTCCATGCTCGGCACGTCCACCGTGTGAATGCGGTCGTCGGGGATCCCGATGGAACGGTAGAAGGCCTCGATCTCCTGGGACTTGTCCTTGGGATTGACGGCATGACCCTCCGCCGTCCGCGGCCCCCGCGCGATCAGAACATGCAGATTCGGGTCGTTCAGCAACGCGACCGAGATACCGAACTGGTCACCGGACGAATAACCCGGCTGCTTGATGAGCCGCTTGTGCTCCACCGGCAGGTTGTCCTCATGAATGTTCGCCCTCGGCGCGACATCGAGCGAGCCACCCTCGTGCGAACCGATCCCGAGCGGAGCCGACACCGGGTCCACCCAGACATGCTCACGGTCATGCACCGTCGCCAACGACCAGGCCTCATCCCAGGTCCGGCCATGCGACCCGCCACCCGTCAACGCATCAAGGTGCCCCACGACGGATGAGATCAGCTGCAAGTGCCGCTCACGCAGACCACCCTGCCGCAGCCCCTCCGGCGCCGGAGCCCGGTGGTCACCCAGCAAACTCCCCTCGACCGCAGGACGATGCGCCAGACCCGAAGCCCGGTACTCGTCCCGCAGACCGATCTGGTGGCCCAACTCGTGCGCGTAATCGATCGGATCAGCGTCCAACCACCAGGACCTCTGATCCATCTCCCGGCCCCGCGAAACCAGGTCCACCGTCAGATGCGCCCGCTCACCCGGCCTGGCCGGCAACACCGTGACATGCATCCGGTCCCCATTGGCCAACCGGTAACCAGGCGCATTGAGGTACTCCTCCACACCCTGAACGACCTTGTCCCACACCAGAGCCGTGTTGTGACCCCGGCCGCCCTCGACGAAATCGATCCGCACCGTCAGATCCGTCACCGGACCCTCATGATCGAACCGACGCGCCTCGAACGACGACTGCACCACGAAACGCGGCGTCCGATCCACCACCATCCGCGGCGCCGACACCGGCGACTCCACGGACTCATGCACGACCACCGATTCCTGCGGCATGGACTCCACGTGGGAAACGGTGTGCTGCCCCTCAGCCCTCCCGTCCATGAACTCCCGGAAGCCCTGGTACATCGTTTCCTCGGCCCGGGCCCGGCCGACCTGGTTCGAGGGCCGCGCCTGGACGGCCTGCGGGTCGGGCCCGTAGAGCTGTTCCAGCAGCGGCAGCAGCTCCGGCTCGTTCCTCCGCACCCAGTCGGAACCGTTGTTGCGGGGCTTCCCGGTCTGCGGGTCGTTCCCGTGGTTCGTCCCGAGATACGTGTTGCTCAGCTGAGCGAAGAACTCGTGCACATCCGCCGACGAATAGTTGCCGACCAGCTCGCCGGAACCGTTGCGCCGTGATCCATCGGGCCAGGCCGTGACCGACTCCTCGCCGAACACATCAGCCAGACCGTCCGCGAGACGCTTGCCCCGGTAGGCCTCCTCGACGAGCGCCCTCTGCTCACGGCTCATCCCGAACTCCAGGACCGCGTGAGCGAGTTCATGCGTGGCCGAGGAATACCCCTCGGGCTGCGTGGGGTGCGGCCCGACCGTCGTCCGCTCACCGAGCAGGTTCTCCTCGGGAATCGCCACCACAAGCCCGTCGTTCGCCCCCCGCAACTGGTCAACGCTGCGCCCGCCACCCGCCTCGCCACCGGCCACCAGCCCACGCAGCCGCTCGAAGCCCGCAACACCGGTCAACGGCACGTCACGCGGCACCACCACCACACGCACACCAGCCGCCACCAGCCTGGCCGCAACCTCCTTGTCCTGCAACATCCGCGCAAGCTGCAACTCAGCCTCACGCCGCGAAGCAACCGGCTGATGCACACGCGGATCGACATCGATCACCAACCGTGCCGCCGCCTGCGCAAAGTCCTCCGCCGACAACTCCGACCGCAGACCCTCCACGAACACCGTGTCCGCCGCAAGCTCCCGCCGCACCTCCGGACCAAGATGCTCCAACGCCTGCACCCGCTCATGCAACGGACCCGGCACCGGCATCCCGCCGCCATGCTCCACCGCCAGCGGATTCACCACCACCGACTCCTCCGACACCCCCGAAGGCGCCGGCCGAAGCCTCTTCTCCGCCGAATCCTCCGGCTCCGAGTCACTGTTGTGCTCAAGCGGCCGCTTCGGGACCCCATCGCCCTCCTGGGTACTGCTGGCAACCGGTGCCTCTTCCGGAGCGGGGACAGGGCTCAGCGGGGAGTAGTGACTCTCGGAGAGGAACACGGAGACGTCCCTGGTGCCCTCGGGGGCACCGGGTACCGGCGCCAAGGAGTGCCAGCTGACCCCGTCGAAGATGTGCAGCCGCACGCCCAGGGCCGAGGCGACGATCGACGGGATCAGGTCCCCGTTGGACCCGGCCCACCACCCCCTGGTCTTGACCATCCAGCCGAGATCATCGGGCCTCGCCCCGTACATCGCCGCGAATGCTTCGACCAGCTCCCGGTTCTGGCCGATCCACCTCGTGACGCGGTTACGCAGCGTCGTCACTGCCTGCGGGCTGACGGCCGTCCCCAGCTGGTGGTTGACGGAGTGGTAGAGACAGTCGCCGTCGCGGGGCACCTCGTGGATCTGGTAGCCCAGCTGGCTCAGGTCCGCACCGTCGCGGAGCTCGCGGTAGCGCGACCAGAGTTCGGGCAGCAGGGGCAACCCGGCCTTGACCATCCTCCGGTACACCTGCCAAGGGGCGTTGTCGGCGTCCTTTCCGCCGTCGACGAACTCTTCGTCGAACCTGTGCAGGTACTTCTCTGGGGTCCCTTCGCCACTCCAGTGCTTCACGACTTCGCGGCGCAGCTTCTCGTAGCGGCGCTGCAGGTGCTGGACGCGGTCGGCGGCGAACTGCCCGGCGTCGAGCGCCCGGTCGCTCGAAAGCCCCAGCTGGTTCCGGATGTTGCCCAGCACGTCGTACCCGAAGCCGCGTTCCTTGCCGTAGACCGCCGCGGGCTTGCGCCACAGAACGGTCCCGCCCGGCGACTGGAAACCGAGGTCAACCATGCCCGGCGGCTGGAAGCCCTTGCCCTTACCCTTGCCCACCGGCGCGAGACCGTTGTCTCGTTCACCCGCCGCCAGGCGGCCGCCGTGCTTCTGATCGAACGGGACGGTGAACCGGCCGGACGCCGTGGGCGGGGTCGGGATCACCACACGCTCGTAGCCCGGGGCCTTGCCTCCGAGTCTGGTCTCACCCGCGTCGTTTGCGTGCCACTTCTCCATCCGCTCCCGTCCGCTGGAGCCCTTCTCCTCCAGGTACGTGACGTTGTGGCCGAGCAGCGCGGCGGCTTCCAGGTTTCCGGAGCGGGTCCCCAGGTGGTTCATGTCGTAGTGGCGGTCGAGAAAGTCGTACAGCCTCAACTGCCCGGTCCTGAGGTTCTCCGTCCAGACCGAGGGGTCCGGTCCGCCGTCCTTCCAGAAGCCGGTGACGTGGTGGATGGTCTTGATCCCGAGCTCCGCGCGCATCTCCGCGACCAGCTCGTTCCACTTGTTCTGCCGAGAAGGATGGGGATCGCCGGTGATGAGCACCATGCCCTGCTCACGGGCGACCTCCCGCAGGATCTGCCGCACGCCCTGGAAGCTCGTGTCGTGCTCCATCCGGCCACCCAGCTCGGCCCACTGCGTGGCCTTGCCGGTGAAACGGGACCAGAGCACCAGGACCTTCGAACCCGGGGCAGGCAGCGTGATCCCACGGCCCGTCAGCCAGTCGGCGATCCCCTGATCGTGCGCAGGAGTCATCTTCCAGGCGTCGCGGACGGTCTGACGCAGGTCGTCCGAGAACACCTTGGCGACCTTGTCGGTGCCGAACGTGACGCTCTTGACCGCCGCTTCCTGGTCCTGCTCGGAGAGCACCTCCCAGTCCTCGGCCACAATGCGACGGGCCTCCGCGTCCATCACCTCGTAGAGGCGGCCCGTCTCCATGGTCGGCACCTCCACGGTGTGGATGCGATCCCCGTCGATCCCGATGGAACGATAGAACGCCTCGATCTCCAGGGACTTGTCCTTGGGATTGACGGCATGACCCTCCGCCGTCCGCGGCCCCCGCGCGATCAGAACATGCAGATTCGGGTCGTTCAGCAGCGCGGCCGAGATACCGAACTGGTCACCGGAGGAATAACCCGGCTGCTTGACCAACCTCCGGTGCTCCGGCGGCAGGTTGTCCTCGTGGGTGTTCGCCCTCGGAGAGACGTCCAGCGGTCCGCCCTCGTGCGAGCCGGTCCCATGCGGGGCCGAGACCGGGTCCACCCAGACGTGCTCGCGGTCATGCGGCGACGCCAACTCCCGGGCCTCATCCCAGGTCCGACCATGCGTGGGAGCCGGGTCGAGGTGCCCCACCACGGACGAGATCAGCTGCAAGTGCCGCTCACGCAGACCACCCTGCCGCATACCATCCGGCGCCGGGGCCCGGTGGTCGCCGAACAGGCTGCCCTCAACGGCCGGACGGTGCGGCAGACCCGCAGTCCGGTACTCGTCCCGCAGTCCCAGCTGGTGGCCCAACTCGTGCGCGTAGTCGATCGGATCGGCGTCCAGCCACCAGGACTTCTGGTCCATCTCCCGGCTCCGCGGAACCAGGTCCACCGTCAGATGCGCCTGCTCACCCGACCTGGCGGGCAGCACCGTCACGTGCATCCGGTCGCCATTGGCCAACCGGTAACCGGGCGCATTGAGGTACTCCTCCACACCCTGCACGACCTTGTCCCACACCAGAGCCGTGTTATGACCCCGACCACCCTCGACGAAATCGATCCGCACCGTCAGATCCGTCACCGGACCCTCGTGATCGAACCGACGCGCCTCGAACGAGGAATGCACGACGAAACGCGGCGTCCGATCGACCACCATCCGCGGCGCCGGCACGAGCGACTCCACGGACTCGTGGACGACCACCGTCTGGTCGGGCTCGTGGACGACCGCCTCGTCGTCGGGCCGGGGCCGCAGCGTGAGGTCGGACGGGGTCTCGGTGCGCGGCGGCGGTGCGGGCTGCTCCTCGGTCCGGTCGGTCCGGTCGGTCCGGGTGGTGGCGCCGGTCAGCGCCGTCTCGATGGACTCGGGGAGGTCGTCCTGCCGGGGGCGCTCGTGCGAATCCGTGCGGTCACCCGCGCCCTCCGGGGTGTCGGGACGAGCGGTCGTCCGGACCAGCGCGAGCTGCTCCTCGGCCGCCGCGGCCTCCTCCTCCCGGCGTCGGGCGAAGGCGTCCTCGTGGCCGCGCTGGTGGGCGCGCCAGCCGGCCGCGTCCAGATGGGCGAGCTTCCACAGTTCGCGGTACCGCGCGAAGAACTCGTCGCCGTACTCGCGCTTGAGGAAGGCGATCACGTCGTCGGTGAGGACGTGCGGCGCCGCCCGGTCCTCGAAGCCCGCCGCGGCGTCGCGCAGGGCGGGCGCGGCCTCGGCCTCGAAGGCGGCGTGCTCGACCAGCTCCTCGGTGAGCTCCCGGTGCCTTGCGTCCCAGTCCTCCTGGCGGACCTTCAGGTCCTCGGGCTTGCCGAACACCTGGTCGAAGGCGGAGGTGATCCGGTCCCGGTGGCCCTCCTTCAGGCGGCCGATGCCGTGCCCGGTGAGGCCACCGTGCTCCTGGGCGGCCTTCTCGGCGGCCTCCTCGGCGGCGCGGCGGGCCGCGAGGCGGGCGGCCTGGTGGGTGAGCCGGTCGTGCACGGCACCGGTGCCGGTGAGCTCGTCGAGTTCCCGGCCGAGCGCCTCGGTGTCCTTGGTGCCTCGGTTGAGGTGGTCGGCGACCAGCCGGTCGGCGGCCTTGGCCAGTTCGCGGGTGACGGTGCCACGGGCCTGCTGGACGTCGTGCTCGGTGACACCGAAGGCGGCGGCCCGGTCCTTGCGTTCGGCGCCGGCGTCCGTGTTCCAGGATTCGGTCGCCTTCTCCGCCTCCGTGGCGGCGCGCCGGATCACCGCCTCGCGGGCCGCCTGGACGGCGAACTCGTGCGGCAGGCCCTGGGCGCGGCCGGCCAGCGCCAGACCGAAGAGGTCCACGGCCTGGGTGCGCTCGCGGCGCGGTCCGGCGGCCGTGTCGACGGGGCCGGCGACCTCCTCGAAGTCGGTGCCGAGGCGGTCCCGCAGCTGTTCCCTGATCAGGGTCACGCTGTCGGGTGACAGCTCGGGGCGCTCCGTCACCCCGGCGGCGGCGAGCAGCTCCCGGTCCGCCGGGGAGAGGCGGCCGTACCAGTCTGCGGTGGCCCGCTTGACCAGGTGCTCCGCCTGGGCGAGCGCGGTCTCGTGGTCGGCGCGGAAGTCGAGCTCGCCGCGCAGGTGCTCGGTGAGCCGGTTCAGGGCGTGCTGGGCCTGCGCGTTGCCCGCGCCGGTGAGGTCCTCCGGGCGGGCGTAGATCCGGACCACCTCGGCCTCGGCCCGTGCGCTGAAGCCGCCCCGCGCCTCGCTGCGGATCAGGTCCCGGGTCACCCCCGGGAGGTCGGCGTGCGAAACGGTGGCGGTGCCGTCGCCGAGGGCGCTCGGCGGGGCGCTCCACTCGGTCACCGTCCGGTCGAAGCGCTCCATCGCCACCCGGACGGCCGCCTCGCGGACCGCGGCGAGGTGGGTGATGCCGTCGAGGCCCGCGAGGATCTGCTCGCGATCCTGCGGCCGGGCCGTCAGCTCCTGGTACATCAGGTCCTTGGCGCGCTTCCACACCGCCGTGGGCAGGCCCGGCGGCGCGTCGTCGGGGAAGCGGACGGGCCCCTCGGTGAAGGCCTCGCGGAGCAGTTCCTCGGCCTGCGCGTCATGGACGTGGCCGCTGCCGTCCGGGTCCTGGCGGAGCTTGTCGGCCGCCTCGGCGAGCTTGGCGTCGTAGGCGTCCTGGAGGTCCCGCTGGGCCTGGCGCCACTGTTCCCCGCGCCGACCGCCCTCCTCGGCGCGGACGTGTTCGGGCGCGTCGGTGTAGTGGTAGGCCGGTGGCGGTTCCTGGCCTGGAGCCGATCGTTCGTGCTCCTGCGCGGATTTCGCCGCGTCGCCGAAGACCGAGGCCTCCGCCATGTCCGTACGCTTGGGGCCCGACGTGTAGTGCTCCGGCAGCGGCGAGGGGTACGAGCGCACCAACGGCTCGCCGGCCTCGATGCGCGCCTTCCCCTCCTCGGAGGCGGGGTTGACGTATTCGTACCAGTTACCGCCGCTCTCGACGACCGGCCGGCCGTCCGCGCCGAAGCCGACCTTCGCGGCGACCACGACGTGGCCCGTACCGGGGCCCTCCTTCATCGCGGTCGGGGAGTCGAACCCCGGCACCACCCAGACCGGGCCGTCGGCCGCCACCGCCTTGACGTCGGCGAGCTTCGGGTCCGCCCAGATGTGCTCCATCACCTCCTGGACGTAACGGGCGTTGAGCGGCCCGTTCAGGTCGCAGGCGACGAACTCGATGGTTCGCCGGTCCCCGCCGAGGTGCCCGGTCTGGGCGAGCCCGCGCACGACGGCGGCCAGCTTCTCGGCGGACAGCTCGTGGCCCTCGTGCATCGGCAGCCCGTGCTCGTTGGTGTGGATCACCACGGCGAAGCGGGACGGGTCGAGGGGCAGGCGTTCCAGGGCCTTCAACGTCTCCTGGGACGGCCTGTCACCGAGCACCCAGCCGGGCTGCCGCTCCGGGCCCGCGGACGGCAGGTGGTGGCCGTGCTCCTTCGGGATGTTGGAGTCGTCGATGTCCAGGTACTGAAGTTCCTCGTTGCGGGCGTGGGTGTGCTCGTGCTCCCGGCTGTTCTGCTGCTCCCGGGAGTTCTGGTTCTCGCGCGTCTCCTGCTGCTCGTGGGAGTTCCGCTGCTCCCGGGTGTTCCCGTTCTCCCGGGTGTTCTGGTTCTCGCGAGTGCTCTGCTGCTCGGAGGTCTTCTGCTGTTCCCGGGTGTTCTCGTTCTCCCGGGTGCTCTGCTGCTCGGAGGTCTTCTGCTGTTCCCGGGTGTTCTCGTTCTCCCGGGTGCTCTGCTGCTCGTGGGGGTTCTGCTGCTCCCGGCTGCCCTGCTGCTCGTGCCCGCCGGTCACCGGGACGTGGGCAGGCGGGGTGGGTTCGGACGTCGTGGCGTGCGCAGGCACCGGCTGGTGCGCCGGGGGTTCCCCCGTCGGCTTCGGCCCCTGCTCGTGGGAACCGCCGCCGGACGTGGGCACCTTGGCCGGCGGCTCGGGCTTGTTCGACGTCTCCCCGGGGGCCTTGGCCTCCGTCTTGACCGGAGCGTCCTTGGTCGGCCGCTCCCCCGTCGTGGACGACTGCGACCTGGAGCCCTCGGAGCTGGTGTGGAAGTCCTTCGGCCGGGTGGCGTGCTCGAAGTTCCCCTCCGCCGCCAGCCGGGCCTCGCGGGCCTTCGGCCCCTCCGGCCGGGGGATCAGCAGCGAGGTCGGGTGCCCCATCAGGGTGGACGCGATGGCCAGCAGGGTGCGCGGGTGACCCAGGCCGTAGTACTTGCCGTCGCTGGTCATCGAGGACTCCGCGTCCCACGCGCGGATCTTGTCCTGGAACCGCAGTCGCGCCGGGCCGGTGAGGGTGTGCCCGGCGTGGCCGATCGCACCCATGGCGACGCCCGCGAAGAAGGTCTCGGCGGTGACCGAGAACGAGCCGTCGCCGAAGATCGAGTTGTAGGTGCCCTCGGTCAGGATGTTCTGGACGCCGCCCTTGAGGTAGCCGCCGATGCCCTCGCCGAACTTGTAGAGCATCTGCAGTGCGGTCTGCGGCCGCAGACCGTCCATCAGGTGGAGCGTCCGGTCCGCGAGGTCCTTGACGGCCTGGTGCTCGCCGCCCTTGCCTGCGTCCTTGACCGCCGCGTCCAGGAGCTTGCGGACGGTCCCGAGGTCCACGGCGTAGCGGGCGCCGCTGCCGGCGATCGTCTCGGCGACCTTCCGCCCGGCCTCGTTCGCCAGGTCCTTGGAGATGCCCAGGCTCCCGAGCTGCTCCTCGAAGGACTTGCCCATCTCCTGGGTGAACTTCTCGACGTTGGACAGCTTCTTCTCGGCGGCCTTGACCGCGTCCTCCGCCGCGTCCTTGGCTCCGGCCTTGGCCGCACCCTCCGCCGCATCCTTGGCCCCAGCCTTCGCTCCGGCCTTGGCCGCACCCTCCGCCGCATCCTTGGCCCCAGCCTTCGCTCCGGCCTTCGCCGCACCCTCCGCCGCATCCTTGGCCCCAGCCTTCGCCCCGGCCTTCGCCGCACCCTCCGCCGCGCCCTTGGCCGTGGTCTTCGTCGCCCCCTCGACCGCGTCCTTGGCCGTGGTCTTGGCCGCGCCCTTGAGGCCGTCCTTCACCCCGGTCTTGCCGAGGCCCGCCAGCCCGCCTTCCCCGGTCTTCTTGAGGGTGTTGAGTCCCGCGCTCTCCAGCGAGTGGCCCGCGCCCTTCGCGAGTTCGGCTGCGGTCTTCAGCTCGGCGCCGGCCAGGTTCTTGAGGTTGTTCTGCAACTCCTTGCCGATGCCGCCGCCGAACACCTTCCCGAAGAGCTTGCCGAAGCCGAAGGTGAGCAGTTCCAGCGGGCCGGTGAGCAGGCCGTTGATCGCGCCGAACTCGATCGCCTGGAGGAAGGAGTCCTTCTCCCAGTGGTCCTTGTGGCCCTGGCCGATCTGGATGCCCTGGATGATCCCGTCCATGATCATCGAGGTGGTGATGTTCAGGAACTCGTGCAGGGCGATCTGCTTGAACAGCCAGATGAAGACCTGCTTGACCAGTTCCCTGGTGGCCACCTCGGCGGCGAAGATGGTGGCGAGCGAAGCCCCGAAGGTGAGCGGGATGTTGGCGATGGCCCAGGCGATCTGCGCGGCCAGCTGGACCAGCTGGGCGATGATCATCCACTTGGCGTACTCGACCTGGTTGGCGGTCTTGTGGGCGTAGTCGCCGAGTTCCTTCGCCGAGTCCCCGGAGGCCGTCACGTAGTCGGTGCCGCCGTCGGCGCCGATCAGCTGCCCCATCTCCTGGACGAACCGGTCGGCCGCCTCGCCCTCGAACTCGTCCTTGACGTAGTTCACCAACTCCAGCAGGTAGGACCGGAGTTCGGGGACCTTCTTGTAGATCTCCAGGTAGTCGTCACCGGCCGTGCGCAGCCGGTCCTCGTTGGCCTCGGGCCATTTCATGCCGGTCACGAACCCGAACAGCTTGGCCAGGGCCGGGGGAAGCATGATCGACACGGGGGCGTACTCCTGGCGTTCGTCGAGGGTCGGGCGAAGCGGGCCGGGACAAGAACCTGACGAACCGTCAGTTCTGGTTCCGGGCCTCCTCGTCGGCGTTCTTCAGCATCTCGGAGGTCCTCTGACCCTTGGTTCCGGCGCCCTCGACCTTGTCCCGCACCTTCTTGAACAGGTCGTCGAGATCGGCAGTCGGCCCGTCCACGTTCTTGTGGTACTCCTGGCCGATGTCGTCGTTGCCCGCCGAGGTCTTGTTGAACTCGTTGATCTCGTCGGTCCACCGGCGGACTTCCTCGATGGTGTCCGAGAGCGGGCCGAACTTGGCGAACTTGTCCTTCAGGTCCGCCATGGCGGTCAGCTGGGGCTTAGCCACGGAACTCCTCCTGCCGGTCGCGCTTGCGACGGTCCGCGGCGGCGGCCTCGTCGGCGTAGCCGGGCCGCATCTCCCGCAACGGCGCGAAGAGGTCGTCGAGTTCGGTCCCGCCGGTCATCGAGGCCCGCAGCGCCTCCCCCAGGCCGCTGAACGCGCCCATGGTCTCCGCCACCCGCTCGCCGATGTCGGCCCGCGCGGTGTTCAGCACGTCGGCCAGGACCTGCCCCAGCTGGGCCGGTGCCATCGACCGGTACGCGGTGGTGTGGAAGACCAGGGACACCACCTGCCCCTGCGCCCCGACCGTCGCGGTGACCATCCGGTCCTTGGACGTCACCGAGGCGGTGGCCGCCTGCAACTCCTTGGCGGCCACCGCCATCTTGGCCTGCTGCTCCTCCAGAGCGGCCATGGCCTGTTCGATCTGTTCGGCGTACGACAACGCCATCACCCGCACTTCCGTCTCGTCCCGAATCCCGATGACGCGTCCCGGGCCTACGGGGGTGAGGCCCGGGACGCGTCGGCTCGTGGGGTCGTACGGTTCTCTCTACGGACGGGCGGGGTCCTGCGGTTCGACCGCCGACGCGAATCGCCCGGTCAGCGGCCGATGACGCCCGTCACGGCGCCCGAGTCGGTGCCCCAGACCTCCTCGTCCTCGGCCAGCCAGGTGGTGCGCTGCCGTTCCTTCTCCCCCTGACCGCCCGCGCCCGCGCCGGCACCGGCGCCCATCGGCGGCATCATGGGGCCGCCGCCACCGGTGGTGGAGACCCCCCGGCCCATCAGCTGGGCCTCCTCGCCGGCCAGCCCGGCCGCTGACGCCCGCTCGGCGGCCATGGTGCGGGAGGCCATGGCCTCCTCGGCGGCCGTCGCCCCCTTGTCGATGCCCAGGGCGGAGGCCAGGCGGTCGCTGACGCCGATGCGCGGCGGCCCCTGAGCGGCGATGCCGCCCATGGTCTTGGGGCCGGAACCCTGGCCGCTGAAGGGCTCGCCGAACAGGTCGGTGCCGCTCTTGAGGGAGCTCGAACCGCCGGAACCGCCGAAGGAGATTCCGCCGCCGCCGAGCGAGCTCGGCAGGCCGGTCCAGCTGCTGCCGCTACCGCCGCTGCCGCCTCCCCCGCCGACGACGAGCCCGCCGCCCCGCCCGGAGAGCGCGTGCTCCTCGTCGGACAGCAGCTGCTCGAACTGCGAGACGGGCCGACCGCTCGCGGTGCGGACGGTGCCGTCCGCGTCGATCTTGTCGTCCTTGCGGAGCACCACCGGGTTGCCGTTGGAGTCCTTCAGCAGGTTGCCCTCGGGGGTGGTGACGGTGCCGTCGTCGTTGATCTTCGACCCCGGCGGCACCTTGAACGCCGTGTTGGAGGTCGATCCGCCCCCCGAACTGCCCGATCCGCCCGATCCGCCCGATCCCGTGGTCGGCTGGCCCACCACGGTGCCCACCGGCACGTGGCGGGGCTTGCCGTCCTTGTCGAGGAGCGGCTTGCCGTCGGGGCCGATGAGTTCGCCCTTGTCGTTGACCTTCGTCCCCGGCGGGACGTACATCGGCTTGCCGTCCTTGTCGAGGAGCGGCTTGCCGTCCTTGTCGAGCAGCGGTGCCTGGCCGTTGCCGCCACCGATCCCCCCGATGCCACCGATTCCGCCGATGCCTCCGGTCCCGGTGCCGCCGCCCTTGCCGCCGGTGCCGCCGCCTCCGTCGCCGATCCCGCCGGGCTTCGGCGGCGGGGGGCCGGTGTCGATCTTCGGCGGCGGCGGACCGCCGATGCCGCCGTCCTTCGGACCGTTCTTGTCGTCCTTCGGGCCGTCAGTGCCGCCGGGCCCCTTGTCGGGGCTGTCCTTCGGGGGGTCCACCTTGTCCGGGGCCAGGTCCATGTTCGGGGCCGCGAACGACATCAGGACCTTGGACGCGGCCTCGTAGGCGGTGGCGAGGGCGGTCCCGGCGTCGGAGGCCGCCTTGTCGAGCGTCTTGACCACCTCGTCCGTCCACTGCTTGGTCGCCGCGTTGTTCAGGACCGTGGCGAAGGCGGCGACCGACGCGGTCCCGGCGGAACCGCTCGTCATGCTCGTGGTGCCGCCGCTGACCGTGGCCTCGTACGAGGACTCGTTGTTGTACGTCGTCGGGTAGCGGACCGCCGTCAGCTTCTGGACTTCCTGCGTGAACGCGTAGTGGATGCACAGGTCCGGCCAGGCGTACGTGGCGTGCTTGTCCGGGTCGTCGTTGCTCTTGTACGCCCACGAGCCCGTGGGGTCCGTCAAGGCGCTGTACCCGCGCCAGGGGTTGTACCCGTTGTTGTACATGTCCTGCTGGACCTTGACCAACGCCTCGCCGGCCGCCTTCAGCTTGTCGGCGATGCTGCTGCCCGCGGCCGGCGCGGGGGCGTCGTCCTTGAACGCGTCGAGGTCGCCGCTGAGTCGGTAGTGCAGCGTCTTGAACTCGTTCTGCAGCCCGACCAGGACCTCCTTGAACCGGCCTGCCGCACTGCCCTGGAAGTCGCTGCCCGCGCCGTCCACGGACTCGGCCCACTGGTGGATCTTCGCCCGGTTGTCCGCGAAGAACGTGTCCACCAGGGCGAGGATCCGCGCCGCCTCGATCAGCGTCTTGTAGTTCGTGTTGTCGTTCCCCGGGCCCCCCTGGAAGATGGCCCCGCCCAGGATCTCTCCGGGGTCGGTGTGGAACCGGTGCAGCACGCTCCCCGACGTGCCGGAGGGCGTGTCGTCGAAGAAGTGCCAGTTGTAGGTCACACCCAGGATCGTGGTGAACGGGGTGGTGGCGTTGCCGTCGCCGTAGTCCCACTCCGCCCACATGTCGTAGCCGGCGTTGTGGCTGGCCAGGCCGTCCTTCTTCTTGCGCAGGTTGTTGTTGTACCGGGAGTCCGTCACCAGCTCCTGCCCGGTGATCCACGGCTGCCCCGTGACGTCCGTCCGTTTCACGATGGCGCTGTGGTCCGACCCCGCGAACGCCTCCAGCATCTGTTCCCAGGTGTACGTGACCTTGGGCGGCTCGTCCGCCATGGTTTCCTCCGAACGCGGTGACACGGGTCAGGACAGCGGTGTGCCGTCGGATCGGGCGGCCCCACAACCGCCCGATCCGACGACGGGCCCTCACTTGGGCGGGGTGGGAGGTCCGGTGACTCCGCCGAGCACGTCCTTGAGGACGTCCATCATCTGGGCCTCCGACAGGGCTTCGCCGTCACCGAGGTGCAGCTTCTCCCGCGCCTTGATCAGGTCGAGCACGATCTTGTCGACGTCGCCCCGGATGGCCTCGATCGATTCGCCCACACTCTTGGAGAAGGCCTCGAAGTTGGTCTTCAGGGCCTTCGTCGCGGGGAACGATTCCCGGCCGGGCTTCAGCGCCGGCACCTCGGTCCAGGACGTCTTCTGGCCGTTGACGTCCTGTTCGAAGGTGTTCAGATCCTTCACGAAGGTCTCCAGACCTTCGACCGTCACCTTGATCGTCGTTTCACCCATGGTCGCGCGCCCCCGCCCGGACTAGAACTGCTTGCCGGCGTTGTAGTCCGATTCCGTCATGATGTCGTGCATCTTGGTGAGCGTGTTCGCCGCGGCCTCGATGTCCTTGTCCATCTGCGACTCGTTGGCCGCGACGACCCGGGAGAGCTCCTCGAAGGCGGTGGCTGCGACACCCTGGAAGTGCCCGCCGTCGATCACGCCCCTCAGCTTGCCCATGAGTTCTTCCAGGTTGCTGTGCATCAGGTTGCCGGCCTGCCGGAGCTCGGCCGCCGACTGCTCGACCGTCTCGTGGTGGAGCTGGATGTTTCCGAAGTCCATCGGTTCGCTTTCCCTAGTCTTCCTGCTCTTCCGACGCGTCCTCAGGCGCCCTGGAGCCCGTTGTAGATGCCGTCCGCGGCGTGCGCCCGGGCATCGTTCTCGGCCTGGGTGAGGATCTGGTTGGCGCCCTGGGTGGACTGGACGAAGTTCTCGAAGGCACCGATGACCTTCTGGTAGCGCTGCATCCAGTCATCGACCTTCGACTGGAACATGCTGCTCGCGCCGGAGATGTAGCCGGCGGCGAGCTCCTCCTTGATCCGCTCGACCGTGCGGCCGGCGGTCACCATGTTCTCGATCTGCTGCTCCAGGCTCGAAAGAACCTGGCGGATCGCCTCGTCTTCCTTCGTCAACATGGACGGTGTGCCCACGGCATGCTCCCTTCCCTGCACGAGCGGGGGCGCGACTGCGACCCCGCACACGTTCCTGACCGACTCAACGGGCTCGCGAGACCGGGTGGTTCAGCTGCACGGGGCCGAACCGGGCGCGGCGGCCGCGGCGGCGGCCGTCGGCGTGGCGGCGGCCCCGTCGGCCACCGCCGCCGGGTCCAGGAGCGGCCCGGTGGGGAGCAGCCCGACCACCGGGGCGGGCACCGAAACCGGCGTGGCACCCCCGTAGCCGAGCTGTTTGGCGACGGCCGCCGAGGGCAGCGGATACCGCACCCCCGCCTCGGTGACCAGGTACTCGGTGCTGCCCGTGCCCGCGCCGGAGACCACCTTGACCAGGGCGCCGCGCCCGGGCCGGACGGAGATCCGGTCGGCCACCGCGCAGCCGCTGCCCACCGCACCCGCCGGAGCGGTCGGCGGGCGCCCGGTGTCCGCCCCGGCCGCGTCCAGGAGGGTGATCGCGGTGACCGGGGAGCCGGCACCGGTGTGCAGGTCGGCGCAGACCCCCTCGCCGTGCAACGGGGTGACCAGGGTCGGCGGCGTCTCGGGCAGTCCCGTGGCCGGGGCCCCGCCCGGCGCGGTGTGGGCGGCCAGGTCGACCGGGCCGATCAGCGCGGGCGCCGGGGCGTTGTTCGCGTACGCCTCCTTCTGGGTGCGCGGATCGCCGCGCAGCAGCTCGTACAGGGTCGTGGTGAGCGGGACCAGGCCGTCCTTGGTGAGCAGGTAGTGCGCACCGCCGGCGACGTCGAAGAGCTGGCCGATCCGGGTCGGCTTCCCGGAGAGCACCGGACCGTCGCCGCCGCGCCCGGGGACGGCGGGGGAGGCGAGGTCCGGGCCGGCGGGCAGCGCGTTCAGCACCCCGGCCGGGACGGGGAAGGGCGTCGCCCCGCCGTATCCGAGCGCCTGCAGGGCCTGGTTGGCGGTGTCGACGCGCAGTCGCTGGCCCTGCCAGAGCAGGTGCACCGTCCCGTCCGGGAGGGAGACCAGCACGGCCTGACCCGGGGTCAGCGCCTTGCCCTCCTTGACCGGGTCCATCAGCAGGCCCAGCCGGGGTGCGGGGGCGCCGGTCGGGCCTGGCTGGACGGTCCCGCACACCAGCCAGGTGCCGCCCGCGAGTTCGGCGGCCGGCGGCAGTCCGTCCGGGGCGCCGACGATCCCGACCGGGGCGCCGCGCGGCACGTCCGCGAGCGACGCCCGGCCGACCTGGGCGACCGCCATCTGGTCGCCGGCCACCAACCGGGCGCTGGTGTCGTTCAGCACCGGGTGCAGCTGCCCGCCCACGAACAGGTAGCGGGCGCCCGTCTCCTCCACCACCACGAGCGTGCCGGGCTTGGTCCAGCCGGCGTCGCCGCCGGGCTTGATGACCCCGTACACCACGACCCCGAGCCCGATCAGGACGGCCACGGCCAGTCCGGTCGTGGTGCCCCGGGTGGTCCGCCCGGTGGGGGTGTCCGGCGCGTCGGGCTCGGCCCGCAGCATGCCGGAGGCCAGCCTGCTCATCACGAACAGGTGCGCCTGCACCTGGTCGCGTCGGGACTGCATCCAGTTCCTCCCCGGTGTCCGGGCGCGCCGCTTCCGCGCCCCCACCCCGGTGCTACGGCTCGGAGGGGCGCGGGAGTTCACCGGGCCTCGTCGGCCGCGGTTCTCCGTGGCCCGGCGTCAAGTCAAGTTGTCTGTACAGCTCCGGGCCCCTTGACGGCCATCGGATCGTCATCGAACTCCCCGGCCCCGGTCACCTCGGTCGCTTAGAAACATGGCTGGTCCGGGTCGAACCGATGGTCCGGCGCCCGTCAGCAAGGAGCCCCACCCGATGAGTCCGATGCCGATGCCCGAACTGTCGCGCCGCAGCCTGCTCGGCGGCGCGGCGGCGGCCGCCGTGCTGTCCGCCCTCCCGATCAGCGTCCAGGAGGCGCTCGCCGCGCCGGCCAAGCCCGGGCGGCTGGCGGACATCCAGCACGTCGTGGTGCTGATGCAGGAGAACCGCGCGTTCGACCACTACTTCGGCACCCTGGCGGGTGTCCGCGGCTTCGGCGACCGGACGGCGGTGCGCGGGATCAACGGGCGCTCGGTGTTCCACCAGCCCGACCCGGGCCGCAAGGAGGGCCACCTGCTGCCCTTCCCGATGAACGCCGCACACACCAGCGCCTACCAGCAGGGCGCGCCCGCCTTCGGCTTCGTGGACTCCATGAAGGCCTGGAACGACGGCCTCGCCGACGGCTCGGTCACCCGCCGCTCCGGCGGCTGGCTCGGCCAGGGCTACTACGAGAGCGCCGACATGCCCTTCTACCACGCGCTCGCCTCGGTGTTCACCACCTGCGACGCCTACTACGCGTCCGTCCAGTGCAACACCAACACCAACCGCGACCACCTGATGACCGGGACCAGCGGCGGCACCGTACGGGACACCCCGGTGACCGACAACACCGAGATCCCCGGCGGCTACGAGTGGACCACCTACGCCGAGCGCCTGGAGCGGGCCGGCGTCAGCTGGAAGACGTACCAGGCGCTGGACAACTTCGACGACAACGCGCTCGCCTGGTTCGCCCCCTTCGTCAAGGCCAAGCCCGGCGAGCCGCTGTACGAGCGCGGCATGCGGGCCGTCGGCGACCCGGCGAAGAAGAACGACCCGTTCGCGATGGGCGACGCCCTGGTCGACGCCTTCGCCGCCGACGTCCAGGCCGACCAGCTGCCGCAGGTGTCCTGGATCGTCGCCCCGGCCGCGCTCTCCGAGCACGCCAACTACGCGCCGCCGAACGGCGAGCACCTCACCGCCCGGCTGCTCGCCGCCCTGGCGGCGAAGCCCGAGGTGTGGCAGAAGACCGTCTTCATCCTGAACTACGACGAGCACGGCGGCTTCTTCGACCACCAGCTGCCGCCCGTCCCGCCGCTGGCCACCGGGCGCGGCAAGTCGACCGTGCCGGTGGACGGCGAGGTCGTCGTCCGCGTCAGCAAGGGCTCCGCCACCTACCACCGGGTCGTCGGCCAGGACGGCCGGTACCGGGTCAAGGCCGCGGACGGCTCGCTCACCTGGTCCGACACCCTGCCGGCCGGCGAGACCCTGGTCTCCGGCCCGTACCCGATGGGCCTGGGCGTGCGGGTGCCGATGGTCGTGGTCTCGCCGTGGACCCGCGGCGGGGTCGTCGACTCCACCGTCTACGACCACACCTCGGTGCTGCGCTTCCTGGAGCAGCGCTTCGGCGTCCAGGAGCCCAACATCAGCCCGTGGCGGCGCACCGTCTGCGGCGACCTCACCAACGTCTTCGACTTCTCCGGCCGCAACCCGGCCTGGCCGCAGCTGCCCGACACCAGCGGCAACCGGCAGAAGGTGGTCGACACCGGCAAGCTCCCCGCCCCCACCGTGCCCAGCCCGCAGGCCTTCCCGCAGCAGCAGCGCGGCACCCGCTCGGCCCGCCCGGCGCCCTACGACCTGCTGGTCAAGCCCCGGCTGAAGGGCGGTGAGCTCACCCTCGACCTGGTCAACCAGGGCCGCCAGGGCGCGGTGTTCGCCGTCTACCCGGCACCGGGCGGCGCGCCCCGGCACTACACCGTCGGCGCGAAGAGCCGGCTCTCCGACGTCTGGACGGTCGGCCCGGAGGGCTACGACCTGCGCGTCCACGGCCCCAACGGCGCGCTGTGGCACCTGCGCGGCGACGCCGCCGCCACGTACGAGGTGTCGCTGTCGGAGGAGCGCAACGGCAAGGTCCTCGAAGTCGACGTGATCAACCGCTCGCGCACCGCCCAGACCTTCCTGGTCGGCGACCTCGCCTACGGCGACGGGCTGCGCGAGGTGCGGGTCGCGGCCGGCGACGACCGGACCGTCAACGTCGCGGTCCGGCCCGAGGGCTGGTACGACGTCGCGGTGGCCGTCCGCGGGGACCTCACCTTCCGCCGCCGGATCGCCGGCCGCTTCCCCTGGGACGACCGGACGGTCACCGACCCGGCCCTGGGCCTCGCCGACCCGCTCGCCGTGGACGTCGCCCTCGGGGCCGCCTCCAGCACCATCGACGAGCCCGTCCTGCTGCCCGGCCGCCCGGCCCGGGTCTCGGCCGTGCTCACCGCCACCGCCGCGCTCACCGCCGTCGAGGCGCAGCCGGTCGTCCCGCCGGGCTGGACGGTCACCGCCGTCACCGCGCCGCCCGCCGCGCTCGCCGCCGGCGCCACCGCCACCGCCGTCTGGGAGGTCACCCCGCCCGCCCAGCTGCCGGACGGCGCCACCCACCGGATCCTGGTCACCGCCCGGGCGCTGGCCGGCGACCGCTTCGCGATCGCCGACGGCGAGCTCGCCGCCCGCCCCGCCCCCGTGATGGCCGGCCACCTGCTGGGCGAGGACTTCGAGTCGCTGGCCGGCGCGCTCCAGCCGCAGGACGGCGTGCTCGGCTGGACGGCCCAAGCGCCGCAGGGCTGGTCGGTGGTCAACGCCCCCGGCATGCCGCAGGGCACCGTCCGTCTCCAGGGCTGGACCTTCCACACCAAGCGGGAGTGGTCCACCCCGGCCGGGCAGGACCGCGGCAACTTCACCCGCGGCCTGGGCGTCCTCGCCGTCGCCGACCCGGACGACTGGGACGACACCGGCTCGCCCTCCCGCAAGGGCGTCTTCGACTCCACGCTCGTCTCCCCCGCCGTCCGCCTCCCGGCCGGCGTCGACACCCTGTACCTGGCCTTCGACTCGCACTACCGGCAGGAGGCCCCGCAGAAGGCGTCCGTCACCGCCGTGTTCGACAACGGCACGGAGACCCGCCTGGTGTTCTACAGCGCCGACGCCACCGGCAACGACAACGCCGGCAAGGACGTCCAGAACACCCTGGTCACCCGCCGCCTCGCCGTCCCGGCGGGGGCGCAGGCGGTGACGCTGAAGTTCCGGATGTACGACGCGGGCAACAACTGGTACTGGGCGGTCGACCACATCCGCCTGGACAGCCGGCCGATCACGGGCTGACCGTCCGGGAACGGCCCGATCGGCCGGGCCGTGCCGCCCCTGCTCTCGGGGCTCGGCGCGGCCCGGCCCGGCCGATCGGTCCGGCAGATCTGTCAGGCCTGGCCAGCCGGTCAGACCCGGCCGCTCGGACCGATCGGTCAGGCCGGGCCCGAGGAGCCGCCGGAGGCCCCGGCGGCCTCGGGCTGCTGCTGGGTCGAGCAGTGGATGCCGCCACCGCCGGCCGCGATGGCGTTGATGCTCACCGGGACGATCTCGCGGCCGGGATGGAGGTCGGCCAGCACGCCGGCCGCCCGGTCGTCGGAGGCCTTGTCCCCGAACTGGGGCATGATCACGGCCCCGTTGACGACGTAGTAGTTGAGGTACGTGGCCAGGAAGTCCTTGCCCCGGTCCGGCTGCCCGGTGAGGTCGGGTTCGGCGAGTTCCACGATCCGCGGCTTGCGGCCCTTGGCGTCGGTGGTGGAGCCGAGCACCTGCAAGGCCTGGTCGGAGGCGCGGGACCAGATGTCCGGCGGCGTGTCCGGGCCGGGGCGGTGGATGACGACCACGCCCGGCTCCGCGAACCGGGCCAGGGCGTCGATGTGGCAGTCGGTGATGTCCTGCCCGGCCACGCCGGCGAACCAGATGACCTTCTGGACGCCGAACAGGTCCTTCAGGGCCCCCTCGATCTGGTCGCGGCTCGTGCCCGGGTTGCGGTTCGAGTTGACCCACGAGCTCTCGGTGGCCATCAGGGTGCCCTCGCCGTCGACCTCGATCGCGCCGCCCTCGCCGGTGATCGGCGCCTGGACGCGCCGGATCCCGTAGTGGTCGAGGAGGTTCCGGGCGACCTTGGCGTCGTTGTCGTAGGTCTGCTTGCCGCCCCAGCCGTTGAAGTTGAGGTCGACGCCGGCCAGCCCGGCCGGGCCGGTGACGAAGGTCGGGCCGGTGTCGCGGGCCCACAGGTCGTCCACCGCCAGGTCGAGGACCTCGACGCTGGAGCCGCACAGCTGCCGGGCCGCGGCGCTCTGGTCCGGGCGGGCCATCAGCACCACCGGTTCGAACCGGGCGACGGCCTGCGCGATGTGCGCGATGTCCTGGCGGACGGCGGGCAGTTGGTCGCCCCACACCGAATCGAGGGCCGGCCAGGCCATGAACGTCCTGGTGTGGGGGCGCCACTCGGCCGGCATGGCGTACGACGCGGCGGCGCTCGCGGCTCCGCCCGTGCCCGTGCCGGCGGCCGTGGTCGGCTCGTCCTTCGGGGACGAGGCCCCCGACGAACCGCAGCCTTCCACCATCGCGACCACGGCCGCGGCCGCCCCGGAGCGCAGCACGGCCCGGCGGGACAGGGCGGGTTCTCTCATGGCAGGTCCCCTCGTCGACACGGATTCCACCCCGAAGCGGGCGATATCCGACAGTAGGGGTGGCCGGCGGGTCCGTCGGCGAGCCCGCGCGGCGCCGATCGGGCGAATCAGGCGATCCGCCGGGGTGGACGACTCCCCGGCTAGACTGAAAGTTCAGTCAATATTTCGGGTACAGTGGACCACCATGCCAGACCGTCGGACAGAGATACTGAGAGCGGCCACGAGGCTCATCGCGCGACGCGGCGTACGCGGGCTGCGGGTGGGGGAACTGGCCGCCGAGGCCGGGGTGTCGACCTCGCTGATCTACTACCACTTCACCGACCGCGCCGGGATCCTGCGCGAGACCCTGGAGTTCATCGGCGAACGGGCCGACCGCTACACCGACGAACCGGAGCCCGGGGCGCCCGCGGACGACCCCTGCAGCGAACTGGCCCAGGCCCTGCTGCTGGAACTCCAGGACTCCGCCGAGGTCCGCGAGAACAGCACCGCCTGGGGCGAGTTGCGGGCGAGCGCGGTCTTCGAGTCCCGCCTCCGCGAGGACCTGGCCAGGGCCACCCACACCTGGGTGCACGAGATCGCCGGCCTGCTCGGCCGCGCCCATCCGTTCGGCACCGCGCCCGCACACGCCGCCTCCGCCGAACGCCTCACCGCGCTCCTGGAGGGCCTCAGCATCCGCTGGCTGAGCGGCTCCCTGCCGCTCGACCGCGCGCGCAGCCTGCTCGGCGAGGCGATCGGCACGGAGATCGCGGGCTGGCGCGCCTAGGGTGTGTCGCCCAAGGAGCAGCGGTCAGGACTCCGGCGTGCCGGGCTGGTCGTGGGTCGAGCAGTGGATCCCGCCGCCGCCGGAGGCGATGTCGTCGATCTTCACCGGGACGATGTCGCGGCCGGGGAAGTGGTCGCGCAGGATCTGCTGGGCCCGGTCGTCGGCCTTGGCGTCCCCGAAGCGCGGCAGGAACAGCGACTTGTTGGCGACGTAGAAGTTGATGTACGAGGACACGAACGCGTCGCCGCGGCCGGTGATCCGGTCCGGATCGGGCTGCGGAAGGTCGATCACCTGCAACGGCCTGCCGTGGGCGTCGGTGGCGGTCTTGAGAACCTCGCGCGCCTGGGCCGCGGAGCGGGACCAGACGTCGGCGGGCGCGCCGGGGAACGGCTGGTCCAGCAGGACGACCCCGGGGGCGGCGAAGCGCACCAGGCAGTCCACGTGCGCGTCCGTGATGTCCTGGTCGCGCACACCGGCGAACCAGATCACCTTGGCCACGCCGAGGGCCGTCTTGAGCTCGGCCTCGATCTCGTCCCGGCTCCTGCCCGGGTTGCGGCGCTGGTTGACCACCGAGCTCTCGGTGACCATCAGCGTCCCCTCCCCGTCCGTCTCGAACGAGCCGCCCTCCGCGACGACCGACGTACGGACCCGCTCGATCCCGTACCGGCCGAGGACGGCGGCGGCCAGCGCCGTGTCGTTGCCGTGCTCCTTCTGCTTGTTGCCCCAGCCGCTGAAGTTGAAGTCGACGCCCTTCGGCTTTCCGGCCTCCTCGACGAACACCGGTACGGTGTCCCGGGCCCACAGGTCGTCGACGGGCAGCGCGACGACCTCGACGTCCTTGCCGCACGCGCTCTGCGCCGCGTCCACCTGGGACTGGCGGGCGAACATCACCACCGGTTCGTAGCCCCCGACGGCGCGGGCCAGCCGCGCGATGTCCTGGCGGACGTCCGGGAGCTGGTCACCCCAGATGCCGGTGGACGCCGGCCAGGCCATGAAGGTGCGGGCGTGGCTCTCCCACTCCGCGCCGAACCTGCGCCCCGGCGTCGCACCCGCCCCGCCGGAGGCGGGCGGCTGGGACGCCACGGGCGCCGACGGCTGGGACGTGCCCGGCGCGGGCGGCTCCGAGGAGCCCGAGGGAGCCGCCGCCCCGGGCCCGTCCGACGGGGCACAGGCCGCGGCGCCGAGCGTCAGCAGGCCGGCTCCGGCCACGGCGCGCAGCATCGTGCGGCGGGACGGGACGGACGGGGTGGACGGGGTCGACCGGGAGGAGGAAGCGGGCGGGGTCGGGTGGAACACGGAACGCTCCGGCGGTACGAGGGCGCGGGACAGCGCGGGCGGGCGGCGGGCAACGGGGGGCGGCTACGGCTACGGCAGGGGTTCCTGCATCGTGGAGCAGTGGATGCCGCCGCCCCCGGCCATCAGGCGGTCGACGTCGAGCTGGACGACCTCGCGCCCGGGGAACGCCTCGGCGAGGGTGCGCCGGGCGGCCTCGTCCTTGTACGCGTCGCCGAACTGGGCGGCGATCACGCCCCCGTTGACGACGTGGAAGTTCAGGTACGAGTCGACGAACTTCGAGTCGCGCGAGCGGACGGTGTCGGGGCCGTCCACCCGGATCACCTGGAGCCGGCGGCCCCTGGCGTCGGTGGCCCGGGAGAGGATGTCGAACTGCTCCCGGGCGTCCCGGGCCCAGACGTCGTGGCGGTCCGCCGGGGGCAGTTGCACCAGGACGACGCCCGGCCGGACGAACCGGGAGGTGACGTCGATGTGGTCGTCGGTGATGTCCTGGCCCTTGATCCCGGGGACCCAGATCATCTTGTCCGCGCCGTACACCTCCAGGACGGCCTCCTCGATCTCGTCCCGGCTCATGCCCCGGTTGCGGTTCTTGTTGACCAGGCTGCTCTCGGTGGCCATCAGGGTGCCGTCGCCGTCGGTCTCGACCGAGCCGCCCTCACCGACGAACTCCGCGTAGGAGAAGGGGAGTCGGAGCATCTCGGCGATGCCGCGCGCGACCTCGGCGTCGTCCCGGTGGGTCTGCTTGCCGCCCCAGCCGTTGAAGTTGAGGCCGACGGCGTCGAGCCGCCCGTAGCCGTCGCGCCGGAACACCGGGGCGGTGTCCCGCATCCAGAGGTCATCGGTGGGGACGGCGTCCGTCACGGTGACGGCGGATCCGCACAGGGACCGGGCCTCCCGGACGCTGTAGTCGTCCGGGGCGCACATGACCACCGGCTCGAAGCGGGCGATGGTCCGGGCGATGAGCGCGATGTCCTGCTGGACACCCGCCAGCTGCCTGCCCCAGACGGACTTGCGGGACGGCCAGGACATCCAGGTGCGGGCGTGCGGGACGTCGTCGCGGTCCACCCACCACTGCGGGAGCCCTGCCTCACCGGCGTACGGCAGCCCGCGCTCCGCCTGGTGCGGGGGCGAGGGCGAGGGCGGGGCCCCGAAGAGGCGGTCGAACAGGGAGCGGTTGTCACCGTGGATGTTGCTCATGACGGATCTCCAAATCAAGTATTGCCCACCGAGTGACCGGTGGCCCCGCAGTCGCAACTCTGACATTGACTGAATTTTCAGTCAAGCTCCAGATCATGAAACTGCCCGACCGGCCCCGACGCGGGAAAAGGACCGGCACGGAAAAGGCCCGGCACGGAAAGTCCCCGAAACGCGACAAGGCCCCGGGCCACCTCTTCGCCCGGGGCCGGAACGCGACGCGCGCTACCCGCGCAGTCGCTCCACCTCGGCGTCGATCGCGCCGGCCATCAGCTCACGCGCGTGCGCCACCGGCAGGCTGCCGCTGAGCCAACGGACACTCAGCCCCTCCAGCAGCGCGGTCAGCCGCTCGGCCGAGGCCGCCAGGGCGGCGGCCCCGTTCATCGGCCGCACCTGCCCGAGCAGCTCCGCGACCTCCTGGACCCAGACGAGGGTGGCCCGGGCCAGGTCCTCCCGCAGCTCGGGGTCGAACACCGCACTCGCCCGCAGCTCGCCCCAGGCCGTGCTGTTCTCCCGCACCTCGGGGGTGTCCTGGAGCTCCAGCAGCAGCGTCTGCTCCAGCTCGCCCCGGGCGTCCAGCGGCGGCGCGTCCGCCGCGCGCTCCGTCGTGTAGCGCTCGGCGCGGTCGTTGATGAACTCCAGCGTCGCGCGGAGGATCCCCGCGCGGTCCTTGAAGTGGTAGTAGATCAGCGCGGTGGACACCCCCGCCTCCGCCGCCAGTTCCTCCACGCGCAGCCCGCGGACGCCGCGCCGGGCGATGACCCGCGCAGCCGCTTCCATGATCAAGGTTCGACGGTCAGCCACAAGGAGTCACCTTACCCGGAGGGGGCACCGGCCG
This sequence comes from Kitasatospora sp. NPDC098663, assembly GCF_044760075.1. Lineage (NCBI taxonomy): Bacteria > Bacillati > Actinomycetota > Actinomycetes > Kitasatosporales > Streptomycetaceae > Kitasatospora > Kitasatospora sp. NPDC098663. Next base: position 23,386 of record NZ_JBIWAP010000019.1, on the reverse strand, counting down.
ACCGGAGGGCCCCATTCCTGACTGAAATCCCAGTCGGGGTATGATCCGGTGCGCTTCGCGACGCCGGCGTCCGCCCGGGCCCCGGCCCGACCACTCGCCGCGCCCTCGCCTTGCGCCGTCCCACCCCGCCTCACCTTGCCCCGCCCGCTCCGCCACTCCCCCGTCCCACCCGCACGACCCGCTGGGAGCCAGCATGACCGCAGAGCCCTTCGGCGCCCCGTCGCCCACGGCGTTCCAGGCGCTGTCCCCGGACGACCCCCGCGAGGTCGGCGGCTACCGCCTCTGCGCGCGGCTCGGCGCGGGCGGCATGGGCCTCGTCTACCTGGCCTACACCCCCGGCGGGCGGCCGGTCGCGCTCAAGGTCGTCCGGCCCGAACTCGCCGAGGACCCCGAGTTCCGGCACCGCTTCGCCCAGGAGGTCGCCAGCGCCCGGCGCATCCACGGCCTCTACACCGCCCAGGTGGTCGACGCGGGCACCGACGCCGCCACCCCCTGGCTGGCCACCACCTTCGTGCCCGGCCCCTCCCTCCAGCAGGTCGTCCAGCACTACGGACCGCTGCCCGAACGGACCGTCCTGCTGCTCCTCGCCGGCATCGCCGAGGCCCTCCAGGCGATCCACGCGGCGGGCGTCGTCCACCGCGACCTCAAGCCCGGCAACGTCCTCGTCGCCGCCGACGGCCCCCGCGTCATCGACTTCGGCATCGCCCGGGCCGCCGACGCCAGCCCGCTCACCGGCACCGGTCTGCGGATCGGCTCGCCCGGCTTCATGGCCCCCGAACAGGCCCTCGGCCTGTCCGCCGCCCCGGCCACCGACGTCTTCGCGCTGGGCGCCCTGATCGCCTACGTCGGCTCCGGCGCTCCCCCCTTCGACGACGGGCCCGAGCCCGCCTCGCTGTACCGGGCGGTGCACGAGGAGCCCGACCTCTCCCAGCTGCCGCCCGGGCTGCACGAACTGGTCCGGCTCTGCCTGGCCAAGCGCCCCGAGGACCGGCCGGGCACCGCCCAGCTGATCGAGGCCGCCCGCCGGCACCCCGCCACCGGCGGCGAACTCCGCTTCTCCGACGACTGGCTGCCCCAGCAGGTCGTCGGCGCGATCCGCCGCCACAGCGACCTGCCGACCACGCCCGGCACACCCGCCCCGCCCGCCACCGTCCTCTCCCCGGCCCGGGCCGCGGCCGACGCCCCGACCACGCTCGGCCTCCCCGCCCCGTCGCCCACCCGGCTGCAACCGGCCCCCGACAGACCCGAGCCCGCCGCCCCCGCCCGCCGGCACACCCGCACCCGCACCGTGCTCCTGACCACCGCCGCCCTCCTCGTCGGCGCCGCGGCCGCGTTCATGCTGCTCGATCCCGAGTACCTCGACGACCCCGACGACCAGAACGTCGCCGCCGGCCTCCCCCCGTCCGGCGCCGCCACGAGTGCCCCGGCCACCGCCCCGGCCACGACGGCCGCCGGGTACACCGCCGTCCACACCAACCTCGAACTCACCTCCCCCGACCCCAGCTACGAGTTCGACCTCAAGGCCGGGAAGGTCACCGCCCAGGACGCCTCCACCTGGTACCTGGGCCGCCACGCCGGCGAGTTCTCCATTCCCGAGGACAGCGACGCCTACGTCGCGCCGACCGGCCGGCTCACCCTCCCCGACTGCGTCAAGGGCGTCGAGACCCAGCCGGTCTCCACCCTGCCCTTCAACGCCCTGCGCACCGACCGCAGCTTCTGCGTCCGCGCCCAGGGCGGCCAGGACATCGCCATCGTCCGCATCCTCGCCTCGGCCGACGACGGCCCGGTCCGGATCTCGCTCACCTCCTACCACCGCTCCGCCTGACGCGGCGCCACCCCGGGCGGACGGCGCCGTCCGGTGCCGCCCGCGAGCGGAACGGGGCCGTCCGCCGGCCCGGCGGCACTTGTCGGTGACGGCTGGTACGGTCCGCCCATGATGAAGCGCGTACCGTTCACCGGTGCTGAGAAGGAGAGTCTGCACGTCGCCCTCGACCGGCACCGTGACGCGGTGCTGTGGAAGCTCGACGGCCTGGACGACGAGCAGCTGCGGCGGCCGATGACCCCGTCGGGGACGAACCTGCTGGGCCTGGTCAAGCACCTGGGAGGTGCCGAGCTGGGCTGGTTCTGCGAGGCGTTCGGCCGCGAGACCGGGCCCCTGCCCTTCGACCTGGAGGCCGACGAGACCTCCGACATGAGGGTGGAGCCGCACGAGTCCACCGAGGACGTCCTGGCGTTCTACGCCCGCGCCCGCGCCGCCGCCGACGAGGTGATCGGCGAGCTCGACCTCGACGACCTGGGCAAGGCCTGGTTCGGCGACGCCGTGTCGCTGCGCTGGGTGCTCATCCACATGGTGACGGAGACGACGCGGCACGCGGGCCACATGGACATCCTGCGCGAACTCCTCGACGGCGCGGCCGGCGACCACAACCGGGGCTGAGCCGGGCCGGAGCCGCACCCGCGCCATCCCGCGTCATCGCGTGCCACCTCCGTCGAACGCCTGACGTGCCCGCCCGGCGCCTTCACACTGGTGGTGAACGACGCAGGCCGACCTGCGACCGCGAAACCCCGAAGGTGTACATGAGTGAGCGATTCGCCGCGTTGGACGACCTGGCCGAGCGGTGGGGCCTGAGCGGTCTGGAACTCGTCGGCGAGGGCCTGGAGTTCTCCGTGTTCCGGGCGCAGGGGCGGGACGGCCGGCCCGTCGCGATGCGGCTCGCGCGCCGGCGGTACGAGTCGAACGCCAACGACCCCCACGTGGACACCCGGACCCTGCTCCGGCAGGAGTACGCCATCGCGAAGCACCTGGCCGCCCACGGCCTGCCGGTCGCGCAGCCGAGGGAGCTCGTCCTGGCGGACGACCCGGCCGCCCCCGACGTGCTGCTGTCCGCCTACGTCCCCGACGACGGCTCGGACCTCGACTCCTTCGAGCTGGGTCACCTCCTCGCGAGGCTCCACCGGGTGCCGCCGCCGCAGCTGAGGCCCGTCGCGGCGGAGGGAGCCGGCACGGCGGCGGCGATCGCCGCGCGCATCGGGCGCCGCTGGGCCGAGATCCGCCGCCGCGTCGACGACTGGCCCGAGCCGCCGTCCGCCTCCCTGCTCGCCGGCCACCTCGCCGGCTGCGCCGAGGACAGCCTGCTGCACCTCGACGTGCGCAGCGCCAACATCCGCCGCCACCAGGGCCGGGCGGTCGCCCTGCTGGACTGGTCGAACGCCCTGCTCGGGCCCCCGGCCGTGGAGTTCGGCCGACTCGTCGAGTACGCCCGGTACCCGGAGAACGACCTCGACCCGGCGGCGGTCCGCCGCGGGTACGCGAGGACGGCGACCGCCCCGGCCGACGACGATCCGCGCCTGCTCGTGGGCCGACTGGACGCCGCGCTGATGCTGGCGCTCGTCTTCCTCTCCGAGGCGCCCGACGCCGGCCGGGGCCCCGCGGCGGTCGACCACGCCCGCGAGCTCGCGCTCAGGATGGGCGCGAGCCACGTGTGAGGCAGCCCGGGAGCAGAGCTCTCAGGGCCGGCCGAGGACGCGGTAGACGGCGATCTCGATGACCACCCGGTCCGGGTTCACCCGGGGTTCGCGGTAGCGCTCGGTGTAGCGCCGCTCGGCGTCGGCGACCTGCTCGGGCTCGTCCCGGACGACGGCCACGCCCTCCAGGGTCGACCAGCGGGCCCGGTCCACCTGGCAGACCGCGACCCGCAGGCCCTGCGGGCCGGCCGCCGCCACGTTGCGCGCCTTGCGGCTGGTGCGGCTGGTGATCACCCGGGCCGTCCCGGTCTCCGGCTGGTACGTCACGCCGACCGGCACCACGTGCGGGGAGCCGTCCGGGCGGGCGGTGGTCAGGGTGGCGATGTGACGCTCGCGCCAGAAGGCGAGGAAGGCGTCGTCGAGGTCGCGTGGATCATGGGCCATGATCGCGATGCTACGGCCCCCGGAGCACGCGGCGTGCTCCGGGGGCCGTTCGTCGTCAGTGCCCGCGGGCGATCCAGTCCGGCAGGGCCGGGGCCTCGGCGCCGATGGTGGTCGGGTCGCCGTGGCCGGTGCGGACCACCGTCTCGGCCGGGAGCGACAGCAGCCGCTCGCGGATCGAGTCGATGATCGTCGGGAAGTGCGAGAACGACCGGCCGGTCGCGCCCGGGCCCCCGTGGAACAGGGTGTCGCCGGTGAAGACGGTGCCGAGCTCCGGCGCGTACAGGCAGACCGCGCCCGGGGCGTGGCCCGGGGTGTGCAGGACGGTCAGCTCGGTGCCGGCCACCTCGATCCGCTGCCCGTCGGCGAGTTCGCCGTCCGGCAGGCGCTCGGGGTGGGTGAGCTTCCACAGCGGCAGGTCGTCCGGGTGCAGCAGGATCGGCGCGCCGGTGCGGGCCGCGAGGGCCGGGGCGGCGTCGATGTGGTCGTTGTGCGCGTGGGTGGAGACGATCGCCACCAGCCGGCGCCCGCCGAGCGCGGCCTCGATCGCGTCGGCGTCGTGCGCGGCGTCGATCACCACCGCCTGCTCGTCGTCGCCGACGATCCAGACGTTGTTCTCCACCTCCCAGCTGCCGCCGTCGAGTTCGAAGGTCCCGGCGGTGACCAGTCGGTCGATCCTCGGACTCATGCGTCCACCTCGCTTCGCTCGGCAGGTGCTTCGCCCGATGCGCACCTCTCGATGGTTCGCTCGCTGCGCTCGCTCACAGGACCACGACCGAACGGAGCACGTCGCCCTGGTGCATGCGCTCGAACGCCTGCTCCACCGCGTCGAGTTCGATGGTCTCGGTGACGAACGCACCGAGGTCCAGGCGGCCCTGGAGGTGGAGGTCGATCAGCATCGGGAAGTCCCGCGAGGGCAGGCAGTCGCCGTACCAGGAGGACTTCAGCGCGCCGCCGCGGCCGAACACGTCGAGCAGCGGCAGCTCCAGCGTCATCTCCGGCGTGGGCACGCCGACCAGGACGACGGTGCCGGCGAGGTCGCGGGCGTAGAAGGCCTGCTTGTACGTCTCCGGGCGGCCGACCGCCTCGACCACCACGTCCGCGCCGTTTCCGCCGGTCAGCTCCCGGATCGCCTCGACCGGGTCGGTGCTACGGGAGTTGACGGTGTGGGTGGCGCCGAGCTTGCGGGCCGTCTCCAGCTTGCGGTCGTCGATGTCGACGGCGATGATCTTCGACGCGCCCGCCAGCCGCGAGCCCATCACGGCCGCGCCGCCGACGCCGCCGCAGCCGATCACCGCGACCGAGTCGCCGCGGCCGACGCCCCCGGTGTTGATGGCGGCGCCGATGCCCGCCATCACACCGCAGCCCAGCAGGCCGGCGACGGCCGGCGAGGCCGCCGGGTCGACCTTGGTGCACTGGCCGGCCGCGACCAGGGTCTTCTCGGCGAACGCGCCGATCCCCAGCGCCGGGGACAGTTCGGTGCCGTCCAGCAGCGTCATCTTCTGCTTGGCGTTGTGGGTGTTGAAGCAGTACTGCGCGCGGCCGCGCCGGCAGGCGCGGCACTGGCCGCACACCGCGCGCCAGTTGAGGACGACGAAGTCGCCCGGCTCGACCTCGGTGACGCCCTCGCCGACCGACTCGACGATGCCCGCCGCCTCGTGCCCGAGGAGGAACGGGAACTCGTCGTTGATGCCGCCCTCGCGGTAGTGGAGGTCGGTGTGGCAGACCCCGCAGGCCTGGATTTTGACCACCGCCTCGCCCGGCCCCGGGTCCGGCACCACGATCGTGGTCACCTCCACGGGCGCGCCCTTGGCGCGCGCGATGACTGCCTTGACCTGCTGGGCCATCCGATTCCACCTCCGTCGGCCGATGCGGCTCTGCACCGGCGTGACCTGCGACAAACGACTGCCCACGAAGCGTAGCGCCCGTAGCGACGGGCGCCGACGGGGCGGGTCCGGTGATCCGGCTCACCGCACCGCCCGCGAGGGCGTCATATGCCGTCGAGATATCCGCCGGACCCCCCGGCGCGGCCCGCAGGGCAGGGCGCGCGGGCGGCGCCGAGCGCCCGTCAGCGTGCCTCGAAGTGCCCGGAAAGGAGCGCCGTTGGCTGGAAGTGCCGCTGACGCGCGCGCCGCCGCCCACGTACGGTCGTAGCAGAAGCGGTCCACGCGACCACGCTCAGCACATCCGCCCCACCCGACGGTGCGCCACCGCGCGCCGTCCGCGCCGAGGCGTACCGACCGTACGCCGTCGCACGATTCGCGCCATCCCCCGTCCAGGTCCGCGTTCGCCTTCGCTTCCGCCTTCGATCCGCTGTTCGTCCCACCCGATCCACCGTTCGTCCCGATCCGCCGCCCCACCCGATCCACCGTTCGTCCCGGTCCGCCGAACCCGGCCCGGGCCGAGCCGCCCGCCGGCCCGCCCCACCCGTCCCCGCACCATCCCGGTTCCACCCCCCGTCGGGCCGTCACGCGCGGCCCCCCGCCCTGGAGTCTGGAGTACGGATGTCCGCCGAGAACAGTGCGACCGGTGCCGGAACCGGCACCGTCCCGCTCATCCCGATGCACTGCCTGCGCCACCTGGAGCCCGGTCCGCCGCGGCTCGCCGCGCTGCCCACCGGAACGCCCGTCTGGCTGGTCAGCCGCCACGCGGACGTGCGGCAGGTGCTGACCGACCCGCGCCTGGGCCGCGCCCCGCTGTACGCGCCGGACGCGCCGCCGATCACCCTCGTCCCGAACATCCTCGACAGCCCGCAGGGGCTGCTGAACATCGACGGCACCGAGCACCAGCGGCTGCGCCGCACCGTGCAGCGGGCCTTCACGCCGCGCGCCATCGCCCGCTGGCGGCCCTGGGTCGCCTCGGTGGTCGAGGCCCTGATCGACGAGATGATCGACCACGGCTCCCCCACCGACATCGTGGCCGGCTACAGCCGCAAGCTGCCCGTCCAGGTGATCACCCGGCTGATGGGGCTCGACAACCTGGACGGCAAGAAGCTCTCGCACTGGAGCGACCACGCGCTCTCCGCCACCGCCTACACGGCCGAGGAGATCGCCACCGCCATGGCCGAGTTCGCCGGCTTCGGCGCCGCGGTGATCGCCGAACGCCGCGCCGACCCCGGCGAGGACCTGGTCAGCAGCCTGCTCGCGGCCGCGGCCGAGGACGGTTCGATCACCGAGGAGCAGTTGGTCACGCTGGTCATCGGCCTCGTCGTGGCCGGCCACGAGACCACCATGACGAGCCTCGGCAACGCGCTGGTCTACCTGCTCACCGAGGACCGCGAGGCCTGGCAGCGGCTCTCCTCCGACGAGGCCAGCGCGACCGCCGCGACCGAGCAGATCCTGCGCGCCGTCCCGCTCGGCGACTCCCAGCACCTGCCCGGCCTGCTGCGCCGCACCATCGAGGACGTCGAGATCGGCGGGGTGGTCATCCCGGCGGGCAGCGTCGTCGCCGCCGACACCGTCGCCGCCAACCAGGACCCGACGGTCTTCACCGGGGACCTGCTCACCGAGCTGTTCTCCCCGCTGGCCGCGCCGATGCTGACCTTCGGCGCCGGGCCGCACCACTGCCTGGGCGCCTGGCTCGCCCGGATGGAGCTCGAACTCGCCCTGCACCGCCTGGCCCGCCGGCTGCCCTCGCTGCGCCTGACCGGGCCGGTCGAGGACATCGACTGGCGGCGGGGCCTGCTCACCCGCAGCCCCGAGTCCCTCCAGGTCGCCTGGTGACGGCCACCCCGGGGACGGGCGCCGACGCGGTGGTCGTCCGGGTCGACCGGGACCGCTGCATCGGCTCCGGGATGTGCGCCCTGAGCGCCCCCGGCTCGCTGGCGCTCGGCGCCGACGGGCTGGCCGAGCCGGTGGCCGACTACGCGGCCGACGGCGCCGAGCTGACGGAGGCACTGGCCGACGCGGTCGACTTCTGCCCGGTCGAGGCGCTGACCCTCTACTCGGCCGCGGGCGGCTACCGGATCGCCCCGGCGGAGTGACCACGCCCCGGCGCCGTCCGCCCCGACGCGGCGGACGGCGCCGGGGGCCTTCCCGGATCGATGAGCCCGGCTAATCGACGGATGAGCTCATCGATCTTGTTCCGCCCTCGGCACGGCTGATGGGCTGGCCCCATGACCGACGCCGACACCCTCGCGCCCCCGGCCGCCCCCGGCAGCCCGCCCCGCTGGGCACCGATCACCGCCGTGGCCCTCGCCACCTTCACCGTGGTCTCCGCCGAGATGATGCCCGTGGGGCTGCTGACCCCCGTCTCGAAGACCCTCGGCGTCTCCGACGGCGTCACCGGGCTCTCCCTGACGATCACCGGGCTCCTCGCCGCCGCCCTGTCCCCGTTCGTTCCCGCGCTCATCGGGCTCCGGGACCGCAAGCACGTGCTGGTCGCCTTCATGCTGCTGCTGTCGCTGGCCAACGCGCTCACCGCGCTCGCCCCCGGCTACCCCGTGCTGGCCGCCGCCCGCGTCCTGCTCGGCCTCGCGATGGGCATGGTGTGGGGCATCACCGCGGGGCTCGGACCGCGCCTCGCCGACGGACCGCGGATCGCGCTCGCCACCACGCTGATCTTCTCCGGCGTCTCCATCGCCTCGGTGCTCGGCGTCCCCCTCGGCACCTACCTCGCGGCGCTGCTCGGCTGGCGCTCCGCGTTCTGGGCCCTCGCCCTGCTCGGCGCGGTGTCCGCCGCCGTCCTCGCCCGCACGCTCCCCGCTCTCCCCGTCCACGAGCGCGGCCGGCTCGACGGGATCGGGGACACGCTGCGCAGCCGGGGCGTCGCCGCCGGACTCGCCGTCACGGCGCTGGTCGTGCTCGGCCACTTCACCGGCTACACGTACGTACGGCCGGTGCTCGAAGTCGACGCCGGCCTGAGCAGCGGCGTCATCGCCGCCTGCCTGCTGGTCTACGGACTGGCCGGCGTCGCCGGGAACTTCACCCTCGGCCCGGCGGCCGGCCGGCGCCCCAAGGCGGCCGTGACCACCGCCCTCGCGGGCGTCGCACTGGCCACCGCCCTCCTGCCGCTCCTCACCGGGAGCGTGGTGGCGGTGCTGCTCGCGCTCGTCGTCTGGGGCGCCTCGTACGGCGGGGTCTCGATCTCCACCCAGACCTGGGTCCGGATCGCCGACCCCGCCCGGATCGAGGCCTCGGCGGCGCTGTGGGCGGGCGTGTTCAACGCGAGCATCGCGCTGGGCTCGCTCGCCGGCGGGCTGGTCATCGACCGGGCCGGGACCCACGCCGTGCTCCTCACGGCGGCGCTGATCACGGCGGCCGGACTGCTGCTCGCCGCCGTCACGCGCCCACGGCGGTGAGCGCCCGCACGAAGGCCCCGGCCAGCGGGTGCGGCGGCCGCCCGCCCTGCACCACCAGCAGCGTGGACGGCTCCAGACCCGGCACCGGCAGGTAGCGGATGTCCGGCCGCTGAACGTACGCCGTGCTCGCCTCGCACAGCAGCAGCCCCAGGCGGGTGCTGGCCACCGTCGACAGCCCCTCCTGGAGCGTGGCCGCGCCCGCCGGGTAGGCCAGCTCCCGCCCGTCCGGCGTCCGCCGCGGGGCGTTCGCCCGGCGCCAGTAGTCCGGGGCGGGCCCCCGCGGTTCGATCAGCGCCAGCCCGGCCAGTTCGTCCGCGGAGACGCTCGCCGCCCCGGCCAGGCGGTGCCCGGCGGAGACGGCGACGTACATCGGCTGCCGCGAGAACTCCAGCAGCACCCGCAGGCCGTCCTCCCGGCACGGGGACAGCACGATGGCCAGGTCGATCTCGCCCCGGCCCAGGTGGGAGAACGGATCGCCCCAGGACAGTTCGACGAGCTGGGCCGCCCCCTCCGCAAGGCCCGCGATCGCCCTGGCCACCGGCTCGTACACGGCGCACTGGAACCCCAGGCGCAGCGGCCGTTCCGTCGAGGCGGCCCGGGCGCGGGCCGCCTCGAAGCCCACCCGGAGCCGGTCGACGGCGGGCACCACCTGCTCGGCCAGCTCGCGCCCCAGCTCGGTCAACTCGACCCGTCGGCTGGTCCGTTCGAACACCGGGGCGCCGACCCGGCCCTCCAGCCGCTTGATCAACTGGGAGACCCGGCCCTGCGAGACGCCCAGCAGCTGCGCCGTCCGCCCGAAGTGCAACTGGCGCACCAGGACGGAGAAGCACTCCAGCTCCTGGAGCGGCAGCTCCGGGAGCACGGGGCCTGGCGTCGTCCGATCCACCCCGGCAGTCTAGGTCCTGTCCGGCCTAGGTGTTCTGACCCGTGAGGTCGGTGAGGTCGGGAACGCCGCAGGCCAGTGCCGCGCGCAGCTCGGCGGCCGGGTCGCCCGCGTGGTAGGGGCGTTCGCTCTCCTCGACGTGGTCCAGGAACTCCTGGTAGCGCAGCGCGTAGGACAGGTGGTACAGCGGCTCGACCAACTTCAGCGCGCGCCACGGCCGGGATCCGGGCGCGTGCTCGCTCCAGGCCTTCAGCCAGACCTCGACGAGGTGCTGCCAGCGCTCCGGCGTGAGGTAGGCGCGCGGGCGCAGCCCGTCCAGGGCGGGGTGGCCGAGGCAGGAGTCGGCGTAGTCGACGACCACCGGACGCTCGCCGTCGGAGCGCCAGTTGCCGGGGTGGAAGTCGCCGTGCACCAGGGTCTCGGGGAGGCCGCAGGCCGCCAACTCCTCCAGCAGCGCGGGGAGTTCGGTGACCAGTCGGCGGACTCCGGCCAGTTCCCCGGGCGTCAGGTCGGTCTCGCCGGGGAGCCGGTCGAGCAGCGCCTGCGCCTGGGCGAGCAGCGTCCGGGGCGTCCGGTCGCGCAGCCCGGCCTTCGCCGCGCGCCCGTCGGCGGCCAGCGCCGCCTGGGCGGCGACCAGCCGGGGCACCACCTCCTCGACGGTGTCGAGGGACGGCGACCAGCAGTCCTCGCCGGGCACGTGGTCCAGCAGCAGCCGCCCGCCCACCGGGTCGGCGGCCAGCACCGGCGGCACGAGGCCAGGGTCGACGCCGCCGAGCAGCGCGATCACCTCACCCTCCCGGGCGTTGAAGGCGGGCGTCGTGGTCTTCAGCCAGGCGTCGCGGCCGGTGGCCGTCGGAAGGCGGAGGAGGCCCGACAGGTTCCAGGTCCGGATCTGCCGCGCCGGGCCGGCGACCGGACGGCCGGCCCCGGCCAGCTCCGCCTCCGCCCAGGCCAGCGCCTCCCCCAGCCCGGCCGGAGTGGCCCAGGCCGCGCGGCGCTCGGCGGGGCCGAGCAGCGCGGCCGTCCCGGCGTCCAGCGGCCGGGCCTCGACGGCCGTCGGCCGCTCCAGCGCCTCGGCGTGGTACCAGACCTGCCCGCCGTGCCCGCCCTGCTCGCTCCGCCCCTCCACCAGCCGCAGCACCAGCACCGGCACCCCGGCGAGTTCGGCCGCCCGCGCGCCCACCCCGTCCACCGACGACCACCACCCGCCCGCCGCCTGGAACGGGCCCACGGGGCCGAAGTACTCGGCCCCGTGGGTGAGATGGACGGTGACGGCGCGTTCGCTCGCTCGCTGCATCCGGGCAGCTTCGCCCACCCGGGCCCCGTGTGCGAGCGAATTTCCGGGTGCCCACGGCCGGGACCGGGCCGGGACCGGGCCGGTCGCGCTCGCGCTACGGGATCGCCACCGCCGCGCCGGACACCCGGATCCGGTTGTCCGCCGTCCGCAGTTCGACGTGGAGGACGCCCGGGCGGCCCAGGTCCTCGCCCTGGTGGAGGGTCAGCACCGCCGGGGCCGCCACCGCGCCCTGCTCCCGCAGGTAGGCGCCGAAGGCGGCCGCGGCGGCGCCGGTGGCCGGGTCCTCGACGACGCCGCCGACCGGGAAGGGGTCGCGGACGTGGAAGACGTCCGAGGCCTCGCGCCAGACGAGCTGGAGGGTCACCAGGTCGCGGGCCCGGGTGTAGGCGGCGAGGCCGTCGAAGTCGTAGTCGAGGCGGGCCAGGCGGTCGCGGGTGGCGGCGGCGAGGACGAGGTGGCGGGCGCCGGCGTAGGCGATCCGGGGCGGCAGGGTCGGATCGAGGTCGGTGCGGGCCCAGCCGAGCAGGGCGAGGACCTCGTCGACGTCGGCCTCGGTCACGTCCTCCACCTGCGGCTCGACGCTGGTCAGGGTGGCGCGCAGCACGCCCTCCGCGTCCTGGTCGACCTGGACGGGGACGTCGCCCGCGGCCGTCGTGAAGACGTACTGCCCGGGGCCGGTGCGGGCGGCGAGCGCGACGGCGGAGGCGACCGTGGCGTGGCCGCAGAACGGCACCTCGGTGAGCGGGCTGAAGTACCGGACCCCGTAGGCGCCTTCGGTCGCTCCCGCGGTCAGGAAGGCCGTCTCGGAGTAGCCGAGCTCGGCGGCGATGGCGAGCATCCGCTCGTCGGTCAGGCCTGCGGCGTCGAGTACGACGCCCGCCGGATTGCCGCCCTCGGGGCGGGTGGTGAAGGCGGCGTAGCGCAGGATGCGGGGTGAGGCGTCGTCGGTCATGCCCGGACGAACGCGTTCCGCTCCCCCGCTGTTCCCGCTCACCCGTTCCCGCTCACCCGTTGCCGGTCCGCCGCTCACCACGACACCGGTCACCGCAGCAACGCCTCCAGGAAGTCCGAGCCGAGCCGGGCGCTGCCGGACAGGTCGAGTTGGTAGAGCATGTACCGCCCGCGCCGCTGGGTGATGAGCAGCCCCGCCTTGCGCAGGACGGCCAGGTGCCGGGACACCTCCGGCGCGCTGAGCTGCCAGGCGGAGGCGAGTTCGCCGGTGGTGTGCGCGCCGCGGGCCATGGTGCGGGCCAGGCGCAGCCGGACGGGGTGGGCGAGGGCTTCCAGCCGCTGCTGGACGAGGGCCAGCGAGACGGGTTCGGGGATGCCCTCCTCGGCGACGGGGTACTGGAGGACGGGACGCCAGCCGGGGGTGTACACCACCACGAGGTGGGGCCGCCCGAAGGCGGTGGGGATGAGGGTGACGCCGCCGCCGTCGGTGCCGCTGGTGGCGTTGTCCTGGAGCTTGTCGATGACGATCCGCCGCCGCCCGTCGGCGCTCTGGTCGAGGGTGACGGAGGGTGAGACCGCGGCCAGCGCCTCGGCGGGGCCGCGCCGGGCCAGCAGGTCGGCCTTGCGCCGGGCGTCGGCGGCCAGGGCCGGCAGGACGCGCTGCCAGGCGTCGGCGAAGAACGCGGACTCGCAGTCCTCCAGCATCCGCCGGACGAGGGCCCGGACGGCGGGCGGGTCGGCGAGCAGCCGGTCCGCGAAGGCGGCCTGCCGGGGGCCCCGGGCGAGCGCGAGTTCGCGGGCCCGCTCGTTGGCCACCGGGTCGGTGAGCGGGGAGGGCGCCCGGCGGGCCGGCCGGGAGGCGCCGCAGGTGGTGACGAGGGCCGCGGCGACGTACAGCTCGTCGTCCATCCGGTCGACGGCGTCGAGCTCGGCGGCCAGGGTGGCGCCGGGCAGCCCGGGGACGAGGAAGTCGGCGCGGGAGGAGCGCCAGAGGAAGTCGGCCTCCAGCAGCCGCTCGGCCAGCTCCGGCGGGATCGTCGCGGCGGTGCTGGACGCCCAGCCGTGCAGCGCGGGGTGGTGCGCGGGCTCGGCGAGGACGTCCAGCATCGCGGTCAGCTCGCTCAGCGGGGACGGCGTGAAGAGCAGGCGCTCGTCGGGCAGGCCGGTGATGTCGATGGTCACGCTCATGCGCCCGCCGTGCTCCTCCCGGCAGGGGCGCTCGCCCACCCGCGCCTCTTGGTGATCGGTTCGCTCACGACGTTGCCGATCGGTTCACTCACGACGTTGCTGATCGGTTCACTCACGACGTTGCTGATCGGTTCACTCACGACGGCGATCCTGCCACCCGCCCGGATCCGCTCCCGCGTCGATTGACGGTTAGCGTCAATCGACGTGCCCGGCGGGCCGGGCAGGGCGGACGGTACCGGCCATGAGCCTGATCCAGGAGAAGTCCGTCCATGACCACGCCGCCGTCCGCGACGGCCTGCCGCCGGCCCCGCCGATCGGTGCGGGCCCCGGGGGCCCGTCCACGCTGCTGCGGCTGCTGACCGCGGCGGGCGGGCCCCGGTACGCGGCCGCGCTGGTGGTGGACGCGGTGGGCTCCGGCCTGCTGCGGCCGTTCCTGCTGCTGTACGGGATCGGGGTGCTGCACCTGGGCGCGGCGGCGGCGGGGCTGGCGATGTCGGCGGGGATGGTGGCGGGCCTGCTGGTGGTGCCGCTGACCGGCCGGTGGATCGACCGCGGCGCCCGGACCCTGCCGGCCGCGGCCACGTTGGTGGTGCGGGCGGCGGGCGCGCTGGCGCTGCTGGTCGCGGACGGCCTGTCGGGGTTCGTGGCGGCGTCGGTGCTGATCGGGGTGGGCAGCCAGTCCTGGCCGACCACGCACGCGGCGGTGGTCAGCACGCTGACCGAGGGCCGGCTGCGGGACGCCGCGCTGGCGGCCGGGCGGTCGCTGCGCAACGCGGGGCTGGGCTCGGGGGCGCTGCTGGCCACGCTGGTGGTGACCGGCGGGGCGGGCGCGATCCGGGTGCTGGCAGGGGTGACGGGCGCGGCCTGCCTGGCCGCCGCCGCGCTGGTGCTGTCGCTGCGGGTGCGCGCACCGCACCGGGCCGCCGACCGGGCGGTGGACGTGCGGGAGCAGGGCGAGTCGCTGCGGCGGATCAGCCTGCTGAGCCTCGCCAACCTGCCGTACGCGTTCTGCTTCGACGTGCTGGAGGTGGCGCTGCCGGCGCTGCTGGTGCTGCACCTGCACGCCTCCCCGGCGTGGTCGTCGGGCGTGTTCGTGGGCAACACGGTGCTGGTGATCGCGCTGCAGCTGGTGCTGGTGCTGCGGCTCGCCGACCGTTCGCGGCGGGCCGTGCTGGCCGCCTCGGGGGTGACACTGGCCCTGGCCTACCTGGGGTACTGGGCGGTCGGGTCGCTGGGCGGCACCGCGGGTGCGGCGGGCGTAGCGGCGGTCTCGGTGGTGTTCACGCTGGGCGAGATCCTCTACACCGGTGCGGGGACGGCCCTGGTGACGGCCACCGCCCCGCCGCACCTGTTGGGGCGGGCGCTGGCGCGCTGGGAGCTGTCCTCGGGCGTGGGCCGGGCGGCGGCGCCGGCGGCGCTGATGGCGCTATTGGCGGCCGGTCCGGGGGTGCTGTGGCCGGTGCTGGCCGGGGCGACCCTGCTGGGGGCGCTGGCGGTGCTGCGACTGGCCCCGGCGACGTGAGCGGTCTCAGCGACGTGAGCGGTCCTGCCCCGCCCCTCCTCCGGATGCGGAGCGCACCCGCAAGGCCGATGCTGGCGGCGAGGCGTGCCCGGCAGCAGGAAGGACAACAGACCCATGAGTGCTCTCGACTTCGAGATCATCGACAGCCCCGACAGCTCGCTCAACAAGACCTCCGTCCTGGTCACCGGCCCGCGGGACGCCCTGCTGGTGGACGCCGGGTTCACCCGCTCCGACGGCCGCCGGCTGGTGGAACGGATCCGCGCCGGCGGCAAGCGGCTGGCCGCGGTCTTCGTCAGCCACGGGGACCCGGACTTCTACTTCGGCGCCCAGGAGGTCCAGGACGCCTTCCCCGAGGCACGGTTCCTGGCCACCGCCTCCACCGTCGAGCACATCCAGGAGACGTTCGAGGGCAAGCTCAGGGCCTGGGCCCACCTCGGCCCCGAGCTGCCCACCCGGCTGGTCCGGCCCGAGGTGCTGCACGGGGACGAACTCGTCTTCGAGGGGCACCGGTTCGAGCTGCGCGGCGCCGACTTCCACCTGCCCGACCGGCACTACCTCTGGCAGCACCACCACCGCGCCGTGCTCGGCGGCGTACTGCTCTTCGAGGGTCTGCACGTGTGGACGGCCGACACCCCCGAACAGGCCCAACGCGCGGCCTGGATCGACCTGTTGGACGGGATCGAGGCGCTCGAACCGCAGTTCGTCGCGGCCGGCCACCGCACCGCCGGCGCCGCCACCGACCTCACCTCCGTCCGTCACACCGGGGACTACCTGCGCGCCTTCGAGACCGAGATCGGCCGGGCCCCGGACGCGACCGCCGCGAAGGAGGCGCTCGAACGGCGCTTCCCCGACCTGGGGTTGAAGATCGCCGTCGACCTCGGCACCAAGGTCGCCATGGGCGAGATGGCCTGGAGCTGAGCGACGATGATCGAGATCCCGAGGGACACCGCCTCGTTCGCCGAGTCCTCCGCCCCGGCCGACGTGGTCCGCCGCCAGTACCTGGCCTCCGCCCACGGCGACCTGGCCGCGCTGCGCGCCACTCTCGCCGACGACGTCGAGTGGACCGAGATGGCCGGCTTCCCGCTGGCCGGCACCTACCGCACCCCGAAGGGCGTCACCGCCAACGTCATGGAGCGCCTGTCCGCCGCCTGGGAGAACTGGACGGCGCACGACGACACCTACGTGGTCGACGGCGAGAACGTGGTGGTGCTGGCCCGCTACACGGCCGTCCACAAGATCACCGGAAAGCCGCTCGCGGTGCGGGTCGCCCACCACTTCACGGTGCGCGGCGGCCGGATCGTCCGCTTCGAGCAGTTCGCCGACACCGCGCTGGTCCGGGAGGCGATGACCCCGTAGCCGGCCCCGTAGCGGATTCCTCGACCGCCCCCGTAGCGGTTCGCGCACCGGTTCGTACACCGGCTCGCGTTCACCCGTACGGGGGAGCGCGGCGCGGCGCGCCCGGCGCGGTCTCGACACGCCACCCGGACGGCGGCAGGCTGGCCCCTGATTCCGGCTGGAGAGCGAGGAGTTCAGCATGGGCACGGGCACGGCGGGAACGGCGGAGGACGGCGGGCGCGAGCGGCCGATCGTGATCGTCGGGGCGTCCCTGGGCGGCGCGAAGGCCGCCCAGGCGCTGCGCGAGGCCGGGTACCGGGGCGGCATCGTCCTGATCGGCGACGAACACGACCGCCCGTACGAGCGGCCGCCGCTGTCGAAGGGGTACCTGCTCGGCAAGACGCCCCGGGAGAAGATCTACGTCCACCCGCCGCAGTGGTACGGGGAGCAGGACGTCACGCTGCGGCTGGGCACGGCGGTGGCCGCGATCGACCCGGCCGGACACACCGTGACGCTCACCGACGACGGCCAGGTCGAGTACGCCAAACTGCTGCTCACCACCGGCTCGACCCCGCGCCGCCTGCCGGTGCCGGGCGCCGACCAGGACGGCGTGCTCTACCTGCGCCGGGTCGAGGACAGCGACCGGATCAAGGCCGCGCTGCGCCCGGGCGCCCGGGTCGCCGTGATCGGCGCGGGCTGGATCGGCCTGGAGGTGGCGGCCGCGGCCCGGGAGGCCGGGGCCGAGGTGACGCTGCTGGAGGCCGCCGAACTGCCGCTGCTGCGGGTGCTGGGCCGGGAGGTGGCACAGGTCTTCGCCGATCTGCACCGCGACCACGGCGTCCAGCTGCGGTTCGGCGTCGAGGTCACCGAACTCACCGGCTCCGGCGGCACGGTGAGCGGCGTGCGGCTGGGCGACGGCACGACCGTGCCGGCCGACGCGGTGGTGGTCGGCATCGGCATCACCCCGGCGACCGGCCTGGCCGAGGCCGCCGGACTGGAGGTCGACAACGGCGTCAAGACCGACCAGCACCTACGCACCTCGGACCCGGACGTCTACGCGGCCGGCGACGTCGCCAACGCCTACCACCCGCTGTTCGACACGCACCTGCGGGTCGAGCACTGGGCCAACGCCGTCAACCAGCCGCAGACCGCCGCCCGCGCGATGCTCGGGCACCCGGACGCGGTGTACGACCGGATCCCGTACTTCTTCAGCGACCAGTACGACGTCGGTCTGGAGTACGTCGGCTACGTCGAACCGGACGGCTACGACCAGGTGGTGTTCCGGGGCGACCCGGCCACCCGCGAGTTCATCGCCTTCTGGCTGGCCGGCGGCCGGGTCCTGGCGGGCATGAACGTCAACGTCTGGGACGTCACCGACCCGATCCGCGACCTCATCGTCTCGAAGAGGTCGGTGAACACCGAGCGTTTGGCCAACCTGAGCGTCCCACTTGGGGACGTCTGAGCAAGGATCGCTCTTCCCGTCTGCGCGGCCAGACAGCAGCACAAAGCCCCCGGAATGACACCACCGAGCGCCTCCGGGGGCTCTGTGCTGCCCGCTGCTCTCCCGCGCCTCCATGGCGACGCGGGAGAGGGGAACATCAGGGCTGGTCGATTGTGGCCGACCACCGACCGCGGGACAGGTGGATCACGCCGTCCGGGTCGATCCTGGCGTTGCAGCCGTACAGCGGGAGTCCGCCCTCGACCTCACGCCAGTTCCGAATCCGCTCCACGTCGTCCCAGAGTCGGCGGGGTCCGCTCTGGTGGACCGTCGGCGGCTCGTAGCGTTCCGCCTCCGCCCGTGCCCACGAGCCGTCAGGGTGCACGAGGTAGGCCACGCGCTTACCAGGTCGCTCCTCGAAGTCGATCTCGACGCCCGGCGTGGTGATCGTGAGCATCGACCAGACTTCCCAGTTGTTGCGGATGTCCGCGACCGGGTACCGGTACGCCTTGACCTCGTCGCCGTCGGCTTCGCGGGCGGTCTTGAAGAGGTCGTGCAGGCCCCGCAGGTAGGTCGGCCCATTGCGGGTCGTCATGAACCCGGCCCAGTCCCGTTCGGCCCTGCACGAGACCCCCCGTACGACCGCACGGCCGGCCTCCAGGCCGAGCTGACCAAGATGGAGGCCCGACAGACCTCCTAAACGCGAAAAAGCCCCTCCCCCTTTCGGGAGAGGGGCTTTTCCGCGTTTCCAGGTCATTCCCTCGTCAGGAACATTGGGGAAGGCCGTTGGTACCTCGCGCATGCCACAAATCATAGTTATCGACATATGCGCCATACACATAGTCGTTGAAATATTGCCGACCAATGCCGGACCAGTAGTACTCGGTGGTGATGTAGTACCAAACGTCGCCCTGGTTGGCGATGTCCTCTCCGACCGTCCAGCAGCGAACGTTCACCTGGTCCCCGGGAGCAAGGTCCTGGTGGATGTCCTTGTTGGCCGTCCAGGGGGACCAATAGAGTCCCACGTGGTGGTTGGTCTTCAGGGTAACCCAGTGGTCCCCGGTATCTGCGTGGGCGGGTCCGGTCGTCAGTGCAAGCCCGCTGACTGCCAGAGCACCAGCCACCACAACCTGTACCGCACCCTGCCTCAGGTTCCGTTTCATTCTCGTCCCCCCGTGAAAGATCAGCCGATACCGGCATCGATAGCGCCAGTCACCACTTCGAGGTTGACAGATCCTCTGATGCACAACAATGGCCAGTTTCCGCCAACAACGAGTCCCCTCCCCCGTTCGGGGGGAGGGGAGCTTTCGTGTTTCCGGGCCTACAGCCCCTCCGGGCAGGTGATCCCGTCCGCAGTACGCGGGCACGCGATCAGCGCCCTTGACACCACCAGCGGGGCGGGACCACGAGGCGCGGGTAGGCATTGGGTCGATAGAAGGACAACTGAGCCCTATACGAACGCCCGCGCCCCAGTTCTCGGCCTAGCTGCTCTGATCCGGCGCCCGAACTACGTTCTCCGGGCTGTCGAGCCAGTACCGATGGTCCCCGGTGGCGGACACGGTCAGTCCGAAACGATCCGGGCCGGGTTCCTTGCTGTCGAGCCACCACCCGTGAGCCTTGGCTACTTCGTCCCACAGGCGCCGCTCTCCGTGCTGCCACACGGTGAACCCGTCCGACCCCTCACCCGCCCAGTCGACGGCCGCCCACGACTTGGTGTCCGTAGTCGCGAGCCAGAGCCGGCGGGCAACACCGTCAACGTTGGGGTCGTCGTCCCACGCTTTCCAAACGTTGCCGAGCTGCACGCCGAGCGTGAACGCGAGATCCCACCTGTCCTCGGCAATGTCGTGCGCAGGCAACTCGGTGCGCGACTCCTGCGGCACGTGCTCATCACGGACCACGTCCCGATAAAGCCTGACCCCGGATCGCTGCCGCCGGTTGAGCATGAACGCGCTGTGCGGGTGGAACCGCCCTTCTGCGCTGCCGTCCTCGGCGACGGTCAGCAGCAGCAGCCCCCAGCCCAGCCACGGACTGTCCCACGGCAGAAGGACCAGGCCGCCGGGCTCGGTCTGTGCGATCAGGTCCGGCGGTACGGACCGGAAGGCGCATGTGCCGATCACCCGGGCGTACTTCGCACCGGACGGCCATCCGCGAGTGCCATCTCCGCACACCACCACGGGCGACAGCCCGAGTTCGTGCAAGGTGGTGCGTGCCCGCGTGGTCACGGTGGGGTCTACTTCGATGCTGGTCACCAGGTCGGACCCCAGACGGTGTGACAGGAGACCGCAGTTCCACCCCGGCCCGGTGCCGATCTCCAACACCTTCATACCGTCCCGCAGTTCGAGCATTTCGAGCATGCGGATGACGATGCTGGGATCGGACAGGGATGACGTGGGAACCGGGTCGTCGTCCGTTTCCTGACCATCGTTCACCTGCGTCACGACCGGGCTTTCCGCGTAGGCGGCAGCCCACCAGCCGGCGGGGTCGTCCGTGCGACGGCAGGGCGTGAGGTCGTCGGCGTTCCAGATCAGATCCGGCAGGAAGCGATGCCGCGGGACCGCGTAGAGGGCGGACTCCCACTCGGGGGCCACGTCGTGGCCGAGATACTTCGTGATGGCCCGGAGCAGGCCGCGCACGGCGGCCCGCTCCGACTCGTTCCACTTGTCCGTCAACTACTTGTCCTTGTCCTTACCGTGCTTGTTGTCGATCTTGCCGGACTGGTGGTCGTTGGTGGTCTTGCTGTCACCGGGGTCCTTCTTCCCCCCGTGCTTGCCCTGTCCGCCGTCGTTCTTGCCCGATCCGCCGCCGCTGCTTCCGCCCTTACCGGTTCCCCAAGCCATGGTCGGACTCCTTCGTGTTGTCGGTGGTGGTGGTTAGTTGGTGCGCTTCGGGAGCCGCACGCAGCTTCGCGCGGGGGCCTGCGTTCCGTCCCCCGGCACGGACCCGGGCGAGCGGTTCCTCGGAGTGCTCATGCTGGTGTGTCTCCTCACCCTGTGGTGCGAGGGCAGCCTGTCGGCTGTGGGTCCTGCGGTGGTGCTGAGCCCGTCCCGGCTCGGCGACTTGGACGGTACGGACGACCGGGACGGGGGTCTGTGGGGTGTCTACGCGGCATTGTCCTGCGGGCCGTGTTCGCGCGTGACGGGTTCGAACGCTTCCGTCACCATGTGGATAAACCGGCGGTAGGTTGGGTCGCCCGCGTTGGCCTCAGCGGCCCGGTACTCGTCCGAGCGTCGCCGGTTGGAACGGGAGTCTCGCGGACACGGGCGGACGGGACGTGCGCTGCCGTTCGTACTCGGTTTCGACGTGGACGGCACTCCCACACTTGAGCGCCCAGAAGAAGGGCTGGCCGTTGTCGTCATGGCTACGGAACGCCACTTCGGTGCTGAGCGTGGCCCCCGAATCGACGTCCTTCACCCGTCGGTGACGAACGAACACGCCCTCGCGCCCGTCGGTGTGCTGATACCAACTCTGGAACGTCAGTCCCAGGTCGGTAACGCAGCCGCCCGCCGCCCGCTGGGGACACTGGCAGCCGGTGTCCGGGGCGAACTCCAGGTCGTCGTCGTAGATGGTGGTCGCGATGCTGCTGTACAGACTGGGGACGATCGGCTCAGCCGGCAGCCGCCGAGGGATCGGCATGGTCGTTCCTTCCCTTGATAGCGCCGTCCTCCTGGTACAGCTCAACCCCGGCGTCGAGCATCTGCGCCAGGGCGACCTGTTCGCGGGTCGGGCGGTCGATGTGCGAGTAGGGGCACGACCACACGGACCCGCTAGACCCGGGCTCTCGCAAGTACGCAATCCCGCGTAGGTAGTTGTGGACGGTCCCGATCAGCGCGCCGCCCCGGGTGTCAACGGCGACGGAGCCGATCGACGGGCCATTCAGGCGACCGGCCACAGAACGGGAGACTTCCCCGCGCGCCTCCACGTCGAGACGGACGACACGTTCGGCAGCCTCGATGCCCTTTTTCCAGTCTCTCCACCGGTTGGCCACGTGCGTTCCTTGTGCTGGCAGGTACAGGGGGTTGTGGTGCTCCGCCCCCGGTCGTCCGCGTCCGTCCAAGTCGCGTCACCGGGGGCGGGGTTGTTCATCCTCCGACGTCATAGGACGACGGGCGCTCTCGGGTGTCCGGGAGCGCTACCCGGCGGGTGCAGTCGGTTGACCAGCCCCCACCCGCCGGGGTCTAAGTGGTGGCCCCGCCCGTCCGAAGGTTCGGCTTCGGCGGGAGGTACGGGAGTTGGAACCCGTCCCGGACGGGCCGCTTCCATGACTGCACGTCCGGGACGGGGGCCTGTAGGTGTTGTTGGCCTTTCGGCTGACTGACATTCAACGACGCCGGACCACCGGAAGAGGACTCCAAGGCAGTGACTCCAAGTTGGAGTCTGTGCACTGCCTGTGGGTTTACGATCCGAGAACGTTGTCACGGGGAGCGATGCAGTGGACCACCAGCCGCCTGGCCCGCGCGAGATTGTCGCTGGTCTCCTTGGAGACGAGCGCTTGTTGGCCGTTCTTCGCGCCAGGGACATGGGCGCGCTGTTCAAGTTGCTGAACACGCGTGGAGTCAGCACCCGGCGTATCGCAACGGCAGCGGGTATCGGCCAAGGGCGGCTGTACGACTACATGAACGGCCGGACGAAGGTTGAGAAGCTGGCCATGTTCGAGCAGATCGCCGACGCCTTCCACATCCCCGGCAATCTGCTTGGCCTAGCCCGGCGTCCCTGGGAGCCGACTGCACCGGCGGGGCCGTACCGTGCACCGCTCGGCGAAGCGCTCGCCCACTCCGATGATCTCTCCGCGATGGACGCGTTCCGGAGTGCGGACAGGCAAGCTGGGGGCGGTCGCCTCTACAGCGCCGTAGTCCGACACCTGACAGACCAGGTAGCCCCCCGCCTGGTCGACGGCGGGTCCGGCCCGGCGGTGTTCGGGGCTGCTGCTGCGC
This sequence comes from Kitasatospora sp. NPDC098663, assembly GCF_044760075.1. Classification (NCBI taxonomy): domain Bacteria; kingdom Bacillati; phylum Actinomycetota; class Actinomycetes; order Kitasatosporales; family Streptomycetaceae; genus Kitasatospora; species Kitasatospora sp. NPDC098663. Next base: position 636 of record NZ_JBIWAP010000019.1, on the reverse strand, counting down.
TAACCGAAATGGCTGGCTGGATGGCGCACGACTCAGGGCACGACGCCGTAGCCGCGGCGCACTTCTCAAAGGCGCTGCCGCTTGCCCGAACCTCTGGAGACCTGCCCCTGGCCGCGCACATCGCTGCTAGCAGCAGTCACCTTGCACTACAGACCGGCGACCCCCGCGAGGCAGCACACTGGGCGCTGGTAGGGATCGAACTCGCCCGCTCGGGGCCACATCTGCCAAGTCTTATGGCCCGACTGCACACCATGCACGCGCGAGCGCTGGCGACAACAGGGCAGTACGCGCCCGCAGCCGCTGCGCTGGATCAGGCCGAGGTGTCGCTTGAACTCGGCGCCGATGACGAACACCCTTGGCTCTCGCCGTTCGACCGCGCGACACTGGCGAGCGAATCCGCCTTAGTCTTCGGAGACTTGGGGAAGCTCGATTCCGCACTCATCTACGCACAGCAGGCCGTCGACCTACGCGGTGAAGGTCGAGCCCGATCCCTCGCTCTGAGCCGGATCACCCTCGCCTCGATCCACGTTGAGCGAGGGGATCTAGGAGATCGCTGAAGATCTTTCAGGTTCTGGCCCCACGTGCTTTCGCGTGGGGCCAGACTGTTGCGGGTGCAGGGAGACTGGGCTGGCGAGC